>CAYPOY010000017.1:0-14704 GCA_964412395.1 uncultured Anaerolineales bacterium | reverse complement strand
CGCCTCCCCATTGGGGGGGAGGAAGGGGGGGCGGGACGTGCTCGCCTGGTCCGGGGCGCGCTGGCTCTCGCTGGGGCGCTGGTGCTCTGGCTTCCCTGGCTGGTCTATGCTCTGCCTTTCCTGGGAGAGAACGCGGGCTACTGGCCCGGTCGCCTCAACTGGCGGTTCATTGTATCGGGCGCGTTTCGGGGGTTTGTGACCGGGCAGATGATGGATGGGGTGACGGAGACGGTGACACTGGTAGTGTGGGGCGTTGCGTGCCTGGCGGGGGTTCTTGCTCTCTTGATCTCCCCCGATGGTCGGGGGCGGGAAACGGCGCTCTTCTTGTTGGCCTACTTCGTCGTGCCGGTCGCCTTGATGGCCTGGCTGTTCCAGGATGTGCCCAAATTCTCCCCGCGCTACCTGATCCTTGCGTCCCCGCCGGTGTTCTTGTTGCCTGCAGCCGGCGTAGCGATCCTGTTTTCTCGCTCTGGCACGGGTTCCGGGGTGTGCAAGGCGCTGGGTGGGCTGATCCTTGTGGCCTCACTGATTACCTCCGGGCTAGGCCTGAGTAATCTGTATTTCAACCCCGCCTTCGCCAAGTCCGATTTCCGCACGGCGGCCAAGCTGGTGCGCGAGCGGATGGCTCCTGACGAGGTCGTGCTGCTCGTGCCGGGCCACACCTTCCCGGTCTGGCAGTTCTACTTCGGACCAGAGGGATGGCTGGCCCTGCCCGATGATCCTATTCTGGACGTGAACCACGTCCTGCATTACCGCAACACCGTCGGGCGGCTCAACGAGTGGTTGGGCAGTCACTCAGGCGTGTGGCTGGTGGAATGGGAGCCCCGGGTGGTGGACCCGACGGACCTGGTCGTCCACCTGTTAGGTCAGGTGGGGGAGGAGGTTCCGCTGCCGGAGGAAACCATCGGGTTGCAGTTGCGCCACTACCGGCTGGGTGATACTTCCCCCCCCGTGGGAGTGACTGAGGGGGGGCGGACAGACCGGCTGCCGTTCCCCCCTGAGCCCGTCGTCTCCCCGCCACTGGCATCATCGCTGGATCTGCCACTGAGCCTGGTGGGCTGTGCTCTCCCCCAACGGGTCCGGGGCGATGAGAATGTCCGGGTTGCCTGCTACTGGGAGGCGCAGGACACTCTGCCGCATCACCTCTCTGTCTCGGCCCGCCTGCTGGATGCGGCCGGCGTGGAGTGGGGGCGGGCCGACGCCGCCATCAGCGGTCCCTATCTGGTGGCGGGGCGTTGGCCCCCGGATGAGCCCGTGCTGGGCCAGTACACCCTATGCCCCTTTCCTGGGATTCCACCGGGGGACTTCTACCGGCTTCAGTTGCGGGTGTATGAGCCGGACGGCACCGGGCACGGCACAATCGTAGCAGGCCCCCTGGTTATAGATCGCCCCGCCAGCCTGTTCACGGGAACCATCCCTGTCAGCCAGGTGGCTCCCGGTCGCCTGGGAGGGCTGGTTCTGGAGGCAGCGAACGTTCGTCCTGAGCAGGTACTGCCGGGGGAGGAGGTACGGGTGGAGGCCGCCTGGCGGGTCGCCGGGCCTTTCTGCGAGCCGCGCCTGGTGGTGGAGGGCTCGGCTGACGAGATTTCGCTTCTCCCACAGCCGGGCGCGACTGGAGCGTGGGAGGTAGGGGACCGGTATCTCACCATCAGCCGTGTGCCAATTTCTCCGCATGCCTTGGGAGGGCCGGCGATCCTGTGGGCCACCTCGGAGGAGGGAAAGATCCCGGTGGGGACGGTGCGCGTTGGCGTGACCCGGACGTTCACCCTGCCAGCAGGGGTGCGGTCGATGGGCTACCGGCTGGGCGATGCCATCGCCCTGGCGGGGGCCCAACTGAATACCTCCCCCCCTGTGGGTGGGACTGAGGGGGGTGCAGCGGATGTGGTGTTATACTGGCAGGCCGAGACATTTGTAGACTGTTCGTACACTGTCTTCATCCACCTGGTTGGACCGGACGGCCAGATCCACGCGCAAGTGGACTCTTTGCCCCACGCTGGTCGTCATCCCACCTCCCACTGGTTGCCGGGCGAGGTGGTGGCCGACTCCTACCGGCTGGAACTACCCGCTGACGCCCTCCCCGGTGTATATCGGGTTCTGGTGGGGCTGTACGACCTGGCGACTCTGGGTCGGTTGCCCGTGGCTGACGCCGATGGCAACCAGGTACCGGATAATGCGATCTTGATTGGAGGTTGGGAGGTCCCGTGAGGCGCATCCTGGTCCTGATCCTGATTCTCTTTACCGCCCTGGGTGTGATCTACAGCATAGTCGTCCCACCCTTCGAGGCATCCGACGAAAAGTGGCACTACCCCATGGTGAAGTACGTCGCTGATCACTGGAGCCTCCCGGTGCAAGAGCCGGGTGTCGAGACCCCCTGGCGGCAGGAGGGGAGCCAGCAGCCGCTCTACTATGCCCTGGCGGCCGCCGCCACTTTCTGGATTGACACATCGGATATGGAGACGGTCCGCCATCTCAACCCTCACGTGGACCCGGGTGCTACCCCTGACGGCAACGTCAACCTGGTGGTCCACCGCCCGGCGCGGGAGGCTTTCCCCTGGCGGGGCACGGTGCTGGCGGTCCATCTGATACGTTTCCTCTCTGTCTTGATGGGGGCAGCGGCGGTCTACTTGACCTACCTTATCGTGCGTGAGGTGTTGCCCGATCAGCCGGTCCTGGCTCTGGGCGCTGCGGCCGTTCATGCCTTCACTCCGATGGCCATTTTCATCTCTGGCGCGGTCAACAACGACAACCTGGTGGTGCCGCTGAGCAGTCTGGCTCTGCTGATGCTGCTCCGGCTGCTGCGCCATCGAGGGTTGACGTGGCAAGGGAGCGTGGGGCGCTATTTGCTGTTGGGCATAGTGCTGGGGCTGGGGGCGCTGACCAAGACCAGTTCGCTGGCGCTGACTGTGCTCACGGCGCTGGTCGTCGTGGTGCGTGCGGTGCGGCGGCGCTCGTGGACCGAGTTCTTCGCCGGTGGGCTGGCGACATTGCTGCCGCTACTGGCCGTTGCCGGGTGGTGGTACCTGCGCAACCTGCGACTCTACGGTGACCTGCTAGGCTGGAATGTTTTTATCGAGATCCTGGGCCAGCGGGATGTGCCGGCCGGTCTGGCCCAACTGTGGCGGGAGCGCTACAGCTTTGCGGCCGGTTACTGGGGCAACTTCGGCGGCCTCAACGTCCCGATGTCCACCTGGGTCTATACCGTGCTCAACACACTGACCGTCGTCGCTGCCCTTGGCCTGATTGCCTTGTTGTTCAGGCAGGCCATCATGGCTCAGAAGCATTTGGTCATTGGTCATTGGTCATTGGTCATTGACCGTTGGTCATTTGTCATTTGCCTTCTGTATGGCCTCGGTGTTCTCATCCCCTGGTCTCGGTGGGCCTCCATCACCTGGTCCTCCCAGGGCCGGCTGGTCTTTGCCGCTCTCCCCGTCTGGTCGCTGCTGCTGGTGCTGGGTCTGGCGGGGTGGCTGCCCCGGCGTTGGGGCCAATGGGCCGTGGTGGCCTTTGCTCTCTTCCTGCTGGGGCTATCGGTAGCAGTTCCCTTTGCCTGGATCAAGCCCGCCTACGCGCTCCCGGAACCATTGACCGATGCCCAGGTTGCTGCTATCCCCCAGCGGCTGGAGGCCGACTTCGGCGGGGTGATGCGGCTCCTGGGGTATGACCTGGAGACAGAGCTCCCCCCCGCTTCGGGGGGCGTAGAGCCGGGCGGGTGGGTGGGGGTGACCCTCTACTGGGAGGCGTTGGCCCCCGCCGACCGGGACTACACGGTATTCGTGCATTTGCTGGGGGAGGGGGAGTTACTGGTGGCGCAGCGGGACACCTTCCCGGGCCTGGGGTGGCTCTCGACGATGTGGCTGGAGCCGGGGTTCCGCTGGGCCGACCGGTGCGTCTTGCAAGTCCCCGACACCGCCTACACCCCGGATGAGGCCCAGGTCCAGGTGGGGCTGTACGATGCAACTGGGGAGGGGCGGCTCCCGGCGACGGGACCCGAGGGGGAGCCTCCTGGGGATAATATGCGCTTTGGGCGGATCCAGCTCCGTTCTCACCCAGTCGGGGCCTTCCCCCCTGTGGGGGGGGCTGAGGGGGGTGACATCCCCAACCCCATCTCCATCAACTTCGGAGACCGGATGGAGTTGGTGGGATACGACCTCGACCGACGGGTGGTGCGTCAGGGGGAGACGATCACGTTGACACTGTACTGGCGAGGCCTGCGGCGGATGGACGTCAACTATACTGTCTCGGCCCAGTTGGTGGATGCTGGGCAACGCAAGGCCGCCCAGCACGATGGCTGGCCGCTGGACAGGGCTGCACCGACGGCTGCCTGGGAGCCGGGGCAGGTGCTTGCCGATCCGTACGTGCTGGCGGTCTCCCAGGGCGTGCCCCCTGGGGTCTACGGCGTGCGGGTGGTGGTGTACGCGTTTGAAGAAGGGGGGATCATGCACCTACCCACGGTCCCGGCAGGTGGGCAGATGCAGGCCAATCATATCACCCTGACAACAGTACGGGTGGTGCCATGACAAAGGCAAAAGCGATGACGCGAGTCGGTATAGACTACACTGCCGCGGTTCGCCAGCGCGCTGGCATCGGCCGCTACACCCGCGAACTGGTGACAGCGCTCCTGGCATTGGAAAGTCAGTGCCAATACGTCATCTTCGCCGCTACCGGTGGACTGGATACTGAAAGCTGGAAACTGGAAACCGGACAGTTGCGAGCATCGAGTATCGCGCATCCAGCATCCAGCATCCTGCTCCGCACCCTACCGATTAGCGACGACTGGCTCGCTCGCCTCTGGCAGCGCTTGCGTCTGCCCATCCCGGTCGAGACCATCACCGGCCCCCTCGACGTCTTCTACTCCCCTGATTTTGTCCTTCCACCCACCTGCCGCACCACGCGCACTCTTCTCACTGTCCATGACCTCTCGTTCTTGCGTTGCTCCGAGGCTTTCGTGCCGGCTTTACGCCGCTACCTGGAGCGCGTCGTGCCCCGCTCCATCTCCCGCGCCAACCTGGTGCTGGCCGACTCGGCTCATACCCGGTCCGACATCGTCTCGCTCCTCGGCGTTTCCCCTGGCAAGGTACAGGTACTCTACAGCGGAGTAGACTCTCACTTCCGGCCGGAGCCAGAACTGAGAGAAAGTGAACGGCTCCAGGCCCGCTACGGCCTGAGCGAGGTGCCCTACGTCCTTAGCGTCGGCACCCTCCAGCCGCGCAAGAACTATGTCCGCCTGATACAAGCCTTTACCCAACTGCAAACTTGCAGGCTTGCAGACTTGCAACTTGTCATCGCCGGCGGGCGGGGCTGGCTCTGCCAGGACATCTTCGCTGAAGCAGAGAAACACGGCGACTGCGTGCGCATTCTGGGCTTCGTGGACGAGGCTGACCTGCCGGCCCTGTACCGCAACGCGGCCCTCTTTGTCTTCCCGTCGCTGTACGAAGGCTTCGGGCTGCCGGTGCTGGAGGCGATGGCCTGCGGCGTCCCCGTCGTCTGCTCGAACAGGTCCTCGCTTCCAGAAGTTGCGGGCGATGCGGCGCTGCTGGCGGACCCGCTCGACACCGACGGTCTGGCCGAGACGATGGCCCGCGCGCTGGAGGACACCGACCTGCGTCAGGAGATGGCTGCCCGTGGTTTCGCCCAGGCAGCCCGGTTCACCTGGGAGCGAGCCGCCCGCCAGCTTCGGGATATGTTTGAGATGATCTGACCATATTTGATAATCCTGTTTCCTGTGCTATAATGCCACTGGGTTGCCAGGGGGAGGGCTTGTGAGCCCAGATACGATCACTGTTAAAGGCATCCGACATTTCGTTCTGGACAGAGCCTACGCCACCCGCGCCACGTGGTGGTCATCGGCGATGTCAACTCTGGAGCGGAAATAGTGGCGGGTGGTGACATCGTCGTGTGGGGCCGGGTACACGGTAGTGAACTGGGACGGGCGAGATAAGGGGGGGCGATGAGGGCAAGAGTAATTACGATTACTTCGGGCAAAGGAGGGGTGGGTAAGACGACTCTCACTGCTAACTTGGGCGTCGCACTGGCGATGCAAGGGCAGCGCGTGGTGGCCATTGACGCCGACGTCGGCTTGCGTAACCTCGACATGATGTTGGGCCTCGAAAACCGCATCGTCTACGATCTGGTGGACGTGATCGAAGGACGTTGCCGGTTACGTCAGGCGCTGGTGCGCGACAAGCGACTGTCGGAACTCTTCCTGCTGCCGGCTGCGCAAACCCGTGACAAAAGCGCGGTCCGACCTGATGACATGGTGCGCGTCTGCGAGAGCCTGCGGGAGCAGCACGATTTCATCCTGATTGATTCTCCCGCCGGCATCGAGCAGGGTTTCCGCTACGCCCTCGCTCCAGCCGACGAGATTCTCATCGTCACCAACCCGGAGGTGGCCGCCGTGCGTGACGCCGATCGAGTCATCGGCCTGATTGAGGCAGAAGAGCAGGGTCCTGCACGGCTGATCATCAACCGGATTGAGCCAGACATGGTGCGGCGCGGTGAGATGCTGAGCATCGCCGACGTCGTCGAACTTCTGTCCATTGATCTCATCGGCATCGTGCCGGAGGACAAAGCAATCCTGGTCGCCACGAATCGGGGGCAGCCTCTGGCCTTCTCTAGCGATAGTTCCCTGGCCGGGCAGGTGTTTCATAACGTCGCTCGCCGGTTGCGAGGGGAAGACGTGCCGTTCATGCCCCTGCGCGAACCAGGGATGTTGGAACGACTTTTCCGTTTCATGCGCTCTGAGGGGAATTGACTATGGGGTTCTTCAAACACCTGATGGACCGTCGGCGCGAACCGTCGAGCGGCGAGGTCGCCAAGAAGCGGCTGCGCCTGGTGCTGGCCCACGACCGGACTAGTGTCTCGCCGGCGCTACTGAACACGCTCAAAGACGAGATCATCACTGTGATTTCGCGTCACGTCGCCATTGACGTCGAGGATGTTCAAGTGACCTTCTCCCAGAGTGCGCACGAATCGCGCCTGGTTGCCGACATTCCCTTATTGACCGGGCGCAGACGGCGTAACAAGTAGGATGCGTATCTGGCGGGATTTCGACTAAGTGCTTCTCGCGGTGACCATTCTGCTGGCCGCCTACCCACGCGCACAGCTCTTCAGCACTCGAACTACATAGGCCGTCCCGGTCATTGCTCGTCTCTTTCTTGCTCCTCGGCGGGTATCACCGCCGCATTGTCCAATTTCCAGCGGCCATCCTGCCGGACGAGATACCACCGTATGGCAGTTTCGTCGTCTGGCGCACCGTTTCGACGCTCACAGATGACGTTGAGATCGAAGGTGGCCTGGTCAGAGCTAGTGTCCTCTCCGAGTCGCAAGTCGGTCACCCGCACGTGGATGATCTCACTGCGCGCTGAGGTGCACCCACACCGGCCGGCGGTGCATTGCTCCAGTTGCTCCCATCCTTTCTCGGTGAAGTACTCTGAAGCCTGCTTGGCATCGGTGTAGTGGTTGTAGAACGCAAGCATGACCTTTTCGGGATAGGGAGAGCGCATGGCGTCCTTGGGCTCTGCCTGGTAGCAGACCAGTTCGTGCTTCTCAGGCATCACGAGAACACCCTGGTCGAACGGCCCGTAGTATGTCTCGTTGTCGTCGGGGTGGTAAATCAGTCGCAGCGCCAATTGGGCGCGGTGTAGCAGGCGCTGCTCAACCGTGACACTGTCCAGTTCCACCTTGATGCGGCTGCCGCTGAAATGCCCCTTTGGCAGGTACTTCTCTTCGTTCGGTTTCCAGTAGAAGATGGACAACCTGTTTATTTCACCATCGCAGCGATCACGCACGACCAGTTCAGAACCTGGGAGCCCGGATAGGACGTCCTCCACGGCAGCGATGCATTCACATTCGCACAAATAGTCATCATCCTGGGGGCGCAACTCGTAGCGGATGGGGACGGAGGGACTGCTGCCGTCCGTTTGGTAGACGACACCCGCGATAGGGCTGCCACCGTGCGCGGTCTCGGCCGGTAGGTCGAAGCGGTAGAGGACGACCCATTCCTGGTTACCGTCGCGGTTGGTATCAAGGCGGTAAGTGCTGACGTGCTCCCAATTCTCTGGCAATTTGACTGGCGGCAGAACCTGAGTCTCTTTCCAGGGTTGGAAATACAGGACGCCAGCCATAGCCACCAGAACAACGATGGTGAATGCAGTGGCAAGGACTCGTCTATACTTCCGAATAGGCTTTCGCAATACCGCTTGTAACAACAACCGGGCCGCCAGTTGCTTATCTACACCATAGTCCGGCTGGCCGTGCACTACCTCAGCAAAGGCTTTCTGTGCCCGCTGCCAATTCTTCTTCTCCAGCGCCCCTATGCCCTCGCCGAACAGATGAGCCAGAAGCCTCTCTTTCCGGCAGCGTTCGAACGCTGCTTGCCACCTCTCCCGGCTCTCCTCGTCGGGGGCCTGGGTCACCAACTGCTCGTAGACTGTGGTGGCCTCTGCCCACCGCTCTGCCTGCTCGTGGCCTCGGGCCTCTGCTTCCAATCGGCGCACCAGGATGGCGCTCCGTATCTTCTGGGCTGTACGGTTGCCAGGGGAGACCTGGAGCGCGTGCTCGCAGACCGCTAGTGCTCCATTCTCATTCCCCGCTTCCTCCCGCACTCTTGCCTGAGCCACCAGCGCGCGGGTCAGCAGCAAACGTGCCTCCTCTCGGTCCTGTTCGTAGGCCCACTCCAGTTCGGCTACCGCTTCGTCGGTTCGGGTCAGTTGCAGCAGCGTCTCGCCCAGGCGAAGCCGGGCATGGAAGTGGTGCGGGTTCGCCGCTAGTGCATCCCGGAAGTAACGGACGGCTGCCTTCAACTGATTCCGTCGGAAGAACTTTTGGCCTATGCCAAAGAGTTCTTCGGCCAGTGGATCCACCTGGTCCAACTCATCTTTCACATCCTGGAGGGGCTTATGCTGACGTATCCAGCGGCGGAAGAGTTCGACGGCGAAGCGATGCTTCTGTTCCCCGGTCATATCCAACACCCGCCGCCTCACCAGGTCGCGGGGAGCCACCAGTTCCACCTCTCGCGTGCGCAGCCGGGCGGCGTGGTTCGTCAGCACCTGCATCCCTCGATCTTCCGAGATAGTCTCCCCTTCGCCTATGGCCTCGGCCAGGCCGGCGGCGTAGATTTTCTCGACCAGACTCAGCCCATTCCAAAGCCAGGCCAGCGCCTGGTCGCCTGCCTCCAGCGCATTGGGCACGGCGGCCTCTACCTCCGGCACGTCTATCCGCGGCGGCGTGGTGGGATTCTCCGCATAGGCTCGCTCCCAGATCTGCTGACAGAGCAACTGAGTCAGGTAGGGGTGCCCACTGGTGAGGCTCAGGATGCGCGCCACGGCCTGGTCGGTAAAACGGAGCGTCTCATTCTGACCCGGGGTCTCCGCCTGACGCACCATCGCCTCAGCATCTTCTCGATCCAGCACCCAGACCTCTCGCACCAGCGAGGCTTTGAAAATGGCAGTAAAGTCCAGGGCCAGGTCATCGACCCGCCGGCCGACGGCGAAGACGAACGCTGGGTGGGGGTCTTTGTTCATCACACGGCGTATGAAGCGGAAAAGAGATTGGGCCGCTGCCGTCGCCGGCAGTTCCTCTTCGGTTGCTTCGTCCAGCACATCAAACTCGTCCAAGAGGAAAACGGGACGACGATTCCTCCCCAGGAATGCGTAAACCTGGGGCAGGAAGGTGTGGCTGAAGAACGTGCCCCGGTCGTCGAAGGCCGCCGGATCGGGCGGCTCCAGGCCAGCCTGCTTGGCGACGGTGTCGGCCAGATCAGCCAGCACCTGGCCCAAAGAGCGAGTGGACTGGTCCTGGAGGTCGAAGTAGGTGGGCAGGAAGGTATCGGCAGGCAGGGTGCGTCGAAGTTGCAGGAGGAGGGAGGTTTTGCCGATGCGCCGCTGGCCGAATAGGACCACGGAATTGGTGGCCGGGTTACGCAGTCCCCGCGCCACCCAGTCCAGTGTGTCCTGATGGCCGAAAAATCCCCTTTCCCCCCATGTGGGAGGCCCCGCCACGTAGGGATTAGCCGGTTGGGCCATTGTTACTTTTTCCTTATCAATTTTTCAGAGTGCCTGGCCACACGCTCGAACTACCTGCTCCCGTGGTGGCCGCGTCGCGCACCCACCAGGCGAACGCCTGCGTCCCTGCTGTCTGCCGTTCCCCTCACCAGAGAAGCAAGTGCTCGTGGTCTAACTGTCATCCCTCGCCCATTTGCCCGGCCGACCCTCGTCCGGCCAGTTTGCGCAAATCGGGGTCGAAGGTTACCTGCCACAGTCACCCAGTGTCGTCGCCACTTGAGCTACAATGTCAGCACCATCAGCGATCTCATGAGAGAAACGCCAGCAAAGGTTGACCTTTCTCCCTTCCCCCTTTGTGGGCAAACATATGATACCACAAAGGATAAGAGGGGACAACCTCCGGCATCCTCGTACCACCGAGCATATTTACCCCACGTTTCCACGTAGACCCGGTCTAATCAGCCCCGGTTGCTGTTTTGAGCGACCCCGCGAACCTGGTGCTGGTAGTGCAGCCTTTTTTGACTTTCGCGCCAAGCCAAGTATACTATTGAAGGCGATGCGCTTGTCTTCACCAGTGCCCATTACCAGCACGCCAACCTGGAGAAAATCCGCCAAAATTGGAATTGAGGAACAATGTCGAAAAAGAAACGCCGTCGCAGGCACAAAACCGTCAAGCCTGCTTCCCGCAAACGTGTTCCCTCACGGCTTGTATCCGGCCTGAGTGAAGCCGATGCGGCCATGCGCTGCAAGCGTTGGGACCAGGCAGGCGAGATCCTCGAAGATCTCGACCGGCGCTACCCCAACCGGATTGAAGTGCTGTCAGCTTTGGTCAACGTCTACTGCGAACTCCACGACACCGGACGCTACCAGGTCGTTTGCGAGCAGTTGCTGAAACTGACACCGCACGACCCTGACATCACGTTGATGTCGGCCGGAGCCTACCTGACCAATATGCGCCCGATGTTGGCGCTGCGCACCTTTCATCGCTTCCTCGACCGTTGGCCCGACCATGATCGGGCTGACGAGGTCCGCGAAACGGTAGCCGACATAGAAGCGGGAGTGGGCGACTACCTGGCCGACCTGAAATTGCCCGGCGAAGATGGCCTCGAACTGGCTGCATTGCACGAAGAGGCGCAATCGCTGCTGGATCAAGGTGAGTATCCCCAGGCACGCAAGGTCGCGGAGCGACTGCTGCATCGTCGTCCCGATTTCGCGCCGGCCCTCAACAATATCAGCCTGACCTACCTGGCTGAGGGCCGGCTGGGCCAGGCTGTCGCCACCGCGCAGCGTGTGCTTGCCTTCGACGCCGACAATGTTCACGCTTTGTCCAATCTCACCCGCTACGTCTGTATGAGCGGCCGCGTGGACGAGGCAGAGCACTGGGCCGAGCGGCTCAAGGCGGTCGAGTCGGACGCGACAGGCATATGGCTCAAGAAGGCCGAGGCGCTGAGCTACATGGGCGATGACCAGGGCGTGCTGGATGCCTTCAGCGACGCCGAACGGGCCGGGCACCTCGAACCTCCTTTCGCCAATCCCGTTCTCTACCACCTGGCGGCTGTCGCCGCCATGCGGTTGGGACGAGAAAACCGGGCCCGCCGGTATTGGAAGCAGGCACTTGAACTCTCGCCCGGACTGGAACTGGCGCGGGACAATTTATCCGATCTGCGCAAACCCGTCGGCGAGCGACATGCCCCCTGGCCCTTCAGCTTCCCCAACTGGGTGACTCAGAAGGCTATTGATGATCTGGGCCGGCACCTCGAACCGGTATTCCAACGGGGTGAAGAAGAAGCTGTCACGCGGGCAACTCGGCGCTATCTGCGCCAGCATCCTGAGATCGTGAGCCTGGTGCCTCTATTGTTCGATCGGGGCGATCCGATGGGACGTGAGTTTGCCCTGCACATTTCCCGTGCGGCCGAGACGCCCGAAATGCAGGCCGCGTTACGGGACTTTGCTCTCAGCCAGCGCGGTCCCGACGAGATGCGCAGCGAGGCGGCTCGCATTGTCTCCGAAGCCGGGCTGCTACCCTCTGGACTGGTACGCCTGTGGATGCAGGGCGAATGGCGCGAGCTCCTACTGATGGCCTTTGAATTGCACGACGAGTCTGATCCAGAGCGCGAACCGCAAGTGGAGCAGTGGTTGACCGAGGCGACGTTGGCCTTACAGCGTCGCGACGCGGACGAGGCCGAGCATCTGCTCAAGCAGGCGCTGGAGATTGAGCCCGACGTCCCTGCCTTGTTGAACAATCTGGCCGCCGCCTATGAAATGCAGGGACGCCTTCCGGAGGCCGAAGTTATCGTGCGCCAGTTGCACCAGCGGTATCCCGACTACGTGTTCGCCCGCACCAGTATGGCCCAACTGTGTATCAGGAGGGGCGAGATAGACGAAGCCCAGGCATTGCTGAAGCCACTGCTCACCCGACGACGCTTCCACTTCAGCGAGTTTGCCGCTTTTTGCGTAGCGCAGATTCAACTGTTCCTGGCGCAGGACAACCTCGATGCCGCGCGCTCGTGGCTTGATATGTGGGCGAGTGCCGATCCTGACCACCACGCCATCGCCGATTGGCGACGACGGTTGGCTAAACTGAAGCGGCGGCGACGCCCCTTCGGCCGGCGCACCTGAGCGGGAGCGCGTAACCCGTGAGATGACTCGTTTACATCCTACCAATCTGGCGCTCACTTGTGCCCAATCTTCCAAGGACGACTATGCCCGAAGACCTGCTGATTCACACCATTGGCCACAGCGACCATACGGCGACGGCTTTCGTGGACCTGCTGCGCCAACACGGGATTACCCTCGTCGTGGATGTGCGCAGCCAGCCCTACAGCCGCTGGGCACACCAGTTCAATCGCGAGACGTTGGTCCGTGACCTGGACGACGCTGGCATCGCCTACCGGTTCATGGGCGATGCGCTCGGCGGCCGCCCGGCCGACCCTGCCCTGTACGACCCTGGGCAGGAGCGCCCTGACTACCGGCGTGTGGAGCAGACAGACGCATACCAGGCTGGCATTGACCGGTTGCTCGAACTGGCCCGAACCGAACGGGTGGCCGTGATGTGCAGCGAAGGCGATCACCGCCACTGCCACCGCCACCTGCTCATCACCCAGACCCTGCTGGGGTGCGGCGTCCACGTGCTCCACATTCAACCCGATGGCAGGACGGTCGAGGGTGAGCGGATAGCCCGGCAACTCTCCCTGTTCGGGTGAGGAGAAGCTATGATGTCTAACATACACCGTCCACCTTCCCTCCTCTACACCATCGGCTATCGGCGCAAACCGCTGGCGACGTTCATCGGGCAACTGCGCGACGCAGGCGTGGACGCGGTGATTGATGTCCGCCTGCGCAACACCTCTCACCTGGCCGGTTACACCAAGCGGGACGACCTGGCCTTCCTGCTGCGCGAAGGGTTCTCCATCGCCTACGAGCATCACCCTGAGCTGGCCCCCACCTCGGAGATCCTCGATGCCTATCGCGAGGACCAGGACTGGGCTGCCTACGAGACCCACTTCCTCCCGCTGTTGGAGGAGCGAACCGCGGAAGAGGTGGGCTGCGAAATCCTGGCCCGCTATCGTGCCCCGTGTCTCCTTTGCGCCGAACCGACCGCCGAGCACTGCCACCGTCGCTTGGTCGCCGAGTACTGGGCTGGGCACCTGCCGGAGTTGACTGTTGTTCATTTGTAGAGGAGGATTAGGAATCTATGCCACCCCAGGAAGTCCTCATCCTGGCCATGAGCAAGATGCTCAGCGGCATCTGCACGGCCGGGTTCACCCGCGAGCCTGACCCTGTTGCTGGTCTGCGCTGGGTGCGCCCGGTGCGTGAGTTCGACACCCTTTTACCGGGCGACATGACCGATGCCAGCGGTCGCCTGGTGCAATGCAGCGACGTTGTAGAGCTGGATCTACAGAAGCCACGACCCGATCCGCCTCACATCGAGGACTGGCTCACTGACTTCATCCACCACCGGCCGCGGCTGCTGCGCCGCCTGGAGGGGGAGAAGCGGGCCCGTTTCTTCGCCAGGTATCTCGACCGTGCCCCGGAGGACGTGCTTGTCCACTACACCCGCTCGCTCTGCCTGGTGCAGCCGGAGTGGGTAGGGGCGCGTTTCTCGCTGGACGGTTATTCCGGCAAGTACGAAGCGCGCATGAGTTTCGTGCTGGCGGGCGACGCCAATCATCCCCGGGCCACGAGCCGGCGCGGCGTCTCCGTGACCGACCTCAAGTGGCACGCGCTGGGCCGAGCCTGGCTGGGCGAGAAGGGCGGCCACCTGGTGTTGGACCACGACGCACTCTGCGAGCGATTGAACGCCGACGCCCTATACCTGGCCGTGGGACTGAGCCGCAACTGGCAGGGGGAGTACTGGCCTCTCGTCGTCGGCGTGCACGTCGTGCCGGATTATGCGGTGCCGACCCTCACCCCTGGCCCCTCTCCCTGGGAGGGAGAGGGGATCGCCCCCTCTCCCCCCCGGGGAGAGGGTTGGGGTGAGGGGCAATCCAAGGGAGGCACATGAGATGGCCAACAAGCGACACCGTATCTACCCACCCATTCTTGCTTGTGCGCGTGAGCTACGTCAGCCACAAACGCCAGCCGAAAGCAAACTCTGGACGTGCTTGCGCAATAGGCAGCTTGGTGGCTTCAAGTTCCGGCGACAACATCCAGCAATGAAGAATAGGCGGGCAGGAGGTAGGTGCATGGGGCGATGAGGAGAA
>CAYPOY010000016.1:6233-29160 GCA_964412395.1 uncultured Anaerolineales bacterium | reverse complement strand
TAACTTGACGGTAATAGCGCAAGTATATCACCTGGAGGTCATTTGTCCCAATTTCTTGATCCCCACGTAGACGCTTGCCGTGCAACCTTCCAGGAACTAATACGTAATAGAGATTGCCAGGACCTGGAGACGTCCAGGTTAGTGGAGTACACGTGTGACCAACGAGACCAACGAGACAGAGTGGATCAAGCTGGCACAGGAAGGAAATCAGGCCGCGTTCGGTCGCCTGGTTGGGGCCTACCAGACGCCCGTTTACAATCTGGCCTACCGGATGTTGGGCAATGCAGGGGAGGCTGAGGATGCCGCGCAGGAGACGTTCTTGCGGGCCTACACGCATCTGCATAGTTACGACCCGCTGCGTCCCTTCCGCTCCTGGCTACTGTCCATCGCCTCCCACTACTGCATTGACCAGTTGCGTCGCCGACGGATCACCTGGCTATCATTTGAAGACGAGATCGCCGCGCCAGAGCGGCTGGCAAGCGACAGCCCCAACCCGGAAGCTATGGTGGCACAGCGAGAGCGGGAGGAACAGGTACAACAACTGCTGGCGGTGCTCTCGCCCACCGACCGGGCGGCGATCACACTTCGCTACTGGTACGACTGCTCATACGAGGAAATCGCCGAGACACTGAGCCTGACAGTGAGTGCGATCAAATCGCGGCTCCACCGCGCCAGGCATAGTCTGGCGAGGACGATGGAAGGAGAAACGGACAATGCGTTGTAAGCAGGCTGGCGAAATGATGTCCGCACGGCTGGATGGCCGCCTCGACAACACAGAGGTTGCCCTCCTGAAAGACCATCTGGCCGGGTGCAGCGCATGCCAGGCCGAGTGGCACAGGCTACAGGCGCTCGACAGTCTGCTGGCCTCCGCTCCGATGATGCACGCCCCAGTCCGTTTGCGCGTGCATGTTATGGCCCGCCTGAACCGGAGGGAGCAGGCACGCCGGGCGATCATCGGTGGCACGGCACTGGCGCTAGGGACGGTGGCATTGGCGCTGCTCGCGCTGGCCCCGATCCTCCTCGGTCTGCTGGACACGACGGGTATTGCGCCAGCGTTGGTCAGTGGTGGCCCAGAGACCATCGTCCAGTTGCTGGCCCTCCTGGGCGCGGTAAGTCGCGCACTGCTGGTGCTGGCGGAGAAGTTCGCCGTCCCCTTGACATTCCTGGGCTTGTTCAGCCTGGCGATGGCGCTGGTGTTGAACAGTCTATGGATAGGCGCGGTGCGCCGCCTGCGCGCAGCGTAATAATACAAGTCCACAAATAACATTTCACAAGGGATATCCAAATGAAACACATCACGATTATACTGGCGGCACTTTTGCTGATCGGCGGTAACATCGCGTGCGGCACAATACCCCAGGTGCCAGACATCGAAATCAACGTGCCAACCCTCGAAGTCGGAGAGATGCGGGACGAGCGGGAGACAATCCCCCTCGCAGAAGCCGAATCGGCCACCATCGAGGCTCTCTTCGGCATGGGCGAACTGGAGATCGAGGCCGGGACCTCCGACGATCTCTTCTCCGGTCATTTCCGCTACAACGTCGAGCAATGGGAACCGGAAGTGACCTACGATGACGTCGTACTGACAATTGAGCAGGGAGGCACCAAGGAAGATTGGGGCCTCCCCACTGGAAATGTCCACAACGAGTGGGAACTGGAATTCTCGCCCGAGATACCGCTCAAGATGGACTTCGAGATCGGTGCTGGAAGTGGAGAACTGGACTTCACCGGGCTGCAACTCGCAGAACTGGACCTGGACATAGGCGCGGGAGATTTTGAGGTGCGCTTCGACGAGCCGAACGAGGCTGAGATGAGCCACCTCACGCTGGATGCCGGGGCCTCAAAACTGGAGGTGATCGGAATCGGCCACGCCGGTCCGGAGCGGATAAAGGTGCAGGGTGGCGTGGGTAACATCACCCTGGACTTCACAGGGAATTGGCGCTGCTCAGCCGACGTGCAGGTCACGACTGGCATCGGCTCAGTCACCCTGCGCTTGCCCGATAACGTGGGCGTGCGGGTTGAGACAGAGGGCGGACTGACGAACGTGGAGGCATCCGGCTTGCGGCGCACAGGCGACGCCTACGTCAACGATGCTTTCGGCGAGACGGAGACAGAGTTGCGTATCCAGGCCACAACGGGCATCGGCAACCTGCGCCTGATCGAAGTGTCCAATGACTAGGCACAAGTCCACGGAGGTGAGATAATGCACAGACAACGTTTTATCTGGCTCATTCTGCTGCTGGCTGCAGGATTGCTGCTCCCGACCACGCCAGCACTGGCAGATGGAGATCCGCCTGGTGACGACGGCGTCGTCATCTGGAACGAGGACTATAGGTTGGAGGAAGACAAGCGGCTGGATGGTGACCTGGTCATCTTCAACGGCGACGCGACCCTGGAAGCTGGCAGTCGCGTAGAAGGTTCCGTCATCATCTGGAACGGCAGCGCCGAGGTGGCGGGCACTGTAGGGGGCGACGTAGTCGTCTCGGGCGGAGACATCCATCTGGACGACGATGCGTGGGTGGAGGGAGACGTCGTATGCAGTTGGAACTGCGACCTCGAGCGGGAAGAGGAAGCCCGCGTGGACGGAGGAATCGTCGAGGGCATGCCCCTGCGCGGATTCCGCTTCGATCGCCTGCGAGGCTTCCCGGTCCCAGTGCCATCCCCACCCACTTCCTGGGTCTCTAGCCCGCGACGGGTACTGGAGTGGACGCTCATGGTCATACGCGGCGTGATCGCGGTACTGGTGGTCGCCGCAGTGGCGGGACTGGTGGCACTGATCTGGCCGCAGCCGACGGCGCAGGTCGGGCGAGCCGTGGTCGAGGCCCCGTGGCCCAGTTTCGGGATCGGGCTGCTCACGATAATCGCCGCCACGGTGCTCATCGTCGCGCTGATAATTACCTTATGCCTGTCGCCTCTCGCGGCGCTGGCGGCGCTGATCCTGGGCGCGGCCGGACTGTTCGGCTGGATCAGTATCGGCGCGGTGGTCGGGGAGCGACTGCTGCAAGCACTCAACGCTCGTGAGATCGCGCCGCTGTGGGCTGCCGGGTTGGGGACGCTAGTGATCACGCTGATCAGCACAGGGCTGAGTACCGCCTCCTGTCTGGCACCGCTCGGGTGGTTCGTGATCTTCGTCCTGGGTTGCCTGGGGTTGGGCGCTGTGGTGCTGACCCGCTTCGGCACAACGGCCTATGCCCCTTCGACAAGCTCAGGACATCGTCCATCCCGCCCCACCCCATCCCCGCCGGCACCTATACCGGTCGAAGAACCTGAAGCCCCACCGGAAGAGGAAGCGGAGTTGGAAGAACTTCTTACCCCGCCGACGCCGGTCGAGGAGCCTGAAGCCACTGAGTCACCGGAGCGGGAGACAGAATGGGAAGAGTCCCCCACTCCACCCCCGCCAGTGCTGGCGACGGACGAAGAACCGGAACCCTCTGAGCCACAGGAGGAGACCGAAAGCAGCGAGCCGCCAGAAGGGGAAGGGGCAAAGGAAGCCGAATGCAGCGAGACATAGGACGCGCAACAATGCGACACCTTGCCCTTTTGTCCTTATTGGCACTTGTGTTGGTGGCCTGCGGGCCACGCCCCCAGCCAACCCCCGGGGACGAAGCTGGCCCCGGTACTCCAGCACAGCCCACGCCAGGCGAGAGTCCCCTACCCGAACCCGGGGTGAGCCCTCTTTCGCCCTTGCCGCCCCCCCCGGCGGATCCCGTGGCGGCCGCTGCCGCGACTTACCTGGCGGCCGAACTCGACATCCCCCTGGAGGAGGTGACCATCCTCTCCTCCGAAGCAGTCGAGTGGCCGGATGCCAGCCTGGGCTGCCCCCAGCCAGGGATGATGTATGCCCAGATCATCACCCCAGGCTACCGGCTCCTTTTGCAGGCCCAGGGGAAAGAGTACCATGTCCACACCGACCAGACAGGACAGAGCATGGTCATCTGCCAGCCAGACTCCGGGCACCTGAGCGACCCAGAGGCCGCCTTCCAGGTCCTCCTGGCCCACCTGACCCAGACCCATCCTGGCTTCGGCCTGGAGCAGCAGGGGGAATGGGTACAAGAGAACCTCACGCCGCCGGACCTCGTGGGGGCTTCCACCTGGGCCTGGCGGAGCGGGGCATGGACCCTGGAGATGTCCTTCCCGGTGGTAGCGCAGCCGGCCTATCAAACCACCCTGGCTCACCAGCAGGCAGGCATCGTCTGGAATGGTACGCTGGAGGCCGACGGACAAGTGACTCCCGCCAGCGAGCCGGTATCCCTCACAGCCGACGTCGGCCCGTGCGACGAAACCATACCGTCCGACACTCTGGGTGAGTGGGCAGGAGTAGAGATCACCGTCCAGGAGGGAGCCATCCACGTCGAGCAAAACCTCTCCTACGTCTGCTGCGCGGAGCTGGCGCTGGCAGCCGGGCGGGACGGGGTGGCCATCAAGGTAGTCGAGACCAATGTGGGCCAGGTGTGCCGCTGTATGTGCGGCTACCTGGTGACGGCGGACCTGACCGGCCTTGATCCCGGCACGTACACCGTCGAGGTCTGGGGAGTGCAGCACTTCGACGTCCACCCGCTGGAATTGCTGGGCAGCGGAGAGGTGACAATTCCGTAGGTCCACCGGTCGCCGTGCAATCAGAAGTGTGACTGCGATTCCGCTGCTTGTCCAGATACGCCTTTCCTGTTATCATTGCGCCTGTGCCAATACACAAGACAAGGCCACCTCTGATCCTGGTCACCAACGACGACGGCATCACATCGCCGGGGCTGCGGGCCGCGGTGCAGGCCGCCCTGCCCCTGGGGGAACCCCTCGTCGTCGCCCCCGCCCGGCAATCGTCGGGCGCGGGCCGCGGCATGCCGCCGGGCCCCGAAAGGCACATCTCGCGTTACCCGCTGGAGGTGGAATTGGAGCACCCCTCCGCTTCGGGGGGGGCGGGGGGGGTAGACAGGCAACCAGTCACAGCTTACCAGGTGAACGCCTCTCCAGCTTTGGTCGTGCTGTACGCCGTGCTAGAACTGGCCCCCCGCCGGCCGGCGCTCCTCATCTCCGGCATCAACTACGGCGAAAACCTGGGCACCGACGTCACCATCTCCGGCACCATCGGCGCGGCACTGCAGGGAGCAGCTCTTGGCATCCCTGCCCTGGCCGCCTCCCTCCAGACTCCCAAGGAGACCCACACTAACCCCTCCGACAGTATAGACTTCACCAGCGCTATCCACTTCACCCGCCTGTTCGCCCGCCACCTCCTCACCACCTCGCTTCCGTTCGACGTAGACTTGCTCAAACTGGACGTACCGTCCGACGCCGCGACGGAGACCCCCTGGCGGCTGACCCGCGTCTCGCGCCACGTCTACTTCGTCCCCACACCGCCGCAACAGGTCAGCCTGGCAAACCCAACAAACCCCCCTCTCGTAGGGGAAGGTCTTGACTATGAGCCGCACGCTCACCCCGAGCGCACCGAGCCCGATTCTGACATCTACGCCCTGGCGGTGGATCGCGTCGTCTCCGTCGCTCCTCTGAGCCTGGACCTCACCTCCCGGGTCGACCGAGGAGAGATGGAGGCACTACTGCGCGGCCCAATGACACTTTGACCCGCTGGGGCAGTGTGTTATAATGCGTGAAACGTGACATCACGCATTACGCTTCACGTTTCACGCATCACGCATCACGTTTCACGCATCACGAGTCACGAAGCTAATGGATACAACCAATCCCACTCTCGACCTTTCCATAGTGCTGCCGGTCTACAACGAAGCCGGCTCCCTGCCCAGCCTGATTCCCGAACTGACGGCCGTGCTCCAACAACTGGACCGCAGTTACGAGATCGTCGCCGTGGACGATGGCAGCTCTGACGAGAGCGTGGCCGTCCTCCACCGCCTGCAGGAACAAGAACCACACCTGCGCATCGTTCAGTTCCGCCGCAACTTCGGCCAGACCGCTGCCTTCGCCGCTGGCTTCGATCACGCCCGGGGCGCGGTCGTCATCACGATGGATGCAGACGGTCAGAACGACCCGGCCGACATCCCCCGCCTGCTGGAGGTAATGGAGGAAGGGAACTACGACCTGGTCAGCGGGTGGCGGCAGAACCGCAAGGAGCCATTTCTGACCCGCAAACTGCCCTCGATGGTCGCCAACTGGCTCATCGCCAGCACCAGCGACGTCCACCTGCACGACCGGGGCTGCTCACTGAAGGCCTTCCGCTGTGACCTGGTCAAGCAAATGCATCTCTACGGCGAACTGCATCGCTTCATCCCGGAGATCGCCAGCCTGATTGGCATACGCGTGGCCGAGGTGCCGGTCAACGACCGTCCACGCAAGGCTGGCCAGTCCAAGTATAGCGCGCTCTCCCGCACCCCCCGTGTCATCCTCGACCTGATCACCGTCTCCTTCCTGCTCAGTTACTCCAACCGCCCAATGCAACTCTTCGGCGCGGTAGGACTGCTGAGCAGCGGATTGGGCGGGCTCATCCTTCTCTACCTGTACGGCACTAAAATCGTCCATGGCCTGCTCTACGGCGAGCAGGCATTCCGCGCCTATCGCATCGGCACCAGCCCGTGGCTGATGCTGGCCGTGCTGCTGACAGTGCTAGGCGTCCAGTTCCTGATGATGGGACTGTTGGGCGAGATCCTCACCCGCACCTACCACGAGGCGCAAGGGAAACCCATCTACGTCGTCCGCCAGGTGCTGGAGGCCACCCCAGACGTACAAGCTTCCCATGCAGTGGAGGGTGCAGTGACAGCCACCCCCAACGTGAAAGAGGAGGAAGCATGAGTCGCGTGCTGGTCATCGGAATTGACGGCGGGACCTTCGACCTGATCCGCCCCTGGGCGAAGGCGGGCGATCTGCCTAACCTGGCACGACTGATGGACGAGGGCATCCACGGCCCCCTGGAATCCACGCTTCCGCCAGTCACCTCGCCAGCCTGGCCCACCTTCGCCACCGGCATGAATCCCGGCAAGCACGGCGTGTTCGACTTCATCCGGCCAATGGCAGCCTCCCCCCCTCATGGGGGGGGCAGGGGGGGTAGCCAGTTCGAACTGGTCAACGCCACCTCCATCCGCGCCCCGACACTGTGGCAGATCATCTCCGAGGCTGGCTACAAGGTTGGCGTGATGAACGTCCCCGTCACTTACCCGCCCACCCCGGTCAACGGCTTCGTCATCGCCGGGATGCTCTCGCCTGTGGGCGGCAGCTTCACCTACCCGCCTGACTTGCTCGATCAGTATGCTGGCCGGATGGAACCGTACCGCATCGCCCCCCACGTTCAGTACAAGCCGGGTAACGAAGCGGAGTTCACAGCCGACCTGCTGGACCTGGTCGAGCAGCGGGGGAAGTACGCGCTGCAACTGATGACCGACTACCCTTACGACTTCTTGATGTTCCACTTCCTGTCCACCGACACCGTGCAGCACGCCTTCTGGAAATTCGTGGACCCCACTCACCCCCGCTACGACCCCCAGGCCGCCGCTCGCTTCGGCCCTGCGCTCAAGCAGGTACATCAACGCGTGGACGGCTTCATCGGCCAGATGCTCGACCGCATCCCAGACGACACCACGGTCATCGTGATGTCCGACCACGGCTTCGGCCCATTGCACTACGTCGTCAACCTGAACCTGTTTCTGCTGGATCATGGCCTTCTGCAACTGAAGCGAGGGGTGTGGACACGGCTCAAGGCCAGCCTTTTCCGCGCCGGCCTCACCCCGGCGTCCTTCTGGCACTTGATCGAGCATGCAGGCCTGCAAAACTACGTCTGGCAGGTATCAAAGTCCACCCGCAACAAGGTCGTGGGCAAGTTCCTGTCTTTTGACGACGTGGACTGGTCGCGCACGCTCGCCTACTCCATCGGCCACGTCGGCCAGATCTACATCAACCTGAAGGGGCGCGAGACGGAGGGCATTGTCGAGCCAGGCGCGGAGTACGAGGCCGTGCGACAGCGGGTGATGGAGGCACTGCAGGACTTGCGCCACCCGACGACCGGCCAGCCGCTGGTGGATCGCATCGTCCCTGGCGATCAGGTCGTTCACGGCCCCTACGCCCACTATAGCCCCGACCTGCACATCGTCCTGGACGGCTACCGAACCATCGCTTTCCCCCTCTTCGCCACTGACCACCGCATCGTCACCCGTCAGATTCGTGGCGACTCCGGCTGCCACCGGCTACATGGCATCTTCATCGCCTGGGGGCCAGAGATCCGGCCGCAGACCCTCCCCCTCGCAGGGGAGAGCAGGGAAGGGAGGACTCCCCCTCTCGCAGGGGGGGCTGGGGGGGGTAGAACTCCCCTCCGCTTCGGGGGGGCTGGGGGGGGAGCGACCAGCCAGCACCTCAGGGGACTGGGAGTGGCGCCCCCCCCCCGGCGGGGGGGTGTGCGGGGCTGGGCGGCCGCCCCCCCCCCCGGGGGGGGGGGGGGGGGGCAGAACTCCCCCTCTCGCAGGGGGGGCTGGGGGGGGTAGAACGGTGGAGGGCATCCGCATCCTGGATCTGGCCCCGACCATCCTGCACCTGATGGGACTGCCAGTGCCGGACGACATGGACGGGCGCGTGCTGAACGAAATACTGGCTACCTCTCGCCCCATCGAGCGCCGGTCCGCCAGCCCAACTGGCGAGGCGGCCGATGCCGGACTCTCGGCGGAGGAAATGGCCGAGGTTGAAGAACGCCTCCGCGCCCTCGGCTATCTGGGCTAATGACCAACCAAAAACTCCAAATCTCCGGCCCTGGAGACCGTTTGTCATTCGTCATTCGCCATTCGTCATTCGCCATTCGTCATTCGCCATTCGTCATTCGCCATTCATCATTCGTCATTCGCCATTCATCATTCGTCATTGTTCATTGGTCATTCATCATCCTGGGCTTCCTGCTCCGCCTGGCTTCCATCGGCCGCTATGTGACCCCCGACGAGCCGGCCTGGGTCTACCGCGCTATCCACTTCGCCGACGCGCTGGCAGCCCACGACTGGACAGTGATCCCCTCCACAGGCCACCCAGGGGTGACGACGATGTGGCTGGGAGCTGCGGGAGTGGCAGTGCAGCGGCTGCTGGCCCCCTCCGGTAGCACTGCCCACCTGGACTGGATCCGCCACCTGGCCTGGTTGGCTCCGGAGAACGGGGAGGCCTTCCACCACCTGGCCTTCTTCCTTCCCTGGGGTCGCGTCGCCACCGCGATGGTCACCACGATGGGACTGGTGGTCCTCTATCCACTGCTTGTGCGCCTCTTCGACCAGCGCATGGCGCTGCTGACCGTCGGCCTGCTGGCCTTCGACCCTTTCCTCATCGGCCACTCAGGGCTCCTCCACACCGACGCACTGCTGGCGACCTTCAGCCTCCTCGCCCTGACGACCGCCCTCTGCGGGCTGTGGGAACTGCACCGCGTCGTCTGGTGGGCCCTCTCTGGTCTTTTCACCGGCTTGGCCTTGCTGACCAAGACACCGGCCCTTATCCTACCCCCGTTTATCCTGTTCCTTCTCGCCATCGCCGCCCTCCGCAAACCTCAAATCCCAAATCTCAAATCCCAAACTCGTCATTGTTCATCCTTCATTGATCATTGTTCATCCTTCATTGGTCATTGTTCATTGTTCATTGTTCATTGTTCATTGTTCATTTCCCTCACCGTCATCACCGTCTTTACCCTCTATCCCGCCCTGTGGAACGATCCAGCCAGCACATTGCACACCCTCTCCGCCTTCGCCGGAAGACACATCGAGATGATACAGCGGCCTATCCTCTTCGCCGGCCGGATGACCTACGACCCCGGCCCGGCTTTCTATCCCGTCGTCTTCCTTTTCCGCATCTCGCCCGTCGTCCTGGTTGGACTCGTCATCGGCCTGGTCACTCTGCGCCGCTTTCCTCCTGACCGCCGCCTCTCCTTCCTGCTGTTGCTCGCCTTCGCCGTCGGTTTCGGCGCGCTGATGAGCCTGGGGGCCAAAAAACACGATCGTTACCTGCTGCCAGCCTTCCCCCCGCTCACCCTGGCCGCCGCCCTGGGGATCAGTACATTGGTAGATCGGTACATTGGTAAGTCGGTGACCCCCGCCAGCCACCAATCCACCAATCTACCAATTTATCAATTTACCATCCTTATTTTCCAGGTTCTCGTCGCTATTGCATTCATCACTTACCCGCTAACCTACGCCAACCCTCTCGCCGGAGGGCCTCGGAGCGCCGCCCGCGTGCTCCCCGTGGACTGGGGAGAGGGAATGGGCGCGGCAGCCCATTGGCTGAACCAACTACCCAACGCCGACCAACTTACCGCCGCAGCCTTATCCGTCCCCTCCTTCGCCCCTCTCTTCGACGGCCACACCATCCCCATCAGCCACGCCTCCCTCTCCGACTACATCGTCACCGCCTCTCCCAACTACCAACCCACCAGTTCACCAGTCTACCAGTTTACCAATCTACCAACCTACCAACCTATCAGCATCTACACCAACACGGCCCCCTTCGAGCAAGCCGCCTACCTGGCTGCCCAGGCAGGGCCGGACGACCTGATCCTGCTTGATGCCGACACACCGCTCCTGCGCCACTACACAGGCCCTGGCACCATGGCTTCCATCGCTGCCCTGCCCGACCCGACCACCATCGCCGCCCATCTGGCCGAACTGAGCACTGACCACCAGAACCTCTGGCTCGTCGCCGACCCGGCCGCCTCCCCCATCACCGCCGCGCACCTGCGCCAGGGACTGGAAGCCATCGCCAACCCTGTCTCCACCGCCACCGTTGCCTCCGCCACCATCTCGCAATACGCAACACGCAATATGCAATCCGCAACACGCAATACGAGATCCGCCAACTTCAACGACCAACTCACCCTCGTCGCCGCCCTGCTGCCCACTGACCCTGTCAACACCCCTTTCCCCGTCTTCCTGCGCTGGCAGGTTCCGGCCCCGACGCCTACCGATCTGCACGCATCCCTCTATCTGCGGGACCCGGCCGGCCACCTGTGGGCCGAGGTGGGGCAACTGGTGCTCAACGATGTGTACTTCCCCACCTCCGTCTGGGACTCCGGCGAATGGGCCGACAATGCCGTGACGATGAAATTGCCGGAGTACATCCCACCCGGCACCTACGCCATCCAACTCACCGTCGCAGACAACAGGGGCGCACAACTGGGAGCCTGGGACGCCAGCGGTCGGTTCCAGGGTGTGCGCGTCCCCCTGGGTGACGTGGAGATTGCCTCGCCCGCCGAACCTGTGGGAGTAGCACCATGCACGGAGGGACACACTCTCGCTGCCGGTCCCCTTCTGGCCTGCGTTCCCGACCTGCTGCCGCAGGCCATTCCCTCCGGCGACGTGCTCACCCTGGCTCTTACCTGGTCCGCCACCACTCCCCCCCTCGCAGGGGGGGCCGGGGGGGGTGACTACACCGTCCGCTGGCGACTACTGGAACCCACGGGCTCCACGGCTCTGGAGCAAACCGCCGACCTGTCTCCCTACGCCACCTCCGGCTGGCGTGCGGGCGATAGTTTCGAGGCTCGCTACGACCTGCGGTTCGACCCTGCTTTGCCAGCCGCCGTCTACACCCTGGCGCTCAACGTCCTCGCGCCCGACAGCCATCCACTCTGGGCTGAGGACGAGACACTGACCACTGTCGAGATTCTACCCCACGACCGGCTGTTCGAATTGCCGGCCGACATCGCCCACCCGCTCGACCTGACGCTGGGCGACACCGTCCACCTGCGCGGCTTCGACCTCACCCCTCTCCCTGTAGGGGCGATCCTTGTGATCGCCCTCCGGCCAGGAGACACCCTGCCCCTGACCCTCTACTGGCAGGCCGACAGCCCTACCGACCTGGACTACACCGTCTTCGTCCACCTCGTCGGCCCTGACGGACGACCACACGGCCAGGTGGACCGATTCCCCGGTGGAGATGCTGCCCCCACCACCAGTTGGGCTCCCGGCCAGGTCATCGTGGACGAAATCATTCTCCCAGTCGCCGCCGACGCACCCGCAGGCACGTATCACATCGCCATCGGGATGTACGATGCCACCAGCGGCGGTCGTCTCCCCATCACCGATGGTTCCGGCCACCCCCTCCCCGACGACCAGGCCATCTTACCGCTCGAAATCACCGTCGCCGGAGACTCCCAATGACCAAACCCCAAGCCCCAAATTTGGCCATTGGTCATTGGTCATTGGTCATTCGCCGTTGGCCATTGGTCATTGGTCATTGGTCATTGGTCATTCTACTGCTGTGCACCATCGCCGTCGCCCCATTACTCCACGCCGAGACCCCCTGCACCCACGATGGCGCTTTTCACTACTTCCGCATCGCTGCCATGCGCCACGCCCTGCAAAATGGCACCCTCTTCACCCGCTACCTTCCGGACCTGGCATTCGGCTACGGTTACCCGTTCTTCAACTACCGCGCTGCTCTATCGTACTACCTGGCCCTGGCGCTCCACCTGACCGGCATGACGCTCCCGGTGGCCCTTAACCTGGTCTACGTCCTGAGCATCGTTGGCTCCGCTCTCACCGCCTACCTGTTGGCCCGCGACCTGTTTGGCCCCCAGGCAGGCATCGTCGCTGCCGTCGCCTACGCTTACGCCCCCTACCAGTTCCTCGACGCCCTCTTACGTGCCAATGCCCCTGAATCAGTCGCGTTGCCGCTCCTGCCGCTCATCCTGTGGGCCTTCCGTCGCCTGGCCTTGACCGGCCAACGACGCTGGTTTCTGGTCAGCGTCGGTTCCCTGGCTGCTCTGTCCCTAACCCACAACATCTCCAGCCTTCTTTTCGCCCCCTTGCTCCTCGCTTACCTGGCCATGCTGTGGCTGGTCTACCGCCGAGAGGGCCACTGGATAGCCATCGGCGGTGCGCTTGCTCTGGCACTGGGACTGACCGCTTTCTTCCTGGGACCGGCCCTGCTGGAGCAAGACTACGCCCAACTCCACATGTCCCACGTCACCCGCAACAACGACTTCCACTACAACTTCCTCCCCCTGGCCGAGATCTTCGCGCCACCTGTGCCGGTGGACACCTCGCTGATGAACCCGCCAATGCGCGTCCACCTGGGATTGGTACAGGCCGTCCTGGCCGCGATCGGCCTCGTAATCGGCCTCATTCGCTGGCGCGACCGAGAACGGCGAGTAACGCTCATCTTTTTCGCCCTCGCCGCCATCGTGATGCTCTGGATGAGCACTCACGCCTCCCTCTGGCTATGGGAACACACACCCCTCCTGCCCTTCGCCCAGTTTCCCTGGCGCTTGGTTGGCCGTGCCATCCTGCCCCTGGCCCTCCTCGCCTCCGCCCTGGCTTCACCCCCCTCTGCCCCCACGCAACACGCACCACGCACCACGCACCCCGGTTCACGTTTCACGCCTCACGTTTCACGCGCCTTGCCCCTCATCTCCGTCAACCTGCTCATCCTAGCCGCCTTCCCCTACACCTATCCTCCCCACGGCTACTGCCCCAACGCCCCCCACCCCACCATCAGCGACGTCTTCGCTTACGAGCATCAATCCAGGCTGGTGGGTGTGGACCCGGAGGGGTCCTACTTCCCGGTCTGGGTCAAGCACCGGCCCGAGCGATCGCCGCTGGAGGAGCAGTACGCCGCTGGCGGCTCGATCACCCGCTTCGATGAAACCGCCCTGCCCACAGGAGCCTCCGTCGTTGAGGCCGATTACGGCCCCAACCGGGCACGCGTCGTCGTCGAGACCCCGGCCCCCTTCCGCGCCCGCTACCTGGCCTTCTACTTCCCTGGCTGGCGCGTCACCGTGGATGGCGAGCCTATCCCCATCGCCCCCACCGAGCCGGATGGTCTCATCTCCTTCGACGTGCCCGCTGGTCACCACACCATCGTCGTTCGCTTCGGCTCCACCTCCATCCGCGCCACTTTTACCGCCATCTCTCTCCTCAGCCTCGCCGCCATCCTCGTCCTCACATTCCGCTACCCTGGGCAAGGACAAGCCTTGCCCCTACGTAATTCGCAATCTGTCATTATTCGCCGGTCATTGACCATCACCGCTATCCTTCTGCTAATGTTCAAGCTCGCCGTCGTGGATCAGATAGAGACACCTTTCCGTCGCCCCACCCTCCGGCCCGACGATACGCTGCCCGGCGTCGAGCACTTGCTGAACCAGCTCTACGCCGACGGCCTGACCCTCATCGGCTACGACCTGGAGAAGGAACTCCCCCCCGCTTCGGGGGGGGCGGGGGGGGTGCTGCGCCTCGATCTCTATTGGACCGCCCACGCCCGGCCCACCACCCGCTACCAGACCGTCATCCACCTGGTCGGGCCTGACGGGATGCGCTGGAGCCTGCCAGACACCTTCCGACCGCGTGGCTACGCCGACTACCCGCCCACCACCACCTGGAGTCCGGGCCGTTATGCACTGGATAGTCACGAGATAGAACCACTGCCCGGCACACCGCCCGGAACCTACGACGTTGTGCTGACCGTCTTTGACCTGGAAACAGTCACCCTGGCCCCCCTCTCCGTGCTGAACCAACAAGGCCAGCCCGCCGCACCCACACTGACACTGGGGCAGGTAACGCTCACCGCCCCCAGTCGCCCCGCCGACCCGGGCGCGCTGAACATCCACCATCGCCTCGGCATCCCTTTCGGCCCCCTTACTCTCCTCGGCGCCGACTTCGACCGCGACGAGGCCGCCCCTGGCGACCCCATCCTTCTCACTACCTTCTGGCATGCCGACCAGCAACCTACCGAGGACCTCACCCTCCACCTGGCGCTCCTGGCCCCCGACGGCTCCCTCACCGCCGAATACAACCTCCCACCCACCGTCCCCTGGCACCCCACCTCCGCCTGGCACCCTGGCGACGTTTGGCGCGGTCAATACTTCCTCCTCCTCCCTGCCCACCTTGATACCGCTACTCACACCTGGACCCTTTCCCTCCCCCCCTCCCCGCCTCCCCTTGTCTCCTTGTCCCCTATCTCCATCACCGCCCCACCCCACACTTTCACCGCCCCACCGGTGGATATGGAGATAGGCACCCGCCTGGGCAACGTCGCTACCCTCGTAGGGACCAACCTGGAACCTGAAACCTGCAACCTGGAACCCGGCATCCCTCTCACCATCACCCTGGTCTGGCAGGCAGAGACCACGCCCCCTACTTCCTACCACGTCTTCTTGCACCTCATCGGCCCCGACGGCGCGCTGGTGGCCCAATCCGACGGCGTCCCCGCCGACTGGACCCGCCCCACTACCGGCTGGCTGCCCGGTGAGTACATCGCCGACGCGCGCGTTCTCACCGTCCCGCCTGACGCGCCGACGGGCAAGTACACCCTCCAGGCCGGCCTGTACGATCCCGGCGGCAAGCGTCTCATCACCCCCGAGGGCTCCAACGCCATCCCGCTTACCACAATCACAATAGAGGCCCCATGACCAGAAGCCATCTTTCGTCATTTGTCATTTGTCATTCGTCATTCTTGATTTTGCTCGCCTATGGTCTGCTGGCGGTGATGATGACCTGGCCGGTCGCCGCCCAACTGGGAACACATCTACCGGGGGGAGGGGATGACCTGTGGTCTCATCAGTGGACATTCTGGTGGGTGAAACAGTCCATTACGCAGGGGCGCAGTCCGTTCTATACCAATCTTCTGTTCCATCCCCTTGGTGTCTCGCTGGCCTCCCACAACGTCGCCTGGCTCAACATCGCCGCCTGGCTACCCCTACAGGCAATAGTGGGGAGCAACGCTGCCTACAGCTTGATGTTCATTGCCGTCTTTGCTCTGAACGGCTTCTCCATGTACCTGTTAGCCCGCGAATTAACAAGCTCGCTACCTGCCGCTTTTATCGGCGGGTTAGTCTACGGTTTCTGGCCTTATGCCCTGTCTCATTACGGCCATCCAAACATGATAGTTATCTGCTGGGTTCCTTTGACCCTCCTATACCTGCGACGCACGCTGCAAAGAGGACAAAAGCGCGATGTGCTGCTGGCAGCGCTGTTCCTCGCCCTGACGGGCTTGACTCGCTGGCAACTGCTGATTATGGGAGGAGTGGGCATCGGCCTGTATTTGCTCTATAGATGCCTGGGAGAAAAAGCCTGCCGGACCAGGCGTACTCTGGGGTTACTGGTGCTGGTGGGGCTTGTAGCCGGAGCATTGATGGCTCCACTGGCGACCCCCGTGGCTATGGCTTATTTAACTCGACCCCACCCAGAGGATATTTTCACACATGAGCAAGCCAGGGGACAGACCGATCTGCTGGCCTACGTGCTGCCCAGCCGCAATCACCCCCTGTGGAGTGATGCGGCCTTCCAGATTTACGAGAATTTCGTTGACAACAAAGTCTACGTCGCTTTTCTTGGGTATACGACCATCGCTCTGGCGCTCTACGGTACTGTAAGGAACTGGAAGCAGGCTCGCTTCTGGCTACTGGCAGCGATAGTATACATCGCTCTCGCCCTCGGCCCTCAACTGCGGATCAATGGCCAGCTCTATCCCCAGGTTCCGATGCCCTACCGGTTGGTGGGTGACCTGTCGTTCATCCGCCTTCTGCGCAAACCGGATCGCTTCAACGTATTTCTAGGGCTCCCGGTGGGGATGCTGGCGTCTCTAGGCACGGCAGCTCTACTGCGCCAACGTCCCTTCAGCCAGAAACCAGCTTTGCTGGTGATCGCAGCAGGAACGTTGATTCTGCGCGAGTATTGCCTCGTACCATACCCCACTGTGCGTCCCGTTACTCCTGCCTGGTACAGTCAACTGGCTCAGAAACCCGGGCCTTTCGCCGTGCTGGACCTGCCGCTGCAGATGCAGACCTTCGACAAACGGTACATGTTCTACCAGATCACTCATGGCAAACCGTTGGTGGAGGGACGGGTCTCTCGCATTCCTCGGGAGGCTTTTGCCTTTATGGATAGTATCCCTCTCCTGAACCAACTGCGCCAACACAACGCTGTGGACCCAACTCTGGTGGACGTATCCCATCAGTTACGCATGCTGGCTGAGACTGATATTCGTTACATCATTCTCCACAAAAAATTCGCCAGTTCGGAGCAACTGGCTGCCTGGCAGGACTGGCTGATCGTTGAGCCGCGTTACGAGGATACGGATCTAATTGTCTACAGCACCGACCCGCAATTGGGGCCTGATTTTACCCTGGCCTATGACGTGATTGATGAAATCGGCCTCATTCGGGCCACCTTCACGCCCTCCAGTGCTATCCAGGGGGCCTTGGTCCATGTGGATGCCCGTTGGGGGAGTACTGTCGCTCCTGACCGGGATTATGACGTGTGTCTGAATCTGGCCAACGCTTCCGGTGAGGTAGCCCAATCGCGCCGCGAACCGCTCTCTCCAACCTGGCCCACGTCCCGCTGGGGCGCAAATGAGGTAGTGCGTGGTACCTACACCCTGCACGTGGACCCTGCTCTGGAGCCGGAAACGTATTCGCTGACGTTGACGCTGGCGGATGGCGCGACCGGAGTGACGACGGGACATCCGGCCACCCTGGGCCTGGTACAGGTGGAGGCGTTGCAACCGGCGTATCCGCTGCACGTGCTTTTGGGGGACGTGATTCTTCTGCGGGGATACGACCTGCAACTGCCCGCCGAGTCGCTGAAATTGACCCTTTACTGGCAGGCCCAGCGGAGGATGGACACTTCGTACAAGGTCTTTGTGCATCTCATTGACCTGACCACCGGAGACATCGTCGTTCAGGATGACGCCGTGCCCCGCCGCTGGACATACCCTACCACACGCTGGGAGCGCGGCGAGGTGGTAGAGGATGCAATCACTCTGCCCCTGGATGGAGTGCCGCCAGGCCAATACCGCGTGGTGGTTGGCCTCTACGACCCGGCAACGGGAAAGCGGCTGCCAGCCTATTCTGCTGATGGTGAACGGTATCCTGACGATACCGCACCTCTAAGCACGGTACAGCGTTGAGAGAAATGACCCTTTTCCCTGCTCGCGACTCGCAATTCGCAATTTATGGCCCGCTCATCTTGTCATTGACCATTCTACTCCTCCCGGCCATCCAGCCCCTTCTCACCACCGACTTTACCTGTGGCTACGACAACGCCTTTCACCTGTGGCGGGCCGTGCAAGTCGCTGGGTGCCTGCGCCAGGGCTATCTCTACCCCCGTTGGGCACCTGATATGGCGCACGGATACGGATTCCCCCTCTTCATTTTCCCCCCTCCCCTGACCGCCTACATCGCCGCCCTGTTCAACCTGCTGGGCATTTCCTGGTCCCTGGCCATCAACGCCACCTTCGTCCTGGGAATACTGCTGGCAGGATTGTTTGCCTTCATCTTTGCCTGCGACCTCTTCGGTCCAGCAGCCGGGCTCGTCGCCGCCGTCGCCTATGTCTTTGCTCCCTTCCAGGCCTATGACGTGTTCAACCGAGGCAGTCTGTCCGAATCTTTCGCCTGGGCCTTTCTGCCGCTTGTCTTATGGGCCGTCCACCGCTGGTCGGCCCGCGGCGAGCGTCGTTTCCTCCCACTGGCTGCTTTCGGCCTGGCCGGACTCATCCTCACCCACAACCTCTTCGCTTTCCTGTTCGCCCCACTGCTGGCCTCGTGGGTGCTTCTGGATGGCTACCTGGCCCGCGACTGGCGCGTGATCGGAAGGGGAACACTGGCAGGATTGCTAGGACTGGGCTTGTGCACCTTCTTCTGGCTGCCCGGGTTGGTCGAGCGTGGATGGGTGCAGACCGGACGGCTGCTGGGCACGTGGGTCTTTGACTATCACAACAATTTCCTCAACCTGCGCCAACTGCTGGCCCCTCCCCGCGTCACAGACCCCGCGCTTATCAACGACTGGCCCCCCAGGGCGCTGGGGCTCCTCCCAGCTCTCATCGCACTGCTGCCGCTGGCCCACTGGCGTCGGCTGAACCGCCAAACTCGCTGGCGCGTCGCATTGCTCCTGGCCTCCACCGCAGGCTTCGCTTTTCTCACCCTTCCTGCCTCCCGCCCGCTCTGGGATAGCCTGCCGCTGCTGCCCTACGTCCAGTTCCCGTGGCGCTTCCTCGGCCCGGCCGCCTTCGGCGTCGCCATCCTGACCAGCGCTGCCGTCTCCCCTCACAACTCACGACCCACAACTCGCAACCCTCCACTCTCCGCTCTCCACTCCCCATTCTCCATTCACAATCTCCAATCTCCAATCATCATATCCATCCTTATCCTGGGCAACCTGGGCTGGTTCTACCCCCGCCACTGCCCCCCTCCCAAGGACGTTTCCATCGCCGGGATGATCGGCTGGGAGCGAGCCACCGACACCCTGGGGACCACGGCCAAAGGGGAGTATCTGCCCATCTGGGCCCACCGTATGCCCGAATCTCCAGCCCTCGATGCTGCCTACGCCGCCGGAGGCTCCATCGTCCGCCTGCCGCCGGAGAGCCTGCCCGAAGGAGCCCACATAATCCGCGCCGACTATGGCCCCGTGGATGCCACCGTCGTCCTGGAGAGCCCTGACCCCTTCCGTGCCCACTACCTGGCCTTTTACTACCCCGGCTGGCGCGTCACCGTGGACGGGGCGCCCGTCCCCATTGCTCCTACCGAACCCGACGGCCTCATCTCCTTCGATGTTCCGGCTGGCCGTCACACAGTCCGTGTACGCTTCGGCGAAACACCCCTCCGCCTCGCCGCCGACGCCATCTCCTGCATCAGCCTTGCCGCCCTCCTTATCCTCACAATCCATTACCCCCGCCATTCGCCATTCGCCATTCGTCATTCGCCATTCGCCATTCGCCATTCGCCATTCGCCATTCGTCATTCGTCATTGTTCCTTGTTCCTCGCCCTTGTTTTGCTCGTCGCCAAGGTGGCCATCCTGGACCGCGTAGATACTCCCCTCCGCCGTGCCAACCTGGTGGGTGACCACCTACATAACGTAGACGTTCCCACCGAGATCACCTTTGGCGACGAGTTTGTCCTCCTGGGCCACGACGCCCTGCCGGAAAGCGTCACCAGCGGCGAACGGTTCGAGATCGAGACCTACTGGCGAGCGCTCCAGCCCGGCGGTCCTGACTACGGCGTCACCGTCAACGTCGTGGGCGTTCATGGTGAGAGCGGGGGCCACCGCTGGAACGGCTCTGAAGTCCGCCCGCCCCGCTGGCATCGCACACCGCCCCCTGTGTGGGAGTGGCCGCCCGATCAGTACGCCATCGTTGCCCTCTCTGTCCCGCTCCTCCCTGGCATTCCTCCGGGCACGTACACCATCGAAGCGGTGGCCTTCGACCGTGACACCTTAGCCCCTCTCACCGCCCACGACGCCAATGGGCACACCCTCGGCCCCACGTTGCCCCTGGGCCAGATTGCCGTCACCGCCCCCCGTCACCCTGCCGACCCGAGCGCGCTGGGCATCCGCCATCGCCTCGACGCCTCCTTCGGCCCACTCACTCTCCTCGGTGCCGACTTCGACCGCGAGCAGGCCGCCCCTGGTGATGCCTTACTGCTGACCCTCTTCTGGCAGGCAAAGGCAAAACCAGCACAGGACTTTGCACTTCAGATTCGTCTGCTGGATCCTGGAGGCGAGGAAGCGGCTGCCTTCACCTTGCCTCCTGTGCACGATGACTTTCCCACCAGCCAGTGGCAGGCCAATGACCTCTGGCGAGGCCAACACCTGCTCCGGCTGCCAGCAGGACTTGAGAGCGGGGAGTACCGCTGGACGCTACAAGCCTGCCGAATGGAGGGGGCCGGATGTCTGGCAGTGGGTCAGGAGGTCGCCCTGGGCACCCTCCAGGTGAACGCACCCGAGCGGCTATGGGAGGCCCCACCCCTGGACGTGGAGATGGACGCTCGCCTGGGCAACATAGTCACTCTCCTGGGTGCCTCCTTGCAACCTGAAACCCGCAACCTGGAACCCGGAGCCTCTCTCACCGTGACCCTCGTCTGGCACGCCGAGGCGGAGACCCGCACCTCCTACCACGTCTTCCTCCACCTGCTGGCCCCCGACGGTACGCTGGTGGCCCAATCCGACAGCGTCCCCGCCGGCTGGTCCCGTCCCACCACCGGCTGGCTGCGTGATGAATACATCACCGACGCACACGTGCTTACCATCCCGCCCGATGCCCCGCCAGGCGACTACACCATCTCTGCCGGGCTATACGTCCCTGGCGGCAAGCGCCTCACCGCCTCCGACGGCTCCGACGCCATCCCGCTGACCACAATCCTGGTGGAAACCCAATGAGCCGCACCCAGAATCCCGAAACCCGAACCTCGAACCTGCAACTTACTGCCCGTGCATTGTTCACCGGTCATTGGTCATTTGAGATCGGGCTTCTGCTCCTCGCCTTCGCCCTTCGCCTATACCGCCTGGATGCCCAGAGCATCTGGGTAGACGAAGGAATCAGCCTCCACCTGGCCACCTCCAGCCTGGCCGAGATCGTCGCCAACCGGGCAGCCAACATTCACCCCCCCCTTTACTTCTTCTTGCTCAAAGCCTGGGTCGCGCTGACGGACACCAATATCTTCAGTGCCCGTTTCTTCTCAGTGCTGTCCAGCCTCTTGCAGGTTGTGGTCATCTATGTGGTCGCCCGTCGCTGGATAGGCCGGCCCACCGCCCGGGTCGCTGCCTTGCTCACCGCGCTATCCCCTCTGTCAGTCATCTATGCCCAGGAGATTCGCGCCTACGCCCTGCTCCCCCTGGTCTACCTGGCCCTGCTAGCCATCACGCACGAGTTGACCCAGAAGCCCGGCCCTCACCGCCGTGCCACCTGGCTGCTCCTGGGCACCGTTGAGGTGTCTGGGCTCTACCTACACTACGTAGTCCTCTTCCTCATAGCCTACGCGGGAAGCTGGTCATTCCTGGCTTTCTGGAGAAAGAAGCGATGGGCCGACCTGCGCAGTTGGTGGATCACGCAACTCCTGGTGGGACTCGCCAGCTTACCCTGGCTGATCGCAGTCCTCGCCCACTGGACAGCCGTCCAGGCCGAGGCGCAGGCTGGCACAGCTTTAGCTCATCTTCCCCCTTTAAATTATCTGCTCGCTCAGATCTGGGTCTTTCACCTGACGGGTCTGGCTGGCGCGGTGGGACGCCCTGCTATGCAGCTACTGGCGGGCATCACCGTCCTGTTCCTGGCCGTGCTCCTGCTCCTCCGGCTCGCCCAACCCACCACCCGTCGCCCTGTAGCCCGCCTGGCAGCCCACTGGCTCATCCCGCTGGGTTCCGCGCTCCTCGTCTGGATCGTGCGCCCCTTCTCTCATCCCCGCTACATCGCACTCTATGCCCCGGGCCTGACCCTCCTGGTTGCCTACGCCATCCATCCCTCAAAACCCAAATCCCAAACCCCCGACGCATCACGTTTCACGCAACACGCATCACGTTTCACATTTCACGTTTCACGCATCACGTTTCACGTTTCACGCATCACGCCTCACGTTTCACGTTTCACGCATCACGTTTCACGTTTCACGCATCACGTTTCACGTTTCACGTTTCACGCATCGCGTACCACGCTGGCAATCAGCCTGCTCCTGATCTCCCTCCTGGGGCTGAGGGCCTACTTCTTCGATCCGGCGCTTGCCAAAGATGACGTGCGTGGCGTGGCCCGCTACCTGGAGGAGGAGGCCGGGCCAAACGATCTGGTCCTGATCCCGGACGGCGACTGGTCGCTCACTTTTGTCTACCATGGCAAAGCTCCTATCGAGATGCCCAGGCTGTCCGAGGAGGACAGGATGTGGGCCGACCTAGCCCGCTGGACAGCCGACCGGCAGCGGGCCTTCGCAATGGGCTACTGGGAGGGGATTGGCACAACCCAACAGAGAATAATTCCCTTCGCGCTGGAGAAAGCGGGAACCTTGACCACTCGCAGGAGCTTCGATGGCCCCTTTGTCAGCACGTACCACCTGGACCGTCCGGTCGAGCCGCCAACGCCAGCCCCGCTTGATGGGCATTTCGGACCTCTCATACTGACTCAGGGCTGGGTTGAGGCCGAGGCGCCGGCCGACACTGCGTTGACGCTGGCACTCCGCTGGCACCTACACGCCCCCCCCCCCCCCCCCCCCCCCCCGGGGGGGGCGCGCCCCCCCGAGAGCAGCACGAACCAGCGCCCCCCCCCCCC
>CAYPOY010000016.1:0-6223 GCA_964412395.1 uncultured Anaerolineales bacterium | reverse complement strand
TGGGGGGGAGACGTCCAGCGTGAATACGTCACGTACCAGTCCCCACCAGCCCCCCCTACCAGGGGGAGAGTCCCGGGAGGGAGGGGTTCAGCGCTACGGTCTGACGATCCGCTTGCTAGACGTTGATGGCTGGCCGCTGGCTATCCTCGACAGCCTGCTGCTCGACGGGCAAGGTCGTCCCACCGACCTCTGGCCGGAGGAGCATGAGATAACAACCTACCACGTACTGCCCATCCCACCAGGGACCCCTCCCCTGACCTACACGCTGACCCTCGGCCTCTACGAGCAAACGGAAAGCGGCCCGCGCCCACTGGATCTGCTGGATGACCAGGGTGCCCCCCAGGGGCAATGGAAGAACCTGGCCACCGTTCACCTGACAGCCCCGGTGGGCATAACTGGTAACCCCTACAGGACGACGAACGGGCCACCGCCACTTCCGCAGCCGGCCGATCTGGCGGCTGGCCTGCAGCTTATAGGGGCCTCGCTAGACCACTCTACGCTCAGTCCGGGTCAATCCCTCTTCGCCACCCTGCACTGGCAGGCAACACGTTCGCCTCTCCCAGCGCTGCGCCCCCGGCTGGCCATGGTACAAGCCGACCAGGAAATAAGCGCTGTCGAATCCGCACCGGCACTGGGCCGCTACCCGACAGACCGCTGGCAGGCCGGGGAAATGGTCATCGAGCACCGCCGGCTGGTGGTACCTCCCACTGCCGCTGAAGGGCCAGCGGACGTGGTCCTCACCCTGGGGAACCAACGCCTGACGCTGGGACGGATCGAAATTATTGCCCAGGAACACGCCTTCACTCCACCTGCCATCGCCTACCCACTGGATGTCCGCTTCGGCCAGGTCGCCCGGTTCATCGGCTACGACCTCCCCCCCCAGACATTCACCGCCGCCGAACCGATCACCCTCACCCTCTACTGGCAGGCTCTGGAGGGAATAGCCGGTACCGACTACACCGTATTCACCCACATCCTGGCCGCCGACGGTCACATGGTGGGCCAGCACGACGGCCCGCCCGCCGAAGGCACCCGTCCTACCCTCGGTTGGGTCCCCGGCGAGATCATCACCGACCGGCACGTGATGACCTTCCGCGAACCCTACGTTGGCCCAGTCCGCATCGAGGTAGGATTGTACGACCCTGCCACTATGGAGCGGGTGCCAATGGAAGAAGGAGAGACCTTCGTCCTGCTACCAACAGCCATGACCATCCTCGAGCGTTGAGGCCAGCCCATGCACCGAACCCGCAATTCGCAATTCGCAATGCTGTTCCTCCTGTTAGCCACAGCCGGGCTCTACGCCCATGCCCTGGACTTTGGCTTTATATGGGATGATCCCCTCTGGTATAGCCGCGTGGTGGGGCGATCAATTAGCGAGCTCATCAGACCGATGCCCGACTATCACTTCTACCGGCCGGCGCTGATGCTCTACAACCATCTTTTTCTGAGGCCGGATAATTCCCTCGCAGCTCCCATGTTGCACGCTGCCCAGATTGGGTGGCATTTGCTCAACGTGGCCCTCGCCTATGGGCTAAGCTGTCGTCTGGGGCTGGGAGGTTGGACAGCCCTGGCGGTGGGAGGGTTGGTAGCCTGGTATCCTTTCTCGTACCAGGCAGTGGCGTGGGCCGCGCCTGCGCAACCGCTGGCGGCGGCGTTGCAAAATGGAGCCTGGCTGGCCTACTTCGAGGCCCGTCGCCAGCAAGCGGGTCATCGCTTGGCTGCTGGCCTCAGCCTGTTGCTTTTCCTGGCGGCCCTTACTGTCCAAGAAGGCGCAGCAGCTTTGGCTGTCCTGCCCCTGCTCATGGAGTGGGTACTGCGCCGACAAAGCAATAGTAGAGCAGTCCGATGGCTGGCCCTGGCCTATCCTCTCATCGCGGGAGGGTTTGGGCTGCTATGGCTCCGAATCCCCCGCGAAGCCGGCTACACTGCCCTGACCTTCGAAAAACCGATAGCGCTGTACTTCCTCCAGGGCCTCATATTTCCCCTGCTCGGACGGACGGCCGGCTATGAGCCCGGTCAGACCGTTGCGCCAGGAGTACTGCTGGCGCTGGCAGGGCTGACTCTTGGCGGGTTCCTCGTCGCTTCGTGGCGCACGGGACGGGGCCGTCAAGTTCTGCTCGGGCTGGCCTGGGCCTTGCTGGGGATCGCACCCTCCGCCGTCGGGTTGCGGTACAGTTACGTGAGCCTGGGCTCCCGGTTGTTTTACTACTCCAGTCCAGGCGTGGCATTGCTGTGGGCGTGCGTACTCCTGCCAGGATTAGAAACCGGGTTTTTCGGAAAAAACCCGGTTTCTTTCCGTCGCCTGTGGCGGACCGGGGGGGCCGTGCTGCTCGGCCTCATCGCCCTCCAGAGCAGCCTGCTGCTGACCGGCTTTCAGCGGATGTACACCGTCGGCATCGCCCACCTGGACGAACTGATTCGGGTCGCTCAGGCCGGAGAAGCTCGCATGCTCTTCGTCAACTTCCCCGACCGCTACGCAGCCAAACGCCCCCCTTACCCCCTGGGCTACTGGGGTATAACCCTGGCCCCTGCTTCCGTGGACCTGGGGGCTTTCCCAGCCATTGCCACAGGCCAACGTCCCCACACCACCTCGTGTAGCATGCCCTGGATAGATATCGAAGCCCGCGACGGCGGGCCTTATCAGATAGACCTGCGGGGAGTTATCACCCCACCCGATCAACTCTATCAACTGGCCCACCAGATGGACGCGGTCTACCTGTCGCGCTACCGCCTTGGTGGCACCTTCGCACTCCAGCGGGCCGGTGCCGTCACCTCCGCTCTATCCGCCACACCCATTGACCCAGCCTCAGATTGCCGGCTGGCGGTCTTTGGACAGACGCTTTGCCTCCAGGCGGCCCAGGCCGACTTGCAGTCCGGGCAGTTAGACCTTACCCTGACCTGGCTCAGTCTGTCGGCGGCCCAGCCCCACGACATCATCTTCGCTCACCTGGGCCTGGCCGGTCAGCCCCCCATCGCCCAGGCCGATGGCGACGCCTGGCAGGGCACACTACCTCTGGCCGTCTGGCAGCCAGGCGACACAATCCGCGAACAACGTACCATCTCGTTACCAGAACAAATGCCCCCAGATCAATACGAGATACGGATCGGGGTCTACAACTGGGTCACCGGCGAGCGTCTGCCCGCCACAACACCGCAAGGCGAATCACTGCCCGATAACGCATACATAGCCGGTAGCAAGTAGTACCCACCCGCCCACTCTCCGGCGGCAGCCATAGGAGGCCATCATTATAACATCAAATCCGTAATCTCCCATCTTTAACCCCCCATCTCCAATCCGCCCACTTGCCATCTGCCACAGGTCAGTGGTATAATCCAACTAGATACAGCCCCTGTCAGGAGGCGGACAATGATTGAGGTAAAGATAGATAGCATCCGGGCAAGCTTGATGTCGGAGCACCGCGTGATCATCCTCAAGGAGATCGACGCCGAGCGATACCTGCCTATCTGGATCGGATCTTATGAGGCAGAGGCCATCGCCCTCCGGCTGCGAAACATCGAGGTCGCCCGCCCTCTAACCCACGACCTGCTCAACAACGTCATCACTGAGATGGGCGGTGAGGTCTCCTACGTCACCGTGAACGACTTGCATAACGACACCTTCTACGCTTACATCACCGTGAGTCTGAACGGGCGGCAGGTGAAGATTGATTCTCGCCCCTCCGACGCCATCGCTCTGGCGGTGCGTGTCAACGCCCCCATCCTGGTTGAGGAAGACGTTATGGCGCAAGCCGGCATCATCCCAGAGACAGACGTCACCGAGGAAATGGAGGATGAAGAGATGTCGGCCTTTCGTGACTTCATTAACAGCCTCGACCTGGGTGACTTGCCCGTACAATAGATTAAGATGGTGATTCAAGATCTACGGATGAAGAGATATGGCAATCCCTGACAAGATGATCCCTCACAACGTTGAGGCTGAGGAGGCAATCCTTGGTTCTCTCCTCATTGATCCCGAAGCGTTGTTTCGTGTTTCCCCCTTCTTGCAGGGAGAGGATTTCTATATCCAGAAAAATGATTGGGTTTACGAGGCCATTTTTGCGCTCCACGAGCGACGTGAGCCCATTGACTTCGTCACGCTGTGTGACGAACTGGAGCGACGGGAGCAACTGGAGGAAATTGGCGGCATAGCCTACATCACGCGCCTCATCAACGTCGTTCCGAGCGCCATCCACGTCGAAGCCTACGGCCATATCGTCGAACACGCTGCCATTCGCCGGCGTCTGATCAGCACAGCCAGCCAGATCGCCCAACTGGCCTACCAGGAAGTCGAAGACATAGACCAGACCATTGACCAGGCCGAGCAGGCGCTCTTCAGCGTCTCCCAGCGCCGCATCACCCGGGATCTGGCCCCTATCCAGGATGTCATCCGCCGCTACTACGACCGCATCGAGTACCTCTATGCCCACCGGGGCGAACCACTGGGCGTGCCCACCGGCTTTATTGACCTCGACCGGCTGTTGGGCGGACTACAACGCTCTGACTTCGTCATCGTCGCCGCCAGACCATCGGTCGGCAAGACCAGCCTGTGCCTCTCCTTTGCGCGTAATGCCGCCCGCTACGGCCAGCACATCGCCGTCTTCAGCCTGGAGATGTCAGCCGAGCAGATCGTGCAGCGCCTGGTAGCCGCCGAAACCGGGATTGATGCCCAGCGGTTGCGGCTGGGCGACCTGCGGGAGGAGGAATGGCCCCTCTTTGTCCAGGCCACCGGCAAACTCGCCGACCTTCCCATCTTCATTGACGACACCCCCTCCATCTCGGCCCTGCAACTGCGCACCAAGGCCCGCCGTCTCCACGCCGAGCATGGGCTTGACCTCATCCTCGTGGATTACCTGCAGTTGATGACCGGGGACGTCCGCTCCGAGAACCGGGTGCAGGAGGTCTCCTACATCTCCCGCTCGATCAAGGCACTGGCGCGGGAGCTGGACCTGCCCGTGGTGGCTGCCTCCCAACTCTCCCGCGCTGTAGAGCAGCGCAGCGACAAGCGGCCGGTGTTGGCGGACCTGCGCGAATCGGGATCTCTGGAGCAGGACGCGGACGTGGTGATGTTTATCTACCGCGACGAGTTGTACCACCCCGAAACCGAGAAGCAGCACATCGCCGACATCCTGGTAAGGAAGCATCGCAACGGCCCCACCGGCGTGGTACAGCTCTTCTTCCGCGAGCGCCTCGCCCAGTTCCTCGATGCCGCTACGCGCCAGCAGCCAGTAGAGTTCTCGTGACAGTCGAGCCTTACCTGACGACCAACTATGAAAATCTTCAGCGGCTTTCCTTCTGGCCAAGTCCACAGCGTCAGCATCCCAGAGCCAGTCTTCACCGAACTCATCCCACTCATTGACGATCTGGCCGAACTCAAACTTACGCTGCACGTGCTGTGGCGGCTGGGGCAGCAGCGGGGCAAAGTGCGCTACCTCCGCCGGGCCGACCTGGCTGCCGATCATGTACTCACTTCCAGCCTGGGCGTCGTGCCCGCTGGGGTGCTGAACGGGGCATTGGAGCGCGCCGTCGAGCGTGGGACGCTGCTGCGGGTTGAGACCACCACGGGAGGGACGACCGAGGAACTCTACTTCGCCAGCACGCCCAAGGGACGCGCCGTAGTCGAGGCCATCGCACGTGGCGAGTGGCCCGACGAACTCGAATCGGCTGGACGGCCCAACGTCTTCACCCTCTACGAGCAGAACATCGGCCTGCTCACCCCGCTTATCGCCGACGAACTGCGTGAGGCGGAGCAGACCTACCCGGCCGAATGGATCGAGGATGCATTCCGCGAGGCGGTGTCGCTGAATAAGCACAGTTGGAAGTACATTCGCGCCATCCTGGAGCGCTGGCGTACCAAGGGGAGAGGAGAAAGCAGACGCACCCGTGAAACAGAGCGGCGACGGGATATTGAAGGGAAGTATGGCGAATACATCAAGCACTAAGCAGGAAGCAGGAGGCAGGAAGCAGGAAGCGAAGGAGACCTGCCCGATCTGCAAAGGGATCGGTTACCTGCGGGCGGACGTGCCGGTCGGCCATCCCGACTTCGGCAAACTCGTCCCCTGTACCTGCCACCTGGCCGAACTGGCCCAGCGGCGCGTGGCTGTGCTGCGCACGTTGAGCGACCTTGAGATTCTGGCCCGCATGACCTTCGAGACCTTCGTTCCCGAAGAGCACGGCCTCCCGCCCGACAAGCAGACCAACCTGCGTTGGGCCTACGAGGAGGCCC
>CAYPOY010000015.1:0-29277 GCA_964412395.1 uncultured Anaerolineales bacterium | reverse complement strand
GGATGTTGTTCTCCAGCGTATCCCAGGGGTCTGCGAAGGAGGTGGGGACGAACGACTGGGCAGCCAGGTGGAAGATGTAGTCGGGCCGCACTTCGTCTACGAGCGTGCGCACCCCCTTTGGATCACGCAGGTCAGCGTACTGGAGCCATAAGCGTGGTTCTGACGGCTGGGCTTCGACCGGCCGGGGATAGACCGTACCCATCAACTCCCACCCGGTATGTGCCAATAGATGGGCACACAGGTGCCCCCCGACGAACCCACCTGCCCCGGTGATCAGTGCTCGCAATGAGCCCCCCTTTCATCTGCCGTACGGTCGCCTGGCTGATGGCGCAGATTATACCGCACTTTCCCATCCCTGCCAACCAGTGTATAATCTCCACGTCCGCCTTGACAGGTAGCGCAAAGTCATGTAATATAAACCCCATGAAAAACAGACACCTTTTATCAGCAATCGCCCTGGGTCTCGGGCTGACCGTCGTTCTGCTATGGTCCCTGACCCACCCCACCCCTCCCGTTCACGCCAACCCGGGCATCTACTACGTGCGAGAAGGGGGTACCAGCACAACCTGCATTACCTTCACTGACCCCTGCGCTAGCGTCCAACAGGCCATCAACCTGGCCACCTCGCCCGGCGATGAGGTATGGGTCGCCACCGGCACCTACACCGAAAACCTGACTATCACCCACAGCGTCAAGCTGCGCGGGGGATGGGACATCACCTTCACCGTCCAGACCCCCATCACCTATCCGACCATCCTCGACGGCAGTGATGATCACAACATGCGCGTCAGGGACGCACCACTGGCCGAAGTCACCATAGAGGGTCTGACACTGCGCAACGGCCAGGATGGCATCCACATCTGGACCGGGGACGTGACGGTCGGGCGATGCACTATTCTCAATGTGAACAAGCAGGGATTCGAGATTGACGGTGGGACTGTCCTTATCTCTGCCACCCAGATTCTGACCGCACAGCAGGGTATCGAGGTGGATGACGGCGTAGTGCAGGTAGTGAACGTACACATCGCTCACACCAGCGAGGAAGGACTGCTCATCGAGGGTGGCGGCACAGTCACTTTCGCCGGCAGCACCGTCGAGGACTGCCAGCAGCAGGGCATCCAGGTGGACCGGGGCAGCCTGTGGCTGTTCGACAATTTGATCCGCAACATCAACGCGGACGGCATCCGCATCGAGGACGGCGCCGTCTCCATCGTCAGCAACACCGTGCACACCATAGCGTCCGACGGCGTTGACGTGAGCGGCACCCAGACGATCAGTGGCAACCTGGTCTACGACACCGTCCGTCGGGGCATCTACGCCCACGACGGCACACTCACAGTGCTCAGCAACAACGTGAACGACACCGGCGACGATGGCATCAGCACCGCCCGCGGCGCAGTCGTCACCATCCGGGACAACACAGTCACCAACGCCGGCAACGACGGCATTGACGCACATGGGTCAGCCGTGATCGTGGCCGGCAACCGCGTCTATGACACGCGGGATCGGGGCATCAACGCCGAAAACGGCGCCTTAACCATCACGAATAACACCGTGCACAATACAGACGGGGATGGCGTGCGCACGGCCGGTTCCAGCACCCAGGTCGAGATTCGAGGCAACACTGTCTACAGCACCGGCAACGATGGCATTGACGCGCGCGGCGACGTTATCGCCATCTCGCACAACGCGGTGAGCGGCTGCGCCGACAACGGTATCAGATCCGAAGGCGACGAAAGCGCACGCATCGAGGCCAACCGGGTGCTGAGCAACGGGGTTGGTCTCGCCGTCCGCGGTGCGCCAGTCTTCACCATCACCAACAACGTGATCGGCGACCACATCACCGCCAGCGCTGAGCTGACCGGCACTGGCACCGGCTTTCTCTACCACAACACGCTGGTAGGCAGCAGCACAGGTGCACAAGGGGCCGGGCTGGCCGTCCTGGACCCATTGACCCTCATCCTTGCCAACAACATCGTCGTCAGCCACAACGTAGGCATCAGCGCGACGGCAGGGGCGACGTTGATCGCGAGCCACACGCTGCTGTGGGGCAACAACGACGATCCGGTCAGCAGCACCACTGTGATTCTCGCCCCGCCCCTGTTCGTGGATCCAGCGCGACAGGATTACCACCTCCTGCCCGACTCGCCCGCTGTTGACGCCGGGACCGACGTCGGCGTGAACAGCGACGTGGACGGCGACCCCCGGCCCACCGGTCCCCTCCCCGACGTCGGCGCCGACGAGTTCCCGGCTGCGCTGAGCGTGACCAAACAGGCCAGCCCCGACCCGGTGCGGTCCGGAGCGCAACTGACCTACACCATTTACGTCACCAACACCGGCAACGTGACTCTCACTGCGACCATCACTGACGCCCTGCCGAACCACGTTACCCCCACCGGAACTTGCACCTGGACGCCGACCATCGCAGCGCCCGGTGGCGTCTGGATCCAGACGGTCGTCGTCACCGTCGAGTCGGACTACGCTGGACCGCTGGCCAACGTGGTACAGGTCACAACCGACGAGGGTGCGACGGGTGTCTACACCAACACGCTTGCGCCAGACCTGGCCGTCACCAAACAGGCCCACACCGGCGGCTCGACGCCCCCCCTCTATCCCCCCCACAGGGGGGGAGGTCACCCCGTCCTGGTGCAGCCCGGTGAACAACTGACCTACACCATCTACGTCACGAATACCGGCAACTTTCACCTGCACACCACCATCACCGATACCCTACCGGCCCACGTTACCCCCACCGGAACTTGCACCTGGACGCCGACCATCACCGCGCCCGGTGGCATCTGGACCCAGACGGTCGTCGTCACCGTCGAGGCGGACTACGCTGGACCGCTGACCAACGTGGTGCAAGTCACGACCGACGAGGGCGCGACGGGTGTCTACACCCACACGCTTGCGCCAGACCTGCACGTCATCAAGCAGGCCCACACCGGCGGCTCAACGCCCCCCCTCTATCCCCCCCACAGAGGGGGAGGTCACCCCGTCCTGGTGCAGGCTGGCGAACAACTGACGTACACCATCTACGTCACGAATACCGGCAACTTCCACCTGCACACCACCATCACCGATACCCTACCGGCCCACGTTACCCCCACCGGAACTTGCACCTGGACGCCAACCATCACCGCGCCCGGTGGCGTCTGGATCCAGACGGTCGTCGTCACCGTCGAGACGGACTATGCCGGGCCACTGACCAACGTGGTGCAGGTCACGACCGACGAGGGCGCGACGGGCGTTTACACCGAGACCGCCACCGCTTTCGAGCCTCATTTCATCTACCTGCCGTTGGTGCTGCGCAATTACCAGTCGCTCAGCGGCCTACAGAATCCCGGCTTCGAACCGAATAACCGATGAAACCTCACCGCTTCCGGACCATCCTGCGAGCCAGTCTCGGCATCCTGCTCCTGCTACTGGTGCTCCTTCGATTTCGTCATTTTCGTCTTCCTCCTACGCCATCCTCACCAGAGAGGACGGAGAGACGGGAACCACCGACGTTCATCTCTGAATCGCCCACCTCCCACAATGCCGACTGGTGGACTGCTGTACAAGAGGATCTTCACCGCCGGGAATATCACGTCACCTGGCAGGAATCCCCCCTCTTCCCCGACGGACCGGCCGGCTACCAGGCCCCTAATCGGGCGCAGAACCTGCGCACCGGCTTCTACCCCACTGGCATCCGCGTCGTGGAACGCACCGCAGTCCACCCCACCTGGAGCTGGGGCCTCACTCTGACTGGCTTTGGGCAGGAGGGAGCGGTGACACCCGTGGACACGCCAACTCTTTCCGTTCACGAGAATCGCGTCACGTATCAGCGCGACCCCATCACCGAGTGGTACGTCAACGACGAATGCGGCCTCGAGCAAGGATTTCAAATCCCCAACCTCCAACCTCCAACCTCCAGTCTCCAATCTCCAATCTCCAACCCCCAATCTCTGATCGTCCTCGAACTTGCCTTGACCGGCGATCTCGCCCCTCACCTCACCGATGACCCTACGACAGGCTCAGGGCAGGGCAACCAGGCCATCGAATTCACCACCGCCGACGGCACGCCCATCCTGCGCTACGGCCCCCCCCGCGCCACCGACGCCACCGGCCGCCCCCACCCCACCCACCTGGAACTCGTCCCCATCCATCACACACCACGCAACACGTTTCACGTTTCATGTTTCACGCCTCACGTACTACGCATCACGACAAACGGTTCCACCGCCACCTACCCCATCACCCTCCGCCTCACTATCACCGCCCTTCCGTCCTCCGCAGACTGGATAGGCGAGAGCAACCAGGATGGCGCCCGCCTCGGCTACGCCATCTCCACCGCCGGGGACGTGAACGGCGATGGCTATAGCGACCTCGTCGTCGGTGCACCCTGGTACGACGGCGGTCAAACCGACGAGGGGACGGCCTTCGTCTACCACGGCTCGGCCACGGGGCTTGGCTCCACTCCCGCCTGGAGCGCTGAGGGCAACCAGCCCGAGGCCCATCTCGGCACCGCCGTCTCCATCGCCGGAGACGTGAACGGGGATGGCTACGCCGACATCATCGTCGGAGCGCCCGACTATGACGGCAATCAGACCAATGAGGGCGCGGCCTTCGTTTACCACGGCAGTGCAACGGGCCTCGCTACCCCCCCCTCGGTCCCCCCCACGGGGGGGAAGGAGCCTGCCCTGAGCTTGCCGAAGGGGGCGGACTGGACAGCCACAGGCAATCAGGAAAACGCCCACTTTGGCTATTCCGTCTCTACCGCCGGGGACCTGAACGGTGATGACCACGGAGACATTATCGTCGGTGCGCCCGACTACGACGGCGACCAGCCCGACGAAGGAGCGGCCTTCGTTTACCACGGCAGTGCGACGGGCCTCGCTACCCCCCCCTCGGTCCCCCCCACGGGGGGGAAGGAGCCTGCCCTGAGCTTGCCGAAGGGGGCAGACTGGACCGCCACGGGCGACCAGGCCGCCGCCCACTTCGGCACCTCCGTAGGCGTTGCCGGGGACGTGAACGGGGACGGCTATACCGACGTCATCGTCGGTGCGCCCGGGGTTAACGTCACCGGCACCCTCAGCTTGAGAGACTCAGGGCGAGCCTACGTCTATCACGGAAGCCCAACCGGGCTCACCACAGGCTGCGCGGACTGGACAGCCCCGGGAGCCCAGAACGACGCCTACTTTGGCGCTGCCGTCTCCTCCGCCGGGGACGTGAACGGCGATGGCTACACCGATGTTGTCATTGGCGCGCCCGGTTACGACATGCTCGATGCCACCACCTTGACAAACACAGGGCGGGTCTACGTCTACCATGGCAGTTCGACCGGGCTCACTACAGGTTCAGGGACCTGGACAGATCCGGACTGGACGGCCACAGGCGACCAGGAGGACGCTCACCTGGGTGCGGCCGTCTCCATTGCCGGGGACGTGAACAGTGACGGTTATGCCGATGTCATCGTCGGCGCGCCCGGTTACGACGACGTCCAGCCCGACGAGGGAGCAGCCTTTGTCTATTATGGTGGGCCGACCGGCCTGGCCACTGACTCTACCTGGACCGCTCACCCGACCGACCAGGAGGACGCCCACTTCGGCACCGCCGTCTCCACCGCCGGGGACGTGAACGGTGACGGTCACAGCGACCTGGCCATCGGATCCACCGGCTACGACCACGAGCACACAGACGAGGGAGGGGCGTTCGTCTACCACGGCAGCCCCAGCGGCCTGGCCACAGCGCCAACCTGGAATGCCACAAGCAAGCAGGACGGAGCTCTCCTCGGCTGGTCCGTCGCCACTGCCGGAGACGTGAACGGCGACGGTTATGCCGACGTCATCGTCAGTGCGCCGAGATACGACCACGGCCAGACCGAGGAAGGGATGGCGTTTCTCTACGCCGGAGGGCCGGATGGCCCCGCACACAGCCCAGCCTGGATGGGGGAAAGCGACCAGGAGTGGGCATGGTTCGGCACCGCCATCGCCACTGCCGGTGACGTGAACAACGACGGCTACGCCGACGTCATCGTCGGCGCACCGCGCTACGACGGCGAGCAGATAGATGACGGGAAAGCCTTCGTCTACCACGGCGGGCCCAAGGGCCTCGCCACCACTCCCGCCTGGACTGCCCCCCCGGCCGGCCAGGGCACTGCCCACTTTGGCATCAGCGCCCGCTTTGGCACCGCCGTCTACACCGCCGGCGACGTGAACGGCGATGGCTACTCGGACGTCATCGTCACGGCCAACGGCTACGACGCCGAAGGGACGAACGAGGGGGCCGCCTTCGTCTACCACGGCGGGCCAGCAGGCCTGGCCGCCGACCCCGCCTGGACTGCCCATCCGACCGACCAGGCCTACGCCAACTTCGGCCGTTCGGCCTCCACCGCCGGCGACGTGAACGGCGATGGCTACAGCGACATCGTTATCGGCACACCCTGGTATGGCAATTCCCAAACCGAAGAGCAGCTCGACGGAACCGCCTTTGTCTACCATGGCTCGGCCACGGGCCTCAGCCTGGACCCCGACTGGACGGTTACAGACGTCTTCACGAATGCCGAGTTCGGCACCGCCGTCTCCACCGCCGGCGACGTGAACAACGATGGCTATAGCGACGTCATCGTCGGAGCCTACAAATACACTAAAGTTCCCTGGCTCACCCCCTGGCGCGAGGGAGCAGCCTTCGTCTACCACGGCGGCCCGGGGGGCCTGGCCGTCAGCCCTGCCTGGAGCGCGAAGGGCGGCCAGGAGCAGGCCAAGTTCGGGCTCGCCGTCTCCACTGCCGGGGACGTGAACGGCGATGGCTACGCCGACATCGTCGTCGGTGCGCCTGGCTACGCCAGCGACCAATCCCACGAAGGGGCAGCCTTCGTCTACCAGGGTGGGCCAGAGGGCCTGGACGCCAACCCCACCTGGAGCATCGAGGGCGACCAGGAGGGAGCCGGGTACGGCTTCACCATCTCCACCGCCGGGGATGTGAACGGCGACGGCTACAGTGACCTCATCGTCGGTGCGCCCACGTACAACGACGGGCTAGTAGATGAAGGGAGCGCCTTCGTTTACCTGGGGAACAGCGGAGGTGGCCTGCCGGTGCGCCCACGCCAATTGCGCAACGATGGGTACACTCCCATCGCCTCCCTGGGCCTTTCCAACTCCGCCAACCAGGTGCACCTGCAGTTGACCGCGCGGACACCGCTGGGACGAGGAGCAGTGGCGTTCCGATGGCAGCTCGCCCCCCTCGGTACCCCCTTCACCGCTGCCGCCGCCATCTCCGGCAGCAGCCCGGCCCTTCGACAGACTCAGGACACCGCCTGGAGCGACGTGCTGACCACCAGCGTCGTCCTGAGCCAGACCGTGGACGGCCTCACCGGGGGCACCATCTACCGCTGGCGCGTGCGGCTGCTCTACCGGCCCGGCAACTGGCTCGGCCAGACCAGCGGCCGCTGGCTGTACCCACCCTGGAACGGCCCGCAGGAGGCAGATTTCCGCACCCCGCGTCTGCTGGCGCCCGACCGGAACGCAAAAGTCCTGCCGGGCTACACGGCCATCTACACTCACACGCTGACCAATCCCATCGGCGAGATGCAGACGTTCACCCTGACTGCTGTTTCGTCGCAGAGCTACGCCATCACCGTCGCCACGCCGTCGGGCGGACCGACCGTTACCCTGCCGGCCTTCGGTTGCGGTCCCATCACCGTCACCGTGCAGACCCCCTCAACGGCTATCAGCGGCACGCAAGACACGACCGTCGTCACCGCCACCAGTGAGTTGAGCGGACACGATGCTGTCTACGACGTCACGGCTGTGGACCTGGTCACGGCTGCTGCTCTGGACAACGTCTTCCTGCCCCTTATCCTGCGCAGAGCCCTCCGCTATCCTTCCCTGCGTCCAGTCTTCCCTTGACCATTCGCTCCCTCAAGGCAGGGAGATTTCCGCGAGTATCTCGGCGACAACCACATCCAGGGGCCTTGGGACGCTATCCGGTGGAACGAGAGCCATCTCATCCCATAAACGCTCAGCCCTCTCCTGGATCACCTGTTCACTGGCGGGGTGTTGGCACACCAGCCCAAGCAACTCCGCGGCCCGGTCTGTTTGGCCCTCCTTGGCAAAGAGGATGGCCAGGTTGACCAGGACTTTTAATAGCAGCGTCAACGTCTGGGTCTCCGTGGCAATCTTCATGGCCTCGGCAAAGCAGGTCCTGGCTCCCTGGTAGTCCTCAAGGGCACAGGCAGTCCCCCCCAGGTTGTTCAAACAAGCCATTATGGCCCGCTGATCCTGGATGTTGCGTCCAATGGATAGCCCTTCCTGATAGAACTCCTGCGCTTCGGTATATGCACCGAGCGCATAAGCCACTTCGCCCAGGTTGCTTAGCGCGATTGCCTGTCCTCCCTGGTCGCCAATCTGGCGGCAGATTTCCAGGCTTTCCTGATAAAACGGCCGGGCCTCTGCGTACTTCTCGAGAACGTGCAGCACGGTGCCCAGGTTATTGAGGTGCATCGCGACTTTGAATTGGTCGCCAAGTTCCCGGCTCAATGCGATGCACTCCTCAAACACGACTTGTGCTTTGGCGTAATCCCCCCGGTGACAGGTAATGTCTCCCAACCCGTTGAGAGGGGACAGTATGAGACGCTGATTACCACTTTCCCGGCCGATAGCCAGACTTTCTTCAAACAACGTCCCTGCCTGAACCACGTCTCCGGCCCGATATCGAACCATACCCAGCAGGAAGAGCGAAAACGATGCGCCCCAGCGATCTCCAACCTGCCTGGACAGCGCCAGGCTTTCTTGAGACAGCCGCTCTGCCTCTCCGTATTTCCCCTGATTGCGGGCCACATTCGCCAGATTGACCAGGCAGAAGACTTGCTCGGTTTGTATTTTCAGGCGCTCAAAGATCGCCAGACTTTGCTCCAGGCAGGTTCTGGCCTGCTGATAGAGGCCCAGGTAACGATAAAGCGCACCCTGGCGGGACAGGACTTTGCCGAAGATGCGTGCCTGTTGTGCGTCTCCGCTCCACTGGTCTATCGCCTGGGCAAAGAGTTCGATCCCCTCCTGGAACCGACTCTGGACGTTGTAAAAGTGATACAGGCTTTCCAGGCTTTGTTCAACCTCGTGAACATTACCGCGCGCCACAGCCAGTTGCCATGCCTGGCGCGCATTTTCAATCTCCAGGGCGATCTCCAGGAAGGTTTGTTTCTGTTTCGCTCCCTTCAGATACTCTTCTCGTTGCTCCAGGAAGGCAGCGAAATAGCGGGCATGTTGCACCTGTGTTTCTTCGTGTTTTTGCGGATTGGTCTCAAGTTTCTCGGCCGCATATTGCCTGAGCAGTTCGTGCATATCATACCGGTCGGATGAGACACGGCGGATCAAAGATTTGTCCAGTAGAGCCGACAGAGTGAACGGGGATATTCCAGCCACCAGAGCGGCTGCTTCCTGCCGAAATCCCCCGCGAAAGACGGACAACCGGGCGAAAATGTCCCTTTCCGCCTCTGTGAGCAATTGCCAGGAATACTCAAACGTCGCCCGCACACTCCGCTGGCGGGCGGGTACGTTGCGCAGGGAGGTGGACAGGATGTCGAGGTTGTGCTCTATCTCCTGAGCGATTTCCCCGCAGGAGCGCATTGCCACCCAGGCCGCAGCCAACTCAACCCCCAGCGGCATCCCCTCCACCAACTGGCAGATACGCACCACGTGGCCTGTTTCTGTCTCCGAAAGCGAGAAGCGCCGGTACGTCTGGCAAGCACGCTGGCGGAACAAATCTATCGCGCTGTAGGCTGCTGGCCCTTCGGCGGAGTTTATCCCGAGCGAAGCCGAGAGGCTCAGAGCAGACCCGTCCGCGGCTTTCCCTTCCGGGTACGTCAGCCCCTCGACCGTGTACACCCATTCCTCTTGCAGGTTCAACCGTTCCCGCGAAGTGACCAAAAGCACCACGTCCGGCGCACGTTTCAACATCTCGGCCAGTAACCCCGCCCCCCCTCTGTCCCCCCCACGTGCGGGGGGGAGCAGGTGCTCCAGGCTGTCCAGCACCAGCAGCATCTCTTTCTCACGCAGGTAGTTAAAGAGTTGCTCTTTGGGATTCTGGCGGCCGTCGAAGGGGACACCGAGGGCATCCGCTATCGTGGGAACAAGGTGCTCGGCTGAACTGACGGGGGCGAGGAGCACGAAATAGACACCGTGGGCAAAGGCCCCGATCTGGTCCGCCGCCACCTGAAGCGCCAGGCGGGTTTTGCCGATGCCGCCGGGGCCGGCGAGGGTCAAGAGGCAGCAATCGGGGTTTGCCAGCAATTCGGCCAACTCTGCCAGTTCTTCCTCCCGGCCGACGAAGGGGGTGGGTGAGGGAGGGAGAGAAACCAGGTTTTTAGGAAAAAACGTGGTTTCTGGCTCCGCCGCCTGGATCCGTTCGTACAGCGCCACCGTCTCGGCCGTCGGCTCGACGCCCAACTCTTCGGTTAGCGCCCGGCGGCAGATTTCATACTGGGCCAGGGCTGCGCTGCGCTGCCCATCCAGCGCCAGTAGGCGCATCAATTGGCGGTGGGCCTCCTCGCACCAGGGCTCAAGTTCCACCTGTCGCCAGGCATAGTGGCGCGCCTGCTCGTAGTCACCACGCCGCTCGTAATAGCCGGCCAGGTGGGAGAGCGTCTCCACTGCCTGGCGGTGCAGCCACTCCCGTTCGAGCAACGCCCATTCCTCAAAGAGGTCGCTGTCGCTGAGGAAGAACTGTGCCAGGAAGTCTCCTCGATACAGCGTGGCCATGCGCTCCATCCGCCGCATGCAGGGAAGACACGTCTCCAGGCGACGGTGCCGGTGGTCTCTGCAGGCCTCGATAAGGGCAGTGAACGCAGCGGTGTCCAGCCAATGGTCGCTTGCGGTGTTGAACTGGACTGTCTCACGGCTGACTAGCAGGAACGGTGTGGCCTCATCCCGGTCACCTATCGCTTGGCGCAGATGAGAGAGCGCCTGGCGCAGGTTCTGGCGTGCCTTGCGCTGGGGCTGGTCGGGCCACAGCAGCCCGGCCAGCGCATCCCGGCGATGGGGGCGGTCCGCTTCGACGGCCAGGTAGGCCAACAGCGCCCGTGCCTTGTCAGTGGTGAAACCGGTGACCGGTTCGCCGTCGAGAGTGACCTGGAAAGACCCCAGCAAAGAAATCGTTAGTTTGGCCATCGTCAGTGATTTGTAGCCAGCAGAGGGTAGATGAAAGAAATTATACCACCATTGGACATCACAGGCAAAGGAAGCGTTGCCCTTTTGACGTTTTTTTGACGGTAGGGTGCTAGAATAGGCTCAGTAACGGCCTTCCATTTCCCTGACTCTTATGGAGGTAAGCGATGAACACGAGAACACAAATTCCCTGGCTCTTGGGAAGGATAGGGCTATCCCTTATCCTTCTGCTAGAGTTGCTGGCGGGCGCATTTGCAGCCGCCGACGGCCCGAAACAGGTACAGGCAGCGCCACAGGCCTGGCAGACCGAGCCGGCGCCAGTCCAGGTCGAGGAGACTGCCCATTCCATCCAAAGCCTGGCAGACCTGACCTGGCAGATCGAGACGGTGGACGACGGTGGGGACGCGGGATGGTATGCATCCCTGGCAGTGGACAAGTATGATTCTCCGCACATAAGTTATTGCCGGGGGACCGAACAGGCTTGTGACGGGCTGAGACACGCTTCTCACAACGGTTCCGCCTGGACCACCGAGACGGTGGACGGCGCCGCAGGTGTAGGCGCGTACACCTCGCTGGCGCTGGATTCATACGGCTATTCCCACGTCAGTTACCACGACAGCAACCAGGGAGCACTCAAGTATGCGTATTACAGTGGCTCTGCGTGGGTCTCGGAAACGGTGGATAGCCTGGGCTTTGCAGGTATGTACACCTCGCTGGCTTTGGCCGGCAACGATCACCCCCACATCAGCTACTACGAGATTGAAGGCGCGGACTTGAAATACGCCACTTACAATGGGTCCGACTGGGCCTTGGAGACGGTAGACAGCGCCGGGAACGTGGGAAAGTATACCTCCCTGGCTTTGGACGGCGCTAACCGGCCTCACATCAGTTACTACGACCATACCAACGGCAACCTAAAGTACGCCCACTATAACGGCTTTGCCTGGATCAGTGAGACGGTGGATAGCGCCGGGGACGTGGGGCAATACACCTCTCTGGCACTGGACGCAGGTGGGGACGCCCACATCAGTTACTACGAGGTCACCAACGGCAACCTGAAGTACGCTCACTACGACGGCTCCACCTGGATCAGCGAGACGGTGGACAACGCCGGCGATGTAGGCCAGTACACCTCTTTGGCGCTGGACGCGGATGGCTACCCCCACATCGGCTACTATGACGTCACCAACGGCAACCTGAAATACGCTCACTACGACGGCTCCACCTGGATCAGCGAGACGGTGGACAACGCCGGCGACGTGGGCCAGTACGCATCCCTGGCGCTGGGCACGGGCGACCGGCCGCGCATCGGTTACTATGATGACAGCAACGACAACCTCAAATACGCCGTAGGCCCCCCGCCCCCCGTACCCCTGGAGAGCGTGAGCCTGAACGGCCCCGCGACGGCGCTCACCGGCGAAGCCGTCGTCTTTACCGCCACCGTCAGCCCGCCAGACGCCACCCCGCCCATCACCTACACCTGGCAGGCGATAGAGCAAAGCACGGTCGTCACGACCACGAGCGATACCAGCAACACCGTCTCCTTCGCCTGGGCCGATCCCGGCACCAAGACCGTCACCGTCACCGCCGAGAACTGCGGTGGCAGAGATAGCGATATGGTCACTATCAACATCGAAGCGCCACCGCCCGTGTGCCCGGTGCCGTTAAGCGCTGTTGACCTCGGCGGCCCCACTACAGTCGTCAGCGGCACGGCTGCCGTCTTTACCGCCACCGCCGGCCCGGCCGACGCCACCCCACCCATCACCTTCACCTGGGAGGCCAGTGAGTGGGAGGCGCCGCTGGTGGAGGTACTGGACGTCCCCACCAGTACCCAGGTCATCACCTGGCAAGTATCCGGCGACCAGGCTATCACCCTCACGGCCGCCAACTGCGGCGGCGCGCTCACCACCCACCGGCAGGTGGAAGTAGCGCCACAGCCGCTGCCCGACCTGCTGGTCACCGACATCGAGGTGGACGGCAATCAGATCTATTTCCAACTCATGAACGCCGGAACGGCTGCCACATCTCATATCTTCCGGATGACCCTCTCGGTGGATGGGTTCGCTGTGCATCAACTCTGGTGGACCAGCGACCTGGAGCCCGGCGAGCGACTGAGCGTCGGCAGCCCTTCTCCCATCATCTGCAGTGAGGAGGAGGACACCATAGAAATCTGCCTCGACACAGACGGCGTCATCATGGAGGAAGACGAGACCAACAACTGCCGCCAGGAAATTCGGATATGCGACGCCCAACCCCCGGAGGTGGTTTCCGGCCCCGAGGTCACCGATATCATGACCAACTCGGCCACCATCCATTGGGAGACCGACGAACCGGCCGTGGGGATTGTCCATTACGATTATATGGCGGGCCAGTACCGCCATACCGCGCCGTATCCCCCTCCCGAGCAATCACTGACCCATACGGTCACGCTGGATAACCTCATACCCAGCCGCCTCTACCAATACAAACTCCACAACCAGGATCCGTCGGACAACGAGCATTGGAGTAGGATCTTTTACTTTGAGACCGCGCCGGACACGGACCACGAGCCTGAAATCACCGGCATGCAAGTCTCCCCCGTCAGAGACGGTTCTGACGTCTACTCCATCCAGGCAACGGTCTCCTACACCCAGGCGGTGGAGCGGGTTGAGTTCTTGTTCGATGGGATGCCCATCGCGGCGGACTATTCTGGGCGTTTTGACCTGGCGACGGGCGAGACCACTTACGAGGGCATCATTAATCCCCGGAGAGTGGGGCTGGAGCCGGGCGAGTTTTATGGGGTGCAGCACGCGGTCCAGGCCAGTGCTTTTTCCTATGCCGGCGCGGGGAACTATTTTCCGTACCAGTTTGCCCCACAGGATATGGTGGTGGACATTGACCTTGAGTTCCTGAGTCCCTATCCTAATCACACAGTCTACATCATCGAACCGCAGGTACCACCCGGAAGAGAGATCTGGGTTGAGATCTTTGCGGCCGAGTATCGGGGGGAGTGCGCCTGGGATCACAGCGGGAACGACCCCGACCCGGGACTGAACCCGCCGCGCTGTGACGAGGTGATGCACGAAGTGGCGCAGGTCGATCTCTACATTGACGACACCCTGGTCATGACCCGTACCCCCCCATCGGACGCCTTTAGAACGGCCTATATCTGGCAACTCGATGGGATGCCCCCCGGCAACCACTCGATCTGTGCCCGGGCGGAGGCCAGCAACGGTTTCGACGAGTATAACTGCTTGATCGTCAAAATCGTCCAGCGGGAGCCGTGCATCAGCCTCACCCGGCGAGTCACCTACGAAGACAATGCCTTGCAAGTCCAACTCCGGGTGGAGAACGAAGCGTCCGTCACGCTCGACGCTCTGATTGAGCGGATCGAGGAGAACGTCACCGGCCTGCAGGCGATTGACGAGACGAGTGGCTCATACCATCTGACCAGCGGCTACACTGGTTGGGACAACGACGAGCAAAACGTCAACGAAATCACGATTGACTTTACCCGGGGTGGAGCGTCGGACGGCCTGCACCTGAATCCAGGCGAAGCATTCACCGTCACCTATGGCCTGGTGCCGGTACTGTTCGAGGACGAGATGACCTACGCCATCGGCGCGGAACCAGTCATTCTCTACCGCGCCGGCCAGACCGAGCCGGAGATCTACGATCTGCCATCGCCCTATGCCTATCCCGTGACAGGCTCTGGCGTCGGCCTGCTCTCTTACGCGGTATCGTACGCGCTGGAGCACGCCGACTATTTGATCGTCACCAACCCCGGCCGGCTCTACGCTCTCTACGTAGACGATGAGGTGGATACACTGCTCTCGACCATGGCCACGCTGGCTTACTTGAAACAGGGTGCGCTCGGCTATTTGAGGACGTATGACGAGAACACGCTGGATGAGTTGGTGGACCCGGACTTTGACCTGTGGGCGACCCAACTTCATTCCAACTTCTCCACCCCGGACGGCGGCTACCTGCTGATCGTCGGCGAAACCGAGATCGTCGTGGCGTACGGGCCGTGGGGCGTTTCACTGAGCGACCATAACTATGCAGATTTCACCGGCGCTACGGTTCTGCCTGACATGATCGTCAGCCGGATCATCGGTGATAGCGCGGCCGACCTGACGATCCCAATTCAGACCAGCATCGGCGTCCACATGGGCAACCCTGGCTATGGCTTTGATTTCTCCCACGCATTGCTGACCAGCGGCACCGGCGAAGGGACCTCCACCTTTATGAGCCACGTGGACGACCTGGCCGATATACTCGAGCCCGAGGTCAGCACGGCCAAGGTTCACTGGAAACATTCGATTCCCGTGCGCTCCTTTAACTGGGCCTTTGGGGAGCACGACGACTTGGCGGCCGGCGACGTGAACGACGACGGGGTAGACGAGATTGTGATCGCCGACCGGGACGACCACTTTTACATCCTCGACACGAACGGCACCCTGCTAGGCGAATTCAACCGGGAAGGGATCAGCAACGAGTTCGAAGAGGGAGACCGTCTGGCGGTGGGGGACGTCCGATTCAACCCCGGCGAGGAGATTCTCATCGGTGACCGGAACGACAACATCTACGTCTATGACCAGTACGGCCAAGAGTTAAACCACTTTGACGTGGACTTTGCCATGTTTGACGGGCTGGCAACCGGGGATGTGGACGACGACGGGATGGACGAGATCGTCTACGTCAGTTGGGATCAAGACCTGATCGCCATCTACGAGGGCTGTGGCACGTTCATCCACTCTTTTGTCCACTATTCCTCGAAACACGACTCGGTGGCAGTCGCCGATGTGTGTGAAGATGACGCTGCGGAAATCATCGTCGCCAACCGCTCCCAGGACGTGATCTACGTCTACCGCCCCGACGGCTCGCTGTTCACGACATTCCACCTCTGGGACCACCGGCCGTTTGACAAAGGGGATGACCTGGCGGCCGGTGATTTCGTCGGCAGCGATGGCAAGGCAGAGATCCTGATCGGCGACCAGACCGGCTCGGTCTGGGCCTGGACGTACTATAGCACCACGGACACGGTTGAATTCACCGTGACCGTGGGGTTCAACCCCTACGACTTTCAGCAGTATGATGCAATTGCGGCCGGGGATATGGTGGGTGACTATCACGACGAAATCCTGCTCGCCAACCAGATCGGCAGGATCCGTGTGCTGGACGAGAACTACTGCGACCGGATGCACGCGGATTTCCGAGCCCAGACCCAGGGCCGCGATATCCTGGCCTACCGGGGGCATGGTAGCTGCACTGGCTGGTCGTGCGGCCTGACACCTTTCCGGTTTTCGCCCGATAACCCGCTCGATTTTGGCGGCGTCAACCCCGCTGCCTTTGGCTTTACCTGTCTCAGTGGGAACTACCACGATCCCCGTAAGTGGGGAATTCAGGATCACAACATCGCCGAGGCGCTGATGCAGAACGGTGTCGCTGCCTACCTCGGTTCGACCGAGGTCTCCTACCGCGGGGCAAACTGGGATGCCGCCCAGTACTTGTTCAACAACTGGGACGGCAGCGTGCCGGTTGGTGACGCCTTTTATGGGCTAGAGTGCCATAAATGGCTCGAGGACGACCCGTATTGGATCTATGAGTATAATCTCTACGGTGATCCCAAATACGGCGCCGTCACGCAGCGCCTGAGCGACAGTGCAGCCCCCGCGGCTGCCATCCAATCGCCGGCCTCGAATCTCGTCGTCTCGGTGCCAGATTACGAGGTCGCCCAGGTGGACGGTCTGGACCAGGCGGAAATCCCCGGCGGCGCCCTCTGGCTGGAGGGCGGCGACTACCGGGTGCCGTACTGGATCACGACCCTGGACTACCCGGCCGGGGAGCGCGTCCAGGAGGTGACGCTGCTCGATCGGTCCGGCCTGATCACCGACACCGGCCTGCTTATCCCGATCGAGACGCTTGCCACCGACTGCCCCTGCACGGCCGGGACCCTGGAGCCGGTAGCGCCCCCGAACCTGGAAGATTGGGACGGCTGGTTCAACGGCCCGGGCGAGGTGTACGACTGGCGGATCGAGGATCATCCGGATGGGAGCAGTACCCTGATCGTCGCCATCTATCCCTTTTACTACAACCCACTTACGACCGACGTCAAGTTCTACACCAGTTACACCTTTGATCTGCAAACCATCACCACCACCGCCGCCATCGAGCGGCTGGTAGTCACTCAGGCTCCCTATCTCCCCGGAGACGAAGTGCAGGTTGACCTCTGGCTGGACAACGACGGCGAGGCCCAGGATGTCCTGGTCAGCGCGGTGATTGAATCTGCCGGTACTGGCGATCTAGCCGGCGGGCTGCCGTTGCGTGTCCTGAACAACCTCTCCGACTGGTCATCCCTGACCCTCAGTTGGGACAGCAGCGGCGTAGAACAAGGCGACTATGTGATTGCGGTTGAACTCAAGGACAGCGAGGGCAACGTGCTCGACACGGCGACGGAGGAATTCGCGCTGGGCATCACCGCTGGCGAAGTCACCACTCTCACCGCCACGCCGGACCTGTTCAAACCCGGGGACACCATCGCCATCTCAATGGTCTTCAGCAACACCGGCACCGTCCTCGTCACCGGCACGGCGATCATCCGGGTCCAGCCCACGGACAGTGTGACCGCCACAGCAACGTTCACCCACACCGTAGCGAACCTGGCCCCGGCCGAAGCGATCACCTTTGACGACGCCTGGGACACCACAGGAGCAGCAGAGGGCGATTACCGCATCCTTGGATACGTGCAGTACGACGCCAGGACCACGGCTCCGAAGGTCATCACCGTGAGCACCGAGAGACGCGTCTATCTGCCCCTCATCGTGCGGAATTAGAACGCGGATTGCGGGACAGCAACGGATCGCAGGATAGCAACGGATCAGGGACAGGACAATAGGCAAGGGACTATGGCAAAATCACAACAACGTTATCTATCATACCTGCTGCGCCTGTGGCAGACTAGTGACGGAGGAAGACAGGTCTGGCGGGCGTCTCTGGAAAGCCCGGGCATCGGAGAGCGCCGGGGATTCGCCAGCCTGAAGGACCTGTTTGTGTTTTTGCAGACTCAGACCGGCCAGACCGCACCCCAGGACGAGCAAAACCGTGCTCGTGACACAGGATAATAGGAGGAATTGATGATGAAAGAAGTCATCATTGAACGGAGGAGGAGGTGATTATGCACCGAAGTGAAACGTGAGACGTGTTACGCAATACGAAATACGCAATATGAGAAAGGAGAGTCTGATGAACCGCAAATTCTGGCACATTGTTTTCGTCGCCCTGTGGACGCTTCTGTTTTCGGGCCTGATCATAGCCGTGGCCCAGGCTGGCACGGTCGGAGACCGGCCCAGGCTGGCACGGTCGGAGACCGGCCAGAGCTGGTTAGAGGCTGGCTCCGTCGCCGCGCGGCTACAGGCCACGTACAACACCACCATCACCGTCGAAAGCACGCTGGACGAGGGCGGGATGAGCGAAAAGTGCTCAACCCCCGGCAAAGATTGTACCCTGCGCCGGGCGATCAACGAGGCCCGGAGTCTATCGTCCGGGTCGCTTCCCGTCCTCATCGCCTTCGACATCCCCACTACCGATCCGGGTTACGACTCGGACCACCAGGTCTGGGTGATCGAGCTGGATAGCACCCAAACTTCGGACAACTACATTTTCCGTGACTTTAACAACGGCCAAATTACCGTTAACGGCGCCACCCAGCCCCCGGGACGCCCGTTGAGCGAGGGTCCCCGCATCATCCTGCGCGGTGATAACAAAGAAGGCGTGTTTAACGTCAAGGGAGGCGATAATGCCATTCGTGGCCTGGCCTTCCAGGGCTTTGGCGGCAACGTGATCAATGTCTCTGGAAACGACGGCAATAACCTGATAGAGGACAACTGGTTTGGCCTGACCATCACCGGGACCGAGATTTACCTCCGCGACCCCGACGCCCATCCCGAAGACGGGAGTGGGGAAACCAGTATTTACGTGCAGAGCGGCAGTGTCAGTAACACCGTTCAAAATAACGTTTTGGTTGGTTTCAAAGCGGGGGCGATCAACGTTCAAAGCGACGATAGTTTTATCCTCAGCAACACTATCGGCACCCGCGCCGATGGTACCGTCCCCGAGGTGCGGGAGGACCGCAAGTGCAAGCCCAACGCCCGTTACTACAACTGGTTCGCCGGGGCGGGCGTGAACGTCAGCGGGAACAACAACCTGGTCGTCAACAACCGCATCGTGGGTATGCTCTTCCAGAGCGCAGACCCGCTCAACACCCCCGACGACGCCCTGGAAGTGACTGGTCACGACCACATCGTGCGCAACAACGTCATCGGCGTGACCTCAGACGGGCAGCCCTTTGGCGTGTGCGGCGAGGGTATCCACGTCGGCGGCGCGTCCGGCGGGCACTACGTCCAGGTGTTAACCAACACCATCGTCGGCAGCCGGGGGGCGGCGGGCATCCTCGTCACCGGCGGGGAACACGGTTACGACCTCGACGCCGTGACCGTGCGGGGCAATATCATTGAGGAGAGCACTAACGAAGCCTTCGCTTTTGGCGACATCCTGCCCGCGACTTTGAGGGACTTTAACCCCGCCGCCGTCACCTCCATCAGCGGCCTCGACGTGAGCGGCACCAACGGCGACGGCAGCCCGTGCGCCGGGTGCATCGTCGAACTGTTCCTGGACGAGGTTGACACCGTCACCGAAACGCTCGAATCGCTGGCGGTCACCACCGCCGACGCAAGCGGCAACTGGAACGTCACACTGGCCCGCACCCTGGCTCTCACCGAAGGGATTCGCACCGCCAGCACCACCAGCGCCGACGGGCAGATACCCAACCCCAGCGAGCCGGGTTACGTTTACCACGCAGGCACGACCACCAAAATCTCCGCAATTTACACCCAGACTGGCGCACCGGCGCCAACACCGCCCCCCGAACCCACGCCTTTCCCGCCGCTGCCTATTCCCGAGCCGACCTACGCGCCGAAACCGACCGCTCCGACTACCTACATCACCATCATCACTGTCAACAGCGCCAGCGACCCGGACGACAGCAAGAGCTATTCTTGCAACGGCGTCCCGACCAAGCCGGCCCGCACCCCCTGTACCCTGCGCCGGGCGCTGGTGGAGGCCGACGCGCTCATGGACGACGATCCCAGCACCCGCCCCATCCTGATCCGCTTCGACATCCCCACCACCGATCCCCAATACGACGCCAGCCTCGGCGCCTGGGTCATCCAGATTACCGACACCGCAGACTCCCTCCTCCCCACGCTGGGCAGCACCGACATCGAGAAAAGCGGCCAGGTGGTCATTGATGGCGCGAGCCAGCCCGACCACGACGGGATACGCCCGGACTCTCCGCGCATCATCATCCGCGGGCACGAGAACGACAACCTGGACGCGCTGGTGATTAACGGCAACGGCAACGTGGTGCGCGGCCTGGCCTTCCAGAACTTTAGGGATGGGCTGCAGATCAACCACAGCGGCAACATCGTCGAGGACAACTGGTTCGGCCTGACCATCACCGGTACCGAGATCTACCTCCGCACCCCCGGCCACCCCGAAGACGGCAGTGGCGCCAGCGGCATCGTCGCCGCCGCCGCCTCAGATAACAACCTGATCCAGCACAACGTCTTTGCCGGCCTGGACGCGACCGCGATCAACCTCGGTGGCGGCAGCGACAACTACGTCGTCAGCAACTACATCGGCACTCGCGCCGATGGCACCGTTCCCGACGTGCCCACCAACCGCCGGTGTCACCCCAACGCCCGCTACTACAACTGGTTCGGCGGCGCGGGAATCAAAGTCAGCGCGCCTGGGATCAGAAACCAGATCGGCGGCCCCAATCCCGAAGACGGCAACCTCATCGCCGGGCTGCTCTTCTGGAGCGCCGATCCCGAAAGCACCCCTCACAACGCACTCGACGTGTCCGGCGGTCGAGACCACCTGATCCAGCACAACGTCATCGGGGTGGACACCGCCGGCAAAGAGGTTGGCGTCTGCGGGCGCGGCATCGTCGTCGGCTCCAAATTCACCCGCATCTTCTCCAACACCGTCGTCGCCAGCGGGATGGAGGCGCTCCGCAGCGCGGGCGACGATGTAGACACCAATGCCCGCACCTTCCGGGGCAACGTTGCCAAAGACGTCGCCGAACTCCTCGAATACGGCGACTACATTCCACCGGCCCTCTCCATCTTTACACCGACCCAGATCACCACCATTGACGGTACCACCGTCAGTGGCATCAACGGTCACGAGAACGCTCCTTGCCCTTACTGCCGGGTCGAGCTCTTCCTGGATGACCTGGACGGTGTCACCGAGACCCTGCAGACGATGGAAGTCATCACGGCCGACGTGAACGGGGACTGGACGGCCACGTTGAGCCGCACGCTGGCCCTGACCGAAGGCCTCCGCACTGCCATCACCACCTTGAACTATGGCGTCATCGAGAACTTTGAGGCCGGGACGACCTCCCGCTTCTCCCAGGTCTACAGCCAGACCGGCGCCATCCTCATCCCGCCGCCGCCCGATCCCATTCCGGAACCACCGCTCCCCATCCCCGAACCTGACTACGCGCCGGCGCCGGAGCCTCCGACCTCCTACAACACCGTCATCACCGTCACCACTACCGCCGATAGCGGTACGCCTCCCAGCGGCTCCCTGCGCTGGGCCATCAACCAGGTCGAGGCCCTGACGGAGATCCAGCGGCCGGCCCTCATCGCGTTCGACATCCCGACTACCGATTCCGGCTACGACGCGGCGGGCTTCTGGAAGATCACGTTGGCTTCTACGGCTCTGCCCCCCGTCAAGGGTGGTCAGGTCACCATAGACGGCGCCACCCAGCTCGGTGGCCGCAGCGATGGGCCGAAGATCATCCTCTTCCGCAACTCTAGCACCGGCGCGGACCTCCAACTGGGTGAGACCCAGTACGACGGCAGTTACGTCGTCCAGGGGCTGGCCTTCCAGGGCGTAGAAGTCAGCATGACGGGTAGTGGCAATATTGTCCAGAACAACTGGCTGGGCTTGAGCGACGACGGCACCGCCATCTACCTTTACAACGACGACCCCTACTATGAGAACCATGCCCTCATCAATGGCTCTAGCGCCGGTGATAACAACCTCATTCGGAACAATCGCCTGGCCGGTTCCAGGACCAACGCCATCAACCTGCAAAGCGACGATAACTTGATTGAGGGCAATTACATCGGCACGCGCGCCGACGGCACCATTGACGTGGCAAGCGTTGACCCAAGCAACATCTGTGACCAGACCGAAAAGACCGACAACTGGTTCGGTGGTGGTGGCATCTACCTGGTCGGCACTCGGAACAGGGTCATCAGCAACACCCTTGTTGGCCTGCTCACCTACGGTAGTAGCACCACGACCCCGCCGGATGCCATTGAGCTGACTAGCGGTCAAGACAACTTGATCCAGAATAACCGCATTGGCCGGGACGCCACCGGAGCCGACGTGTGGACCTGTGGCAGCGGTCTGGACATCGGGGCCAGCTTCACCCGCATCCTCTCGAACACCATCGCCAGCAGCTTCAAAGAGGGGATTTTCGTCAACGGCACGACCATCGCCATCAACGGCAACATGATGCGCGGCAACGTCATCTCCAACTGCGTCGCCGCCATCGAGTTTGGCGACGCCGTGCCCGATGAATTGGCCCTCTTTAGCCCGGCCCTGGCCACCGTCATCAGCGACACCAACGTCACCGGCATGAGCGACGACGACTGCCCCTACTGCTGGGTGGACGTCTACCTGGACGACGACGACAGTTATATCGACGCCCAGGCCTACCTCGGTTCCACCACCGCCGACGTGGATGGCAATTGGAGCTTTATCCTGCCCGCGCCGCTGGACGAGGGGCAAGGCTTACGCACCATCAGCACCGCCCGCGATTACGGCGTTGTTGAGGACTTTGAGGCTGGCACCAGCAGCAAACTCTCCAGCCTCTTCAAGCCGCAGCCACCCACGCCGCCGGATAGCGTGGAAATCACCGGCCCAACCGGAGACCTCCTGATTGGCGAGGAATACAGCTTTATAGCTACCGTCAGCCCGGTATCCACGACCCTGCCCATCACTTACGTCTGGCAGGCCACGGATCAGGCAATGGTCGTAAACACGGGTGGCCTGGACAACGACGTCAGCTTTAGCTGGGATGATCCCGGCGTCAAGGCCATCACAGTGACGGCCAGCAATGCGCACGGCAGTCAGATGGACACCCTTACAGTCCACGTGGCGCAGCAGATAGTCGAAACTTTTGAGCCTGGCGTGGGCGGGAGCATTGACTTTACCGACCCCCAGGGACTGACCACCACCATCCAGGTTCCCGGCGACGCACTGAGCGAGACGACCACTTTCACGTACACGGAAGTCACTGCGCCCACGCAAGAGCCTGGCAGTCTACTCTTTGCCGGTCGCGCCTTTGACCTGGACGGTTCTGCCGCCCTTGCTGGGGCCATCACCATCAGCCTCAGCTACAGCGACGAAGACCTGGCGGCGGCGGGGATTGCCCCGGAGGACGAGAGCAGCCTGTTGCTCTACTACTGGGCGGGGACCGAGTGGGAGGACGTCGCTAGCACCTGCGAGCCGACGCCTTCGGAGTACCACCGTGACGAGGAGCACAACGTGTTGGGTGTGGCTGTCTGTCACCTCACACCCTTTGGTCTGTTCGGTGGCGAACCTGGATGGAAGATATACCTGCCCGTCGTGATGCGAAACTCCTCGTAGCGACCCTGATGATGAGCGAAGAGGGCGAATGTGGCCCACATACAGAAAGCCGGTCGCTCAGAGAGCGACCGGCTTCTTTACTTGCTCCGTCATCACTCGCCGGCTCCCGGCAGATTATGAAATCCGGCGGTGGGGGGCCTGGATTTGGCAGTCCAGACCGAGCGGTTGAGTAGTTGTCGTTTGACGTTTTTTTGACGATAGGGTGGTAAAATCAGACCAGTAGTCGAGATAGTGAAGGAGGTGATTATGAACCTAGTTTCTGGAAACGTGAGATGTAAGTGGATACACAATACGCAATACACATCAAGTAAGGAGGGGTCCCGATGAACCGCAAGTTTACACCTATCTTTGTTCTATTGATCCTGGCTCTGGCTGTCACGAGCTGTGGCGGCGGCGAAGCTACCGAGACGGCAGTGCCCCCTACCGACGCGCCAGTGGTCCCCACCAACACGCCGGTACCACCGACAGAGACGCCGGTGCCCCCGACACCAACGCCGACGCCGGAGCCGACGCCCGTTGCCGAGCCGGGCTGGCACATCTATTCCAATGGCAACTATGTGCGCGAGATTGCCCTGCACGACGGCTATCTGTGGGCCGCGACGGGTGGGGGCGTGATCGCCTGGGATATGGCGAGTGGTGAAGCCTTCAGCTACACCACGCTCGACGGCCTGCCAACCAACGACGTCCAGGCCATCGTCGCCTGTCCCATCCCCGAGCCGCGTATCATCGCCGGCACCGAGTCTGGCCTGTCCCTCTACGACCCTGACACCGATACCTGGGAACTGATGACGAAAGACAACAGCGGGATGGATAAGAACGACGTGGACACGCTCGACTGCTGCCCCGACCTCAACCTCTTGATGATCGGCTACACCTGGGGCCTGGACGTCTTCGACGCCAACGCGGATGAGTGGCTGTTCCTCGACGAGGACGCCGGTCTGGCCACCGACTGGGTCAACCAGGCCGCCGTCATCGGTGAGGAGGCCTGGATAGTGTCCTCCTTCGGAGTGTCGGTCATCCACGCCGACGGCAGCATCACCCCCTACGACGAAGATATCGGCAACATCCCCGAGGAAAACGTGGCAGCAGTCGCCGGAGACGCGGACGGCAACGTCTGGCTGGCGACCTTCGAGGGGCTGCTCAAGTTCCGCGACGGCGCCTGGACGATGTACAACAGCGACAACGTGGACGAGTTCCCCTTCCTGGATGCGTTCAAGGGTGTCGTCGTCGCGCCCGATGGTACCGTTTGGGTCGGCAACACGTTCGGCGCGATCTGCCAGTTCGACCCGGCCGCCGAGACGTGCCTGGAGATCTACGAGGACGAAGCGGGCATGGTCGGCGGCCTGAACGATCTGATCATTGACGACCAGGGTTACGTCTACTACTGCGACGACGGCGAGGGAATCAGCATATTCGACGGCAGCAATTGGCACGACCTTATCCTCGACGAGCTGCCGGTCAGAAACAGTTACGAAGCGATCACCCAAATCGGCGAGTACATCTATGTGGGAGGGGGTTTTGGCCTCCAGATTTTCTCCGCCTACGACGCGGACGGGGAATGGGTGCACAACGACATGGAAGGTTACACGGTCAACACTTTCCACCACACCCCGGAGGGCACGTGGCTGGGCCACAGTGCTGGCGCCAGTTTCTACGAGAACACAAGCGAGACGTGGATCAACTATAGAAAGGCCGACGAGGCTGGCGCGGGAATCTACGATGGCGGCGCGACGGCGATCACCGTAGATGGCTCTGGCCGGGTCTGGTTCGGTACCTATAGCGGCCTGACCGTCTGGGACGGCGAGACGTATACCTACTATGACTTGCTCAACGAAGAAGAGATAGCGAACGAGCAGTCACCCCGTTCCATCTACGCACTGCTGTTCGACGGCGCCAATGTGTGGGTCGGCGCGTATGGAGCACTCTTCCGCTTCGACGAGAACGACCAGGTTACGAGGTGGGATAGCGAACTGCCGGGCCTGCTGTCTGTCTTTACACCTTCTGCGCGCGCTCTCGCGCTCGATCAAGAGGGGAACGTCCTGCTCGCTATAGGCAGGAGACTGCTAAGTTACGACGAGAATAAGGAAATGTTCTCGGAAGTGGTAGAAGCGAGTGACACAATATACTCCATCCTGGTGACTGACCAGGGTGAGATATGGCTCGGCCTGGGATACGACGGCGTCGCTTACTACGACGGCAGCGAGTGGTCGTCGCTCACAACTTTGGATGGCTACGGCCTGCCCTCGAACCGCTTTAGCGGCCAAAGTATCCTCGTGGACGACCTGGGAACGGTCTGGTTTGCCAGCGACGAGGGCGGTCTGGCGCGCTACGTGCCATAGCCATAGTGTAACACTCTCAGACCTCGGAGGTTTTCAGGGGCGATTTCGCAGCCGATCAGCCAGATGGGCCAAGCCAACTCGGTTAGCAAAGGCGTCCCCGGAAACCTCCGAGGTCTCAGGAGGATAGAAATGCCCAAGCTATTCAAGACAGACATTGCGTCAGAAGCAGATTTGAAAGTATTCGTCACCGACATCCGCTCGGAGGCCGACCTGGTCGTGTACGAAACGACGGACGAATGGGCGGCCACGGAAAGCCCGATCTGGTGTTACACCGACATCCAAAGCGAAGCGGACAAGATCGTGTACTTTACCGACCTGCAATTCGATGCCGACTTGACGATCTACAAGACGGACGTCCAATCGGACGCGGAGTGGGTGAACAGCGCCAAGTCGGATCTGCTGTAGCGCATCAATCAGGCAAATGAGACAAAACAATGAGCATCAAAAAGTCCAGGAAGAAACCATCGCGTGTCCCGCGAGGTGAGGCAGCGCCAACTTGGGCTGGAGCGAGAGGCTGACGTGGCCGAGAGCGCGTTGCGGCAGGCGATGAGTGGCCGCGCCTCCCAGGTGTCCCGCCCCGAAAGCGCGATCAACACGCTCGAACAAACGTCAGAAGGAAATATGAAAGTTAGGCTGTTTCTCATGCTGGCTGCGTTGTTCTGTTCGTGCGTGTCAGGCTGCAAGACGGTGCGGTACATGGAGGATATCTCCCAGGTCTCGTACACTTCGGAATCGGGGACGATTCCGCCGGAACTGCAGTGGTACGCGCAAATCGTCATCACCAGAAACAAAGTGACGTTGACCAGAAACGGCAAAACGGCAGATACAGAGGTCAATGAGGGTACCTGGGAATTTGCGGTTGATGAGCAAAAGGTGACGGCGTTCTTTGAACAGCTCGAAGCCATTGATTGCTCCTCCATCGAAAAAGTTGAGCCAGATGAGCCCACAGTGGGCGGCGGTACCGAGACCTACAGCGTTGTCTATGCGGGCGACGAGACGTTTTACCTGAGGTATGGCCAGGGAACAACCTATACCGACGGTATGTTGATTGTAAAGCCCATAGACGCGTTTATAGAGAGCCTCGCGCTACCGGCTGGCGCCGCAAATCAATACAAGGAGGGAGAAAGATGAAGAGCAAGAAGTATCTGCGGACAGTCGTGTCGATCGTTGCCGTCGTCCTGGCGCTCGTGCTCGTTGGCTGTGGAGGCGGCGTGGAGTTCACCTACCGGGTCGGGGGCACGGCCTCGGAGGCCAAGGTCGCATATACGAACGCCGACGGCGAGATCGAAGAGGCCACCGTCAGCCTGCCCTGGGAGACAACCCTCAAGGTGAGCAATGAATTTTCATTCGAGATCGCCGTCAGAAATACATCTGACACAGGCACCGTGACCTGCGAGGTGCTGGCCGATGAGCGGGAGTTGGGCGAGGCTGACGGCTACACATTCGCCAAGTGCAGTGGGAGCTTCACGAAGAGAGGCGGTAGTTTCGAAAGCAATTTCCACAGTGAATACGATGCACCGCCTACGCTTGCAGATGAACATATAAAGCGGGGGATAGAGTATGTCGAGCAAGGCCGACTGGACGAGGCCATCGCCGAGTTCGAGGAGGCCATCAAGATCAACCCCGATGACGCAAAGGCACACTACAATCTGGGGCTTACCTACGATAACCAGGGCAGGCTGGACGAGGCCATCGCTGAGTATAAGGAGGCCATCCGGCTCAACCCCGATGATGCCAATGCACACCTCAATCTGGGGGTCGCCTATGCCGACCAAGGCCAACTCGAAGAGGCCATCGCCGAGTACCAGGAGGCCATCAGGATCCATCCCGATTATGCCAACGCCCACTTCAACCTGGGGCTTGCCTACGACGAGCAGGGCCGGACGGAGGAAGCCATCGCCGAGTACCAGGAGGCCATCAGGATCAACCCCGATGATGCCGATGCACACCTCAATCTGGGGGTCGCCTACAAGAAGCAAGGCCGGTTCGACGAGGCCATCGCCGAGTACCAGGAGGCCCTCCGGATCAATCCCGATTATGCCTTGGTGCACCTCAATCTGGGGGTCGCCTATGCCGACCAAGGCCAACTCGAAGAGGCCATCGCCGAGTACCAGGAGGCCATCAGGATCCATCCCGATTATGCCAACGCCCACTTCAACCTGGGGCTTGCCTACCGCGAGCAAGGCCGGACGGAGGAAGCCATCGCCGAGTTCGAGACCTATCTCCAACTCCGGCCTGATGCCTCAAACAGAGCGGAGGTGGAGGAGGAGATTGAAAGGCTCAAGGAGCAGGCTGCGGGGGCCGGGGCCGAGTATCGCAATGCCGCCGGTGGCTACAGTCTGCTCTATCCCGAGGGCTGGTACTACACCGAATCCGGGACCCAGGTCGAGTTCGCCGAGAGCGAGGAGGCGCTCAAAGTCGCCGGAGAGGAAACCGTAGGGATCCTGTTCAACGCCGGCCCTCTGGCCGACTTTGCCGAAAACGTGGGCTTGCCGGCGGATACCTCCGACCCGGTGGTCGTCTGGGAGGCGATAGCCGATCTGATCGACGCGGAGGGGGAGGGGATAGCCGTCGATATCGCCAGCTACCCCGCTGCCGCCTCCAACGTATCCAGTATCGACGATGATACTCCCTTCGAAGGAGGCATAGCCGTCGTCCTGGTGGAGGAGAGGCTCCTCTACTGCGTCGCTGTGGCCCCGCCCGATCAATGGGAGACCTTCCGCTCCACCTTCGTGGATATGGTCGTCAGCCTCTCCTTCTTCGAGCCGCAGGAGTGACCCGCTGCCGGGCCGGCCCCCGGATTACAAACGCCAGTAGGGGTGGGCCGGCACTCCCACCGGGGAACCTGTGACACGAGGAGGAGCCTATGCAATGACCGAGTGTGAAGTTCGCAGTTGCTGAGCGGGTGCGGTGCAATCTATGAGGATGAGACCAGCACTCTGCCCCTCGATATATTTCGTGAAGAAGGAGGAACAAATATGAATAAGAAAGCCAGTGAGATCATGGGTGAAACTGTGATTGCCGGAGTGACGCTAGAACTCGACTTTATCCATTTGAGAGTCTTTGAGGAACTCGAAAGCCAAAGGTAA
>CAYPOY010000014.1:0-31321 GCA_964412395.1 uncultured Anaerolineales bacterium | reverse complement strand
GAGATCATTTCTCCTCTGCTCCCTGGCCACCCCTGCTCCTCTGCTCAGAAGGCTCCCAGGTCAGTCGAGTCACGGCCAGGTTGTTGTTGGCGCTCCCCTCCGTCCCGCCGACCGGTTCCACCCCGGCATGCAGCACGACTATCTCCATCCCATCGTCGAGCATCATGCGCAGTCCTGCTTTTTAGTTATTTTGTAGCCCTTCTTTCACCTATTCCACACGATTAGTCGCTAAACTACAGGTTACATTGATTAAGGAGCGTCAGGGCGTCGTTGACTCGTACCACTCATAGCCGATCAGACGCCGTACGACAGACCAGTTCTTTTGCCCAACGTGGGGCTGGTTGTTTTTCAAGGAGGGGGTGTGTCTATGATCCAAGCTAAGAATCGGACGACTTTAATCTGGCCTGCTCAAACGGTCCCGCTAGCTGAGCAATATAGGCCCTGCTACCCAGATCGGTATGCGTCGATCCTGGTGATCATCCCTGTTTATAACGAGGAGAGGAACATCGCACACGTGATCTATGGCATTAAGCGAGCTGCACCCTTTGCCGACATTCTGGTGGTCAACGACGGTTCCTTCGACGCCACGGCTGATGTAGCCCGGTGCAGCGGGGCTGGAGTGCTCGACCTCCCTTTCAACCTGGGAATCGGTGGCGCAGTACAGGCGGGCATTCAGTTCGCTCATGCCCACGGTTACCCTTTCGTGGCACGAATGGATGGGGATGGACAACACAACCCAGAAGACATCCCGCGCCTGCTGAGAGTCGTGATGCAGGGCCGAGCCAACGTAGCCATTGGCTCTCGCTTCTGCCCCGGTCAGGAGAGCTATCGTCCACCGCTTGCCCGGCGCCTTGGCATTCGCTATTTCTCGACTATGGTCTCGCTGATGGTAGGCTGCCGTGTGTACGACACTACTTCCGGTTTTCAGTGCATGGATCGCCACGCAATTCGGTACTTCGCCCGCTACTACCCACAGGATTATCCTGAAGTAGAGGCGCACATCCTGATGAAGAAATTCGGGTTGAAAATCGCGGAAATTCCTGTGACGATGCGTCCTCGCAGGTCGGGCGTCTCATCAATTGATCTTCTTCGCTCTATCTACTACGCGATCAAAGTGACACTGGCGACCTCGATGGCTGCTTTTCGGGTTGTGTCACGCCTCCGCTCATCCTATGAGGAGCTGAACTATGTTTCCAATCTTGCGGATATTGGTGCTGTCGGTTAGCTCTCTCCTGTTCGTAGCCATCCTGGAACTGGTTCGCAGAGGAAAGCTGCGTGAAGAGTACTCGCTGTTGCTCTTGCTAATCAGCGGTATCATCTTCTTCCTGGGTGTCTTCGGTGAGGTGCTGGTTGGAGTAGCTGATTTTCTGGGAGTCAACTACGGGTCATCCCTCCTCGCCGGCGTGGCACTTGTTGTGATCTTTGCCGTCCAGATCGCCCAGGGTGTGATCATTTCGTCTCTGTCTCTCCACTCTCGAGACTTGGCGCAAGAAGTGGCTGAACTGGAGTGGCAGATTTGCCAACTTCGCGACTATATTCGGATGCTGGAAGAGCAGCAAAATGGGCATCCAGCCGCCTGGGTGAAGGCTATGCGTGAGATAGTGACGTCGGATGAGGAGAGCGAAAAGGAGCTTGCAATATGAGTTTCAAATTGTTTGTCGTGGGGTTAGACGGGGCGACTTTCGACCTGCTCCGCCCGTGGGCCGAGCAGGGTCATCTACCGACCCTGCAACGGCTGATGCAGGGTGGAGCCTGGGGAGAGCTGCGCAGCACCATTCCCCCTATGACGGCACCTGCCTGGACCTCGTTTGCCACCGGCAAGAATCCGGGCAAGCACGGCCTCTACGACTGGATTAGCCGCAACCACGACAGTTACGACGTGTCGCCACTGACCGCCCAACACATCGCCGAACCCACCATCTGGTCGCTGCTCAGCGCTAACAAGCGCAGGACTTGCGTCTTTAACGTGCCGATGACCTACCCGCCGCAGCCCGTCAATGGCCTGATGATCTCTGGGATGCCTGCCCCCTCGACCCGCGTCACTATCACATACCCTCCATCGTTGTTGGAGGAGATTCAGCAGGTGGTGGGTGAATACCTGCTCTATCCCGATCCAGGACAGGCGTATTCTGATGCAGGCGTGGATGCGTTCCTGGAGCGACTTTATCGCACAACCGAGACGCGGCTCCGTACCTTGGACTACCTGCGAGAACGCGAGGCCTGGGATTTCCTGATGCTCGTCTTCAATGGTACTGATACAGTGCAACATGCGCTATGGAAATACATGAGCCCGGCACACCCGCTACACGACCCAACCAAAGCCGGGCGGTACGGCGACGCCATCTTGCGCTACTATCAGTTCGTGGACGAGGCCCTGGGCCGACTGGTGGACAGCCTGGACGACGATACAGTGCTGCTTATCATGTCCGACCACGGCTTTGGCCCTTTCCACAAGTTCATCCACGTCAACAATTGGTTGCGCCAGCAGGGCTGGCTACGCCTGAAGCGGACCCCCAAAACGTGGGCCAAGTCGGCGCTATTCCGTCTCGGCTTTGCCCCCATGCCGGTCTACAACATGCTGATGCGGCTGGGGCTGGGCAGGCTTAAACGCGAGGTTGTCCGGGGCGAGGGACAGGGCCTGCTCAAAGCACTTTTCCTTTCGTTCAACGAGGTGGACTGGCGGCGCACGGTCGCTTACTCCCTGGGCAACGTCGGCCAGATTTACCTGAACGTGCGGGGGCGGGAACCGCTGGGCACGGTGGCACCAGGGGTGGAATACGAGAAACTGCGTGACGAGATCATTGAGCGGCTGCAAGAACTGCGTGACCCTGAAACAGGAGAGGCCGTGGTCCAGGAGATCTATCGCCGCGAGGAGGTCTATCACGGCCCCGCCCTGGAATGGGCAGCCGACATCCTGTTCATCCCGACCCGGATGGAGTACTTTGGCTTTGGCGAGTACGAGTTTGGCTCTAACCGGATCATCGAGGCGATGCAACGGGGCATATCCGGTACCCACCGGATGAATGGCGTCTTGCTGCTGCACGGGAGACCGGTACGACCGGGCGTGCGGATCAAGGATGCTTCCCTGTGCGACCTGGCACCGACTATCCTGCACCTGATGGGCGAGCCGGTGCTATCCGACATGGATGGCCGGGTGCTGACCGAGGCACTGGCAGCCCAGTACGCCGACCCATCCCGTATTCGCTATGTGGAGCTGGAGGAGAACAGTCAGGAGCCACCGTCGGAGTCAGGGCTGGATGCTGAGGCCGAGACGATCATCGTTGAGCGGCTCCGCAGTCTGGGTTACGTGGGGTAAATGATGTCAATGCTTAACGCCTTCACCGTGGACCTGGAAGACTGGTATCACGGGCTGACCAGCACGAATCGCCAACCCCACTTGTGGCCCGAGTTGGAAAGCCGCGTTGTTGCCAACACCGAGCGCTTATTAGACCTCCTGGCCGTGTACGACGTGCGGGGCACTTTCTTTGTGTTAGGTAAAGTGGCCGAGCAATATCCCGATCTAATCCGTCGCGTGGCGGCGGCCGGGCACGAGATTGGCGTCCACGGCTACACGCATCAGGTGATCCACCGTCTCACGCCGGCTGAGTTCGCTGCTGAGATTGACCGTTCGCTGGCGTTGCTGCGTCCGCTGACTCCGGATCCCATCATCGGCCACCGCGCGCCCTACTTTTCCGTCAACCGCTCCACTTTATGGGCCCTGGACATCCTGGCCGAACGAGGATTTGTTTACGACGGCAGCGTGTTCCCCATGCGCAGTATGTTGTACGGCTACCCCGACGCCCCTCGCCGGCCCTACCGCGTGCAGACGCGGACAAACACGCTGGTCGAGTTCCCGGCGTCGACTGTCCGAGTGGCTGGTTTGACACTCCCGGTCGCCGGCGGCTTTTACGCGCGGGCGATGCCTGGCGCGTTGACGCAGTGGGCGATTCGCCGCTTGAACGCCGAAGGCGTACCGACCATCGTATATGTACACCCCTGGGAATTGGATACAGGACAGCGTTATAGCCGGGTCACGCCCCGAGAGCGTGTGACACACTATTATGGGCGGAGCACAACGGAGCGAAAGCTATTGAAATTGCTGAGTACTTTTGAGTTTGGGCCACTCAGTGACTTGCTTGACACTGTTCCGGTTTGATCGGAACGGGAAGGAGCCCGATTTGCGATACTTGTCAGAGATATCACTACCAATGCCTACCCTTATACGCGAGCGTGGCCCGTTATGTACCGAGCGTCTTGACCCCCTTGGCGCCGTCGTGCCTCGTTTGGCTAAGAGGAAGTCGAGAATGGACGTGTTGGAGTTGCTGCCAGGGGATAAGGGAGCGTGGGATGAATACGTGCAAAACACCAGGGGTGCGCTTCCATTTCACCTGAGCGGCTGGCAAGCTGTGATGCAGAAGAGTTACGGGTTCCCCTCCTGGTATCTGGTCGCTCGGAAGGGGAGCCGGATCGAGGGGGTGCTGCCGCTGTTCAAGGTCACCAGCAAGCTCGTCGGCACGTCAGTTACCTCGCTACCCGGTGGGATTTGCACGGAGAACCCGGCAGCGGCTACAGCGCTCCTCGAGCGGGCTGAAGAGATCACGCGCGCGGCCAACGCTGCATGCCTGATCATCCGAGACTCGCGACGTCGCTGGGGCGACGAAGCAGGGTGGTGTGATGACTGTAGTGTCTCCGTCCGCGAATTGCCGGCGGACTGCGAAGTGCTGCGTAAACAACTCAGCCGGCAGATCCGGCAACACATCCGCAAAGCCAGGACCAAAGGGGTGCAGACTGACGTAGGGACGGAGTATGTTGATGATTTCTACGCCGTATTTTGTGACTTGATGCACGAAAAGGGCATACCAGTTTTCGGTCGTGCTTTCCTTGATGCGGTTGTGGAAGCGCTGGCTGGCCACTTCGTCGTAACCACTGCACGCCTGGATGGGCAGGTGATTGGTGCCATTTTCCACTTCGCATTGCGGGATACCATGTTTGCTGTTTGGGGGGGCGCACCCTCTCGGTACCTGGGGTTGCGTCTCAACCACGCCCTGTGGTGGGAAAGTATGAGATATGCCATTGACAACGGGTATCGTTACCTGGACATGGGACGCAGCCTGCGAGGCTCTGGACTAGAGGTATTCAAGGAGCGATGGGGAAGCAGCACCCAGCCAGTCTATCGCCTCTGTCTCTCCATCGGTCGCCGGTCGGTGTACGACCCGTTGGCTGGACACCGGGGCAACCTCAAGTACCGGCTCTTTACACAGACTTGGCGCCGTCTGCCTGGACCTGTTGTTCAGTTTCTCGGCCCGAGGCTGCGTCGTCATATGCCATTTGGATAGGATCAGGTGCTGTCCCTGCCAGCAACTCGTATGGCAGTAGCACTCGGCTCGGCTGCGGTGGCCAACGTGGCTCTGGTTGGTTTTGCCGCTGCGCACCCATTCCTGCCACTGTCCATTGATGCGTTGAGGGAAACCCTGGCGGTCATAGCACCCCGCGGGCACGAGCTGAACCTGCAAGCCCTAGAAGCAGGTTATCACGCTGGTCGTGCGAATTGTTACTTTGGCTTGGCCTGGAGGGCTTCGCCCTTTGGTCATATAACTTAGGCCGTGGGAAGCCCGCGGCAGCAAACATGAGGGTTTAAGATGAACGGATTAATGCTGAATCCCCAACTGCTTCAAGTCCCGCTATACATCGCGGGTAAATGTCCCGAGCAAGTCCGCCAGGAATTGGGGCTGAGTGATGTTTTAAGGCTCTGTTCCAACGAAAGCCCGCTCGGGCCAAGCCCGATGGCCCTGGCCGCGCTGCGCAACGTGTTGGCCGAGGTTAACCGCTACCCCGGCACTGCTGAATACGAGCTACGGCGCAAGCTGGTCACCTACCATGGCGACGGCCTCACCGAGCAGTACTTCATCATTGGCAACGGCGCGACCGACGTCTTGCGCATGATCGCCCAGGCGTTCATCTTTGACAGTGGGGAGTCGGTCGTAGGCCGCGTCACGTTCCCGCTCTATGCACTACTGACGACGATGTACGGCGGCCGGGTGATCCGAGTGGATCCCCGCCCTGACTACCACTCGGATCTCCCGGCGATGGCCGATGCAGTCACCGCTCAGACTCGCATCGTCTGGCTGTGCTCGCCCAACAACCCAACCGGCTTCGTGTTGTCGCAACAGGCGGTGGATGAGTTTATCGAACGGCTGCCCGAACACGTCGTGGTTGTTTTCGATGAGGCCTACCGCGATTACGTCACCGACCCGGATTATGCCGACAGCCTGCGGTATGTGCGCCAGGGGCGCGACGTCATCGTGGTCCGCAGCTTTTCAAAGAGCTCTGGGCTGGCCAACCTGCGCGTGGGCTACGGCATCGCCCACCCTGACTTGATCGAGTATCTCCTGCATACCGTCCTTCCATTCAACACCGGCGCGCTGTCGATGGTCGCTGCTGCTGCCAGCCTGGATGATCACGTCTTCCACCGCCGCAGTCGGGAACTGGTGCAGCAGGAACGGGCCTTCCTCTTCGCTCGCCTGTCAGAGATGGGGTTGACCTGCTTGCCTAGCCAGGCCAACTTCGTGCTGGTGGTTGACCCTCCCGCCAGCGCGCCAGCACTGGTCGACGCCCTGCTCCGACAGGGGATCATCGTCCGCCCCATGGGAACCTTCGGTCTGCCCAACGCTTTCCGGGTGACAGTTGGGCTGCGGCGGCAGAACGAGTGGTTCCTGGCAGCTATGCGCCAGGCACTGGCTGAGGTTCGGTAGGTAGAGATATATATGGATGATCATACAAGGACGAAAATGAACTGAGAGTAGGACAAGATGCCATCTTGTCCCACAGCTATTTTCGAGGTAGAGAAATGGAAGCAGAACGCACCTGGGAAGCAGGTTGGTACCAGGAACAAGACAAGCCAGGCATCCTGGCACTTAACCGAGTAGAATACGGCGACGCGGCTCTCTCGCACGAGGCCTACTTTGACTGGTTGCGCACTCAAAATCCGGCGGGGGATCCGATCATTTCGGTTGCCAGGGAAAAGGGAACAGGCAGGGTGTTGGGATTTGAATTCCATGTTCCTATGCGGATCAGTTGGTCCGGTCGAGAATGTCCAGCTCTGGTTGGTATGAACGTTGTAGTCGCCCGAGCCTATCGCCGCCAGAACATCTTTGAGGCCATGCAGGTGATGGCACTGGAGGAGGATAGGAAGCGCGGGTATCATTTCTTCTGCGCGTTCCCCAATACCAGGTCGTTGTCGGCCCTGATAAAATGGAACTACAGTATCGTCACTCCGGTACCGCTAGTCGTTCGTCCATTGGACATTGTCACACTGACAAAAACCTATGTCAATAGCTGGCTGTTGCAGTGGGGCGTCAATCTGGGTTGGAAGATCGCGGGAGCCACAGTTTGGCGTGAGCGGTGTCCGACTCAAAATGATCCATCCCTGAGCATCGTGGAGGATACCGAGTTTGACGAAAGCTACGACCGCTTCTGGGAACAGATCAAGACCAAATACGATTTGATATTCGTCCGCGACCGCGCTTTCTTACAGTGGCGCTTCCGTGATATCCCGCTTCGGACTTACCAGGTCTTGTCAGCCCGGCAAGACACAAGATTACTGGGCTATGTCGTCACGAGACAGGCCGAGATCAGGGGGATTGCGTGCGGCTTGATCGTTGACTTCCTGGTTGTGCCCGGCGAGCGCGGTGACTATGTCGGTTTACGCCTGTTGCACGAGGCAATGCAACGCTTCAGGCAAGCGCAGCTTCCTCTGAGCGGTGGGCTGATTTTGCCTCATACGCAGGAGTTTTCAATTATGCAGCGGGCCGGGCACATTCCCTGTCCGCGACGCTTTGCTCCGCAACCGTTTCACTTGGCCACTCGGGGTCTATCTGAGCACATACCGTTCAACGTGTTGACCCGGCCTGAGGGGTGGTACCTCTCGATCGCTGACCACGACGCTGCTTAACCCGGTTGTCGTTAGATTAGAAAAGAGCTTGTTGAGGAGGAGATTACAGTGAAAAGATGTGTAAGATGTGTCTTACCAGAGAATTATCCAGGAATAGAGTTTGATGAGGCGGGTGTCTGTAATTATTGCCTCACCCATGAAAAGTGGAGCTATAAAGAGAAAGAGGAGTTAGACAAGTTTCTTGATTCTATTCGAAACAAGGGTGAAAAATACGATTGCTTAGTTGGTGTCAGTGGAGGGCGAGATAGTTCTTACATACTGTATTATCTTGTGAAGGTATGTAATCTGAGGGTGATCGCTTATACTGGCGATAATGGGTTCATCCCTGAGATAGCAAAAGCCAATATGAAGAACATGACAGATATATTGGGTGTAGAGCTTGTCACTGAAGAGAATGACTTGTTGAAAAGGTGTATCGAGAACAATGTCTCATCGTGGTTGCGAAACCCTTCACCTGCTATGATCCCGATGGTATGTATCGGTTGCAAACTCGGTCCGGTTCGTGGGATGTTGGAATACGCTAAGAAACACAAGATTCCTCTAATCGCTCAAGGGGTTGAGACTCCCGTAGAGACTGGTACACTCAAGCGAGCATTTTTTACTGCCAACCCTTGGGGTAAAAGGTTTAAGAAAAGCAAATCACTTTCAATGTTACTCGGTCTTTTGTATGAGATAATTAGAAACCCTTCTTACTTGTCAAACCCCTTCAACGCGTATGTGTATGTGATGGAATACCTCTTCTTCTTTCAGTTCAATGCGGTTCGAAGGTTATTTTATCCTAACCAAAAGATACTAGAGTTGTACCGCTACATTGAGTGGAACGAAGACAGGATACTCTCAACAGTCAAAACCGAACTGAATTGGACGAAGGGTGATAGCGCATCCTCCTGGCGTTTTGACTGCCGGGTCAGCTTTCTCAAAAATCATCTATTCCTGGAAAGTGTGGGATTTACAGAGAAAGATGACTGTTTGTGTAATATGATAAGGGAAGATATGATAACCAGGGAAGAAGCACTGGAGAGAGTAAGAGCTGAAAATGTAATTCCACGGGAGTTGGTGACCGATCTTCTGGATGACGTTGGATTAGGGGACGTGAAAGAAATAATCTGTCCCATTGTTCGCTGACCACAATGCTGCTTAACCCGTTTACCGGCAATGGGGTAGGGGCGGGCCTTGTGTCCGCCCCCACCAAAGGAGAGTTTGCTGAATGTATTCTTTTGTGAACAATATCAAATCTTTAGCTCGCCGGGTACTCAGAAACCGGTGGGTTTTTCGGCTCATTGGCGTAGGTGTGTTTATCTTGATCCTGCTCAAAGTTGATCTGGGTGAGGCTCTGCGAGTCCTGGTCACCGTTGACCCGCTTTTCCTGATCCTCTCCCTCGTGCTCCAGGCGACTGCGTTGGTCGTCACCACCTTCCGCTGGCAGCTCATCATGCACCGCCTGGAGATCCACATCCCATTCTTGCGCTCTTTTGTGCATCAATTGATCGGTACGGCGGCCGCTCAGGTCACCCCAGGTCAACTCGGTGAGTTTGTCAAGGTGCTATATCATCGCAGCCACGGGTTCCCGGTACCTGAATCGCTGCTAAGCGTGCTGATGGACCGCGCCTATGATCTGCTGATGCTTCTGCTGTTCGGATTCATTGCCCTGGCTGTCTTGTTTGGCATGCCGTTGACTTTGACGGTTGCCATTGCTGCCAGTGGTGGCATTGTTCTTGTGACTGGGTTCCTCTTTGCCAGAAACAAGGAGGAAAGCGCACGGTGGATCGCAGCCGCTCTGGCGAGAATCAGCCCCCAGGTATACAAGGAGACAGTGCAAGGAAACGCCCGCCGTCTGGCCCAACGGGTCGGTGGGTTTAAGCTGAGTTTCTTGGTCGTGTGTGGTTTGTTATCTATTGTCAACTATACGCTCCTGGTGCTTCGCAACTATTCTCTGGCCCTGGCGCTGCACATAGATGTGCCGTTTGGGTACTTTGTGATGGTCGTGCCTCTGCTCCGTCTGGTGGGGCTTGTCCCTATCTCTATTTCAGGGATCGGAACCCGCGATGTTACGGCGATTTATCTCTTCGCCCAGGTGGGCATACCGGAGGAGTCTTCGTTAATCTTCTCAATGCTCGGCCTGCTCACACTGGAATTTCAAGCGTTGGTTGGGCTGTTGGCCTGGTGGCGATACCCGTTGCAATTGGGTGAGAAGAACTTGCCGTCCTTTAAACAATTGCCATTGAGAAATGAGGCTGTTTCTGCGGGGGAGCGAGCAGTGTCGTAGGGTGGAGTAGGATTATGTTGAGGTTACTGTTGTTTGATCGTGGTGCCCTATCCGGGCTGGGGTGTTTCTTGTTCCAGGAGAGTCGCTTGCGCGGCTGGGGTCTCGTCGTCTGGTTACTTACCTTGATTCTTACACTCTGTGGTATTCTCCCCTACTTCCCCGACTGGATTGCCCTGGGTATTGCGTTCTTTACACTGTTTATAGGAACGGGATTCTTGGCGACCACCTTTCTGTTTGCTGACCGTGACATTGACTGGCTGGAACGTCTGGCGATTGCCTTTGCTCTGAATATGGGCCTTTTGGCAATACCAGCGGCCATCGTCTTGATCTTGCACCTAACACTTGATCACTTTCTGGCGTTGTTTGTCCTGGATGGCCTGATTGTTGCAGGCTTGACGATCTTTTTGAAACCGCTCCCAGGTGTCCGAGTCAACTCGGAGCAGTGGAATTGGGTCTCTCGCATTCTACTGCTCCTCGTGTTACTAGGCGCGGTCTTCGTTGCGTTCGCCAGCAGTCGCGCGCCGACGGCCTTCGATGAACCCAACTATCTGGCAACCACGCGCGACGCCATGGAAACTGACCACCTGGCGCTCACTGAACCGTTCTTTGGAAGTGGCCTGCCGCTATCCCCACGAGCATATACAATCTGGATGCTGCTGCCCGCCTCGGCAGTCAGAACGTCCGGCGTGGAACTTTTGGTCGCCTATCGCGACATGATGCCCCCTTTGTTAGCAGCGCTATCGGTCTTGGCGTTCTACGCGCAGGCAAAAGGGCTCTCGAAAAATCGAGAGTTTGCCCTGTTGGCCACGATCTTGTATCTTGTGTATCTGATTTCGTCTATGTACCATACTTCTTCTGTCTTTCGCCTGGCGTTTCAGGAACGCGGCATTTCATTTGACAAGATCGTGATGATGCTGCTCTTGGTCCCGATTGCGCAAGTGTTTATGGTGCGTTATGTGGTAGAGGGACACAGGCGCTACATCGCAACTATCGCCTTAGCGGGGGCATCGCTAGTCAGTCTGCACCCCCAGGGGCCGGTCTTCATGGGGCTAGGTTTTGCCGCTTTTGCCACAGTCCACTGGCTGGTAAATCGGAGTTGGCACACGATCCGGCGCTTCATGCCCATCGTCATCGTCCTGAGCGTCATGATTGGCGTCCTGTTTTTGCAGTACCTGGCGATGAAAAGCTTCGACACGGCGGTCTTTCAGGATTTCAGCGGCTTGCCGCTGGTCGAGCGTCCGTTGATCCCCCAAAGCGATTCCCTGCGCACGTTACATATGCCGCCGGTAATCCACCGCTTTACCAAAGCCGATACGACGAACCCAATTTTGCTCTCCATGCGTTATTGGTCCACAGAGGACTCGGTGTCCCAGCGCACCTATCGTATGGCAACGGCCGGTCGGCGGGGGATTATCCTTTCCCCAACCCAATTCATTGTACATCCTTACGTCATTATGCAACCCGTGACGATTCTGGCTTTCCTGCTGACGCCGTTCTTGCTGAAAGGACTGCGCCGCTCTGCGATGGCTCAGTTGTTGTTCGGGTTGATGATACTGATCCCATTTACGTTTTTTAATCCTATTGTCACACCGCTGGTAGCCAGTTTTGTCACTCCCTGGCTGGTATGGCGCTTTGTCTGGTTGTTGCCCGACACGTTGGTGGTGGCAAGCATTGGATACCGATGCCTGTCCTGGATACGGCAAAGACTCCAACGTCCTGTTGGGCGAAGGTCTCCCGACCGAGCCCTGTTCGCCCACAGTCGCCCCACGTTTCACGCAGCGCGCCTGCTCGCCTCGCTTCTACCATTGCTGGCTATCATTGCGCTATTGCTCGCGTTTCGCATTGATCGCGATAGTGTCCGTAGTTGGCTGCGTATCTGGCCGCGTGAAGACCCGGCGCTGATTGACTTGCTGACCTACATGCGCGATCACGTTGTCACTGAGCCGAGCATCATCCTTGCTGATATGACGACAGGCAAGCTGATCCCCGCCTTTCTGGCTGATGGGAATCTGGTTGACTATGCGTATATGCGCCTCGATGAGGTGTGGCCACCTGAGCGACTGCCCGAGGCTCTGGAACGGATGTCAAATGTGGACCGTTTCTATGCCTCACCTGTGCTGACCCTGGATTCCCTCGCACTCCTGGCGCGCTACGACGTGCGCTACATCGTCCTATCCGACGACCACAGCATAGCGCTTCAGGTACAGTACTCGCCTGGCTTTGAACAGCGCTATCGCAACGAGCGTTACCAGGTTGTGGAGGTAATCGGCGAGATTGAGCCGGACCATGTTATCAAGGGAAACAGTCACCTGCGGGCTCAAGAATTAGATCTGGCGCTGTCGGAGTACCAGGTGGCTTTGGACGACGATCCGGATAACCTGCTGGCCTACATTGGGCTGGGCCAGGTCCACGATAGGCGGGGAGAGTGGTCGGAGGCAATAGCCGCCTACCGACAGGCCATCCGCATCAATGGTCAAGAGAATGAATGGCCATACATCTTCTTGGCACGGGACCTGCTCGTGGCCAACCAGATCGAGCTTGCCGTTGAGGCCTATGAACATGCCGTGGATCGTTCGCCGGGCAGTATCACGTTGCGTACCGACCTGGGCAGGGCATATTGGTTGGCCCATCGGCCAGAGGATGCCATCCGACAGTACGAACTGGCAGCCGGTCTGACCGAACAACCTGGCACAGCACGGTATTATGAAACTCTGAGCCGACTTTATTCACAGAGTGGGCAAGTTGAATTGGCCATAGACTCATATCAACGTGCATACGCGCTTCAACCCGACGAGATTGGACTCGTGCACCTCGCACGCCTGATGCGACTCGGCCGAGGGTACGACCAGGCGGAGCCAATGTACCAACGGGCGATTGAGATGGATCACTTCCCCTGGAGCCCCATGTACAGAGAAGAGCTTGGTATGCTTTACCTGGGCCAGGCTGAGTACGAGGAAGCGTTGTCTCAGTTCCAACGAGCGGAACGAATTAGCTTTTTTGAGATGGATCCGTACCTGTCTACCATTTTGCCAACGGCCCGTATCTACTGTTCATTGGACATGATAGACCAGGCACGCGCTGAGTATGAGCGGGCGATTTTCTTCGACCCTGGTTCGGCTGTGCCTTTTCTCGCCAAGGGTGACTTTGAGATGCTGCTGGGCAACACGGAAGAAGCCGTGGCCGCCTATAAAGGCGCAATTGACGCTTCTCCCAGCAATGTTGGAGGGTACCTCTCGCTGGCGCACCTATATGCCCAATCGGGCGACTTTGACCAGGCGTTTACCTACGCTCGTGCTGCGGCCCAGGCCGATGTAGGCTCCCCAGCGCCCTACCTGACGTTGGGGAATCTGTACCAATATGTGGGCCAGTTGGATCAGGCCCTTGCTGCTTATGAGCGCGCCATTCAAATAGATCCTGACGACGTCAAAGCCTACCTGCGTCTGAGTGACCTCTATTGGGAGAAGTTTGATCCCGCAGGGTCTCAGCGGCAATGCGAGCGCGCCCTGCTCGCCAGTCCGTTTGCGACTGAACCGCGCGCGTCACTGGCTGAATTGGCGCTCATGCAAGGTGACGTGGGCCGGGCACGATCATTGTATGAACAGCTCATCCAGCTTCAGCCCAGGAACGTCTCTGGCTATCTGGGTTTAGCCTCGGCCGCCTTGCACCAAGGCGAACTGCAGGAAGCCCTCTCCTGGTACCAGCAGGCTGTACAGGCCGTGCCGACTTCCGGACAGGCCTATCTGATGCTAGGCGCTTTCTACCAGCGCATGGGCGATCTGGAAGCGGCCCGGGATGCGTATCAGACCGCAGTCCAGGTTGCATCCGAGTCTGCTCCGGCTCACCTGGCGCTGGGCGACTTCTACCGGGACCAAGGGCAAACCGAGGAATCTATCGCAATCTATCAAGAGGCCGCGCACGTGGCACGCTACGCCGGACTGGATGCCAAGCAAAGCCGCTCCTTTGTCGCGAGGGTGTTTAATGCTCCAGGCCTCTGGGGCATCGGTGCTGGCGGTGTCTCGCGCTTGGCAAACCTGGACGCTGCTAGCCTCACCGGCCTGGCTCAGGTCTACCAGGATATTGGCGACGCACAGGCTGCCACTGGATGGTTTGAAGTCTCTGCCCGGGAGGGGATGGAGGCTGGGGCTGCCCATGTGAGCCTGGGCAATGTCCGTAGGAGGTGGGGGCAACCCGATGCGGCCTCAAATCAGTACCTCCAGGCGGTCAACAACGACCCGTACTATCTCGGCGGCTATCTGGCCCTGGCAGATGCCTATGCCCAGCAGGCTGATTTTGACCAGGCGATTTTGACCTACCAGGAGGCGCTGGCCCGGCAACCTGCCAATCTCAATATCTACTTGCTCTTGGGTCAGGCCTATCGCCAGTTGGGCGATCTGGATGAAGCGATTCACTTTTACGAAAAAACGGTTGACACCTGGCCTGGAGTCGGCGCACTGCACGTCGCGTTGGGTGAGTCTTACCTGGCGCGAGGCGAAACGGACAGGGCGTTAGCCTCCTTCCAACAAGCAATTGCCGTAGAGCCGGGCAGCCTCTCGGCCTATCTCTCCCTGGGCCAACTCTACGTGTCACTCAACCGCTATGAGGAGGCCAGCGCGCAATACCGTGAGGCGTTGCGAGTTTTCCCTGGTTCCTGGCAGGCCCGCCTGGCCCTGGGACGGGTCTACTTAAGGCAGGACCGGGTAGATGAGGCCGTAGAGCAGTTTGAACAGGCTGTCGCAATCGAACCGGGTCTGGATCGGACTTATGCTGCGTTAGCTGGCACACTGTTGCAGCGCATGGCTTCACCCGATCAGGCAATTGAGATATTGGAGCAGGCTATCGCGGCGCGCCCAGGAGCGGCGGACTCTCTGTATGTCATGCTGGGCGATATATACCTGGGTATGGGCCGCTTGGATGAAGCAATAGCTCAATACAAGGCCGCGCTTGATGTAGATGCCAGCGATGTGCAGGCGCACATCGCTTTGGCTAATGCCTACGCACTTCAAGGGCACACCCAGGACGCACAGAATGCCTACCAGCAAGCCGTGGTGGTCCAGCCAGCGAGTGTCGAAGCTCTCCTCGCCCTGGGTAAGATGCGCCGCGACCAGGGAGATACAGAGGGCGCGCTGGAAATCTACCGTCTCGCTGCGACACGGCAGCCTGCCGATCCTGCTGGTCACCTGGCTCTGGCCGACGCCTACCAGACTTTGGGACAAAACGACGAAGCGTTGGCCCTCTACCAGTTGGCTGTGGAGGAAGCCCCTGGCTCTGGTATGGCCCACGTGGCGCTGGGCAATCACTACCTCACGCCCTGTTGGGCGAAGGTCTCCCGACCGAGCCCGGACCAGGCTGAATCTGAATACCTGCGTGCTATCGAAGTCGAGCCCAGCTATGTAGCCGCTTACCTGGCTTTGGGACAATTGTATCAGGACCAGGGACAACTCAGCGATGCACGAGCACTGTATCAACAAGCGTTAACTTTAGCGCCGACAGATCTGTTGGTGCTGACCTCCTTCGGAGAAGTCTACCGTACCGATGGGCGGCTGCTCGATCTCGTGCAAATATACCAGGATATTGTTGACTTTTACCCTGGCGCGGCTGCACCCTACCTGGCATTGGGAGACACGTTAATGTCGCTGGGGGAAACAGAGCAGGCGTTGAGCGCATACCGCCAGGCGGCGACTATCAGCCCCACCGATCCCGACGTCGTTGATGCTTTGAGCCAGGCATATCGAACACAGGCCGATTTTGATGCCGCTCAGACCCAGTTGGAGGCGGCACTGGCGGCTGCACCGGGTTCCGTCCCCCTGTTGTTGGCTCTGGCTGAGTTCCATCTTGAACAGGGTAACGTGGACGGCGCCCTGTCGCTTTGCCAACAGGCTGTGGCCCTGGAACCTGGCAGCGCGGATGCACACGTCTCGTTGGCGCAAGCCTACCTGGGCTCGGGCGACCTGGTCGCCGCTGACCGTGAGTTCGAGACGGCCATCTCATTGGCCCCGACAAGCATCGGACCACTGCTGGTGATAGGTGACTACCTGCGCGGACAGGGCGACCTGGATGGTGCCATCGAAGCGTATGCACGCGCTTACGAACTTGATCCCGGCGACAGTGAGGTTCAAGAGCGTCTCCTCGAAGTTCACACAGACTTGGCCCAGTTGGAACAAGCACTGGCGCAGGCTGAGCGTGCCGCACGCGCGAACCCTCGATCTGCGCCGGCCCAGATCGCGCTCGGCGACGTGCTGTTCCAAACCGGGCGCCTGCCTGATGCCCTGGCGGCCTACGAACGGGCCCTGGAGGTGTCGCCCGGCGATCCAGACGCCATTGACGCGCTCGCCCGGGCCTACGTGGCTGTGGGGCGTTCCGAGGACGCCCGTGCTGCCTACCAAGCGGCTGTGCGGGCCAACCCGCACAGTGTTGCCTTGCAGCAGGGCCTGGGCGCCTTTTATCTGGGGCAAGGACAAATTGATGAGGCGATCAACGTATACCAACTTGCCATAGAACTGGAGCCTGGCAACACGGATTTATTGGTCGTGCTGGCCGATGCCTATAGTCGCCAGGGATCTTATGAAGAGGCAGAAGAAACACTTAACCACGCAGTGGCCTTGAACCCCGGTCGTCCTGCCTTGCACGTCTCGCTGGGTGACTATCTGCGCGATCGGGGCGATCTGGAGCGTGCCATCGCCTGTTACCAGACGGCGTTGAGCCTCAGCCCAACCCACATGCCCGCTTACGATGGGTTGGTTCAGGCCTATCTCGCACTTGGGCAGCCAGACCAGGCCCTGGCCCAGGCCCGGCAAGCACAGGAATGGGCGCCGCCCGGTGCGATCGAACCATGGCTGATGTTTGGTGCTATCTACGCTGAGAGTGACGACCTGGACGAGGCGGTGGCGGCTTACGAAGCGGCGATTGACTTGCAGCCAGGGGGCGTGGAGCCCTACCTTGCGCTTGGGGAAGTCTATCTCTCCGGGGGGCAGACCCTACAGGCGTTGAACGTCTACACGCGCGGCGTGAACGTCGCGCCAGGGTTGCCCAGCGTCTACGTTGGTCTGGCGCAGGCACAGCGGGCTACAGGCGACTCCCTGTCAGCTCTCGATAGTTACAGCCAGGCCGTGAAACTGGACTGGAGCCAGGCTTCGGTCCACGTGGCTCTGGGCGAGTTGCTAGCGGTCCGGGGGCTTGGCGACGAGGCCATTGCATCGTTTGAACATGCGCTCTGGGTCGAGCCGCAGAATGTTCAGGCGCACCTGGGACTCTTCAATATCTATGAGCAACGGGGCAATCACGACGATGCATTGGCGCAATTGGAAGATGCGTACAAGATCGCGCCTGAGGAAATCTCGATTCTCTCTCGATTCGCCAGCTATTACCGGGCGCAACAAGACTATGACCAGGCTGAGACTTATTATCGACGGATGGTCCAGGTCGCTCCAGGCGATCCCAGCGGCTTGGTTGGCCTGGGACGTCTATACGAAGATCGCGGAGAACTTGAGCGGGCCGTGGACACATACGAGCAGGCGATCACAGCCGCGCCGGACCAGGCCGCCGCCTACCTTGAACTGTCGCGCTACTATCGCGATCAGGCGGAAAACGAACTGGCTCTCCAGTACGCGCAGGCTGCTGTACAGGCTGACTCCACTGACGCGCTTACGCATCTGGCGTTAGGCGGTTTACTCCGCCGCCTGGACCGGCAAGACGAGATGTTGGACCACTATCTACGAGCCCTGGCCCTGGAACCTGACAATGTCGATGTGATCGGCGCGGTGGCGCAAGCGTTGTTGGCGCAGGGCAAGCCCAGCGAGGCCGAACAGATATATCGCTCCGCCGCGGAACGTCGCCCCGGATCTGTCCCATTGCAGATGGCTCTGGCGACCTTTGTCACGGGGCGTGGAAGATGGTCTGAAGCTATCGAGCTGTATGAGCGCGCCGTGCAGATTGAGCCTGGCAACACCTCTGCTCGTCTGGCGCTGGGCAATGCTTATCGCCGCCGTGGTCGGTTTACAGCGGCCGCAAACGAATATCAGGCCGCTCTCGACATAGCACCAGGGGACCCGGCTCCTTACGTAGCGCTGGCTGACTTGCGACGGCAGCTAGACGCGTTGGGAACGGCTGTCTCGTTGTACCGACAGGCTCTCCAGTTGGCACCTACTGATTTAGATGCCCGACAAGGATTGATGACTGCCTACCAGGAGTTGGGTAGCCCACAACAAGCTGTGGTAGTTGCGCAGGCTGGCATTGACACCAGTCCAGCCGGAGATGCGGTCCAGTGGGTGAACCTGGGCAATGCGCGGCGCACAGCGGGGAATCTGAGGGGGGCCATCAGCGCGTATCAAGAGGCCATTGAGCGGCGCCCGGGTATGATTGATGCCTATCTAGGCTTGCACAGCACATACCTGATCCAGGGGCGGGCATCCAGCGCCGTAGCTATTGCCCTCCAGGCTGCAAAGATCGCTCCCGGCGGTGCGGCGCCGCTGTTTGCCCTGGGGCAGGCCTACGAGGCTCAGGGACATGGCGCAAGTGCTCAGTCGGCCTTCCGGCGAGCGGCTATGATCAATCAGGGGTGGTCACAGCCCTGGATCCTATACGGCCATTTGCGCTTGGCCAACGATGACCTGGACGGCGCTATCAACGCTTATCGAAATGGCATTGCCGCGGAACCCGCGAATTCAGTTCCTTACCTGGCTATGGGCGATGCTTACAGTTATAAGGGATTGATAGCCGAGGCTGTCAGTGCCTATCAGACCGCGTTAGCCGTGGACCCGGGAAACAGGCAGTCCTATCTCCGTCTGGGTAGTGCCTATACAGCCCAGGGCGATGTGAGCAATGCCCTTGATATTCAGCAGCGGACGATTAATCTGTGGCCCCGGTTGGGGGAAAACTATGCCAAACTGGCCGAAACGTACCTTGCCCTTGACGACACGGACCAGGCGGTTGCGTATTACGAACAAGCGATCCAGGTTGACCCCGACTATGCCGACGCCTATGTGGGATTGGGGCGGATTCTCTATGCTGAGACCAGAGATGCGACTCGTGCTCTGGAACTTTTTGACACGGCCCTGGCCCTGGATGATCAGGCGACAATGGTTTATCAGCGGTACTTGGTTGTGTGTCGGCGTGAGGGACGCGATCTGGTCGGCGAGTACGAAGACCAGGCCGAGCTTGCGCCGGACGCGCCTGCATCCTGGATCGCCCTGGGAGCGGTCTACGAGTGGGAGGGGCGCGTGGCAGAAACCATCACCGCATTTGAACGCGCAGTCACCCTGGCGCCGACGTACAAGGATGGATATCGGTATCTGGCGTTGCTGTATCAACGAGATGAGAAGTTTGGCAAGGCACGCGGAGCCTGGGGCCAGTACCTGGCCTTACGTCCCGTAGGTGTTGCTGAGATAGAAGCACACGTCGGCTTTGTCAATGTCCAGCAGGCCGGTGAGCCGTAGCCTTAGCCTGGACTGTGCAAGAAATCAGCGTTTCCTCTTTGTCACCCCAGCGAAAACCAAATGCCAGGATTGCAGCGAATGTATGGTAGGTTTCTCGGATCCAGCGTTGTAACAATAGCCATGCTAATTGCGATGAGCCCGCTCTGCGGCGTAGCGTCATCGTGGCACGCTGCCGCGATGACGCCCCAGACGGACTTGTCTGAGTTGCCACTCACCTTTCCGGTGCAGTCGCCTGAGGTTGCGGCGTATTTCAATCAAATTGCTCGCCCACAGGACATTGCCTCATTCCCCACCCCGTTCGTCTCCCTGTTGCCGCAAGTCACAGCCGGTCAAAGGATGGTTGTCTTTGCGTCCTGGGCTGACGCGGAGCGCGATCTGGAAGCGTTGACCGGTCAGATAGATCTGGTCATGTATAACCCTGAACATTGGGAAAGCACGCCGGCCAGCGAGCAGCAGAACCTGACGGCAACGGTCCAGCGGGCCGCCGAGTATGTCCACGCGCGTGGTCTCCGGTTCATGTTGGCTCCTGATCGCCGGTTTGCCCAGGAACACCTCGGCCAGGTCGCGCCCTATGTGGATGCAATCCTCCTGCAGGGACAACGGCTACAAGACGACCCACAAACCTTTGCCTCCTGGATACGTGATATGAGCAACATTGCACGCGCCAGCAATCCAGAGGTGCAGATCTACGCCCAGGTTGGGGCGACCCGTTCGGCAAGCTCAGGGCAGGCGTGGGATACTGCGTCGGAGATGTCTGTTGCAATCCAGTCCGTTTCCAACGACGTTGATGGCATCGCGGTCTGGTCTATGCCCAGAAGCCTCAATGTCCTTCAGGAGTTTGTGACTCTGATTCGAGAGCGCCCCCCGGCTATCCCGGCGACAGCTACTGGCACATTCACTCCTGCCCCGGCTACAGTTCTCCCCGACGAGACTGTTGTAGCAACGCCGTTGGGCGAAGGTCTCCCGACCGAGCCCCCTGTTGTTACAGTTCTCCCCGACGAGACTGTCGTAGCGACGTCCACTCCCGGTGAAACGATTGTAGAGACGTATCCACCCACGGTTTTGCCAACCCGTGGAGTGCAGCCACCACAGGTGGAACAAGACGCCCAGGCGGTGGCGTGGCTAAAAGGGATTGCGCTGATAGCTGTGGGCGTAGTCATTGGGTTGTTGTTGGGCGTTGGACTCGCCAGGAGACGGCGCGGTGGATAAAACTTGCTGATTGTCTGCCCTGAGGAACGTCCAACTTCTCTCAAAGGCGCCTGGACTCGAATGCCAAGACAGACAGCCCTTGTGAAACGAGCACAAAGGGGCGCACGCAAAGGAGGTGGTTATGGCAAGTATAGTGGATTGGATCGCGTGATCGCTGATAAGCTACACGCATATATAGGTTAAGGGAGAAAAACTATGAACTTGCGAATCTGGTCAGTAATTACCCTGTTGGTGGTTATCAGCCTGGCACTGGCTGCCAGCGGTTGCCGACCTACTACCCCCGAACAGCCAGCCGAATCAGAGGCCAAGATCGGCGAGCCATACAGGATTGGCGCTATTTTCGCCATCACCGGTCCGGCCTCTTCGCTGGGCATCCCGGAGCGGGACACCGTCCAGATGCTCCAGAAGGAGCTTGAGGCGGCTGGTCGCATCATGGGACCGGATGGTCTGTTGCACGCGGTGGAAATCATCATCTATGACACCGAGAGCGACGAGACCAAAGCGGTTTTGGCGGCCAAGAAGCTCATCGAAGAGGACCAGGTCTCTCTCATCATCGGGCCTACACAGAGTGGCACCACGCTGGCGCTGGTGGATACCGTGCAGAAAGCCGAAGTCCCGCTCATCTCCTGTGCGGCCAGCATCAAGATCGTGGAGCCGGTCGCCGAGCGCAAGTGGGTCTTCAAGACGGCGCCCAGTGACCGCCTGGTGATGGCGGCGCTGCTGGATTATCTGAAAGGCCAGGGGATCACCAAAGTGGCCTGGATAAGTGTCAACAATGCCTTCGGTGACAGCGGCAAAGTAGAATTTGAGGCCGCTGCGCCGGGAGTCGGCACCACCATCGTCGCATCCGAAAAGTTCGAGGCAACGGACACCGATATGACAGCACAGTTGACCAGGGTCCGGGGCACCGATGCCGAGGCGCTCATTGTCTGGTCCATCCCGCCGTCGGCCTCGGCCGTCACCAAAAACGCCTTCGACCTGGGCCTGGAGATACCGATCTTTCACAGCCACGGCGTGGGCAACCAAACGTTCATCGAGTTGGCTACCAAAGAAGCGGCCGAGGGCGTGATCCTTCCCATCGGCAAGATCGTCGTCGCCGATCAGTTGCCGGACGACGATCCCCAGAAGGCCACGTTGCTACAATACGTGAAGGACTATCAAGCCGCGTACAGTGTTGCGCCGGTCACGTTCGGTGGCCATGCCTGGGACGCGCTCAAGCTGACCATCCAGGTTATGGAAAAAGTCGGCACTGACCGGGCCAAGATCCGCGACGAACTGGAAAGTACAACAGGATTCGTGGGCATCGGCGGCATCTTTGACTTCTCAGCGTCGGATCACAACGGCCTGGATATGCAGGCCATCACCATGATACAGATCGTGGATGGCCAGTGGAAACTGGTCGAGCCGTAGCGACGGTGGCATAACCGGGAAACGAGAACGTGTGCGGATGAGCGAGCGTCGTCAGACGTAGTGGGAAGGCCCTGTGGGGCCTTCCCACAGATGAATAGGGAGCGTCGTGGATTTCCAGGATCAGCTTTTGCAATACGTCGTAACGGGATTGACTACCGGGGCAATTTACGCCCTCCTGGCTGTCGGCCTTGTGGCCATTTACAACGTGACCGGCATCATCAACTTCGCCCAGGGCGAGAGCGCCATGCTGGGGGCTCTGATTATGGTCTCGCTACGCAGCAAGCTGGATCTGCCGCTGCCTCTGGCTTTTGTTTTGACGGCAGGCGTCGTTGCCGCTGTGGGGGCGATCCTGCATTGGCTGGTCATCCGTCCGGCGCGCAACGCTTCGACGATTACCTTGATCATCATCACCATTGGGGCCTCTATCGCCATTCGGGGCGCGGCGTTGGTGGTGTGGGGCACCGATTCTTACTTGTTGCCCGCTTTCACCCGTGGGCGGCCCATCCAACTGTGGAGCGCCATGGTGCGCCTGCAGAGTCTGTGGGTGCTGGGGACCGCTTTGGTCTCCGTCGCTGGCCTTTACCTCTTTTTCCAGCACACTATGCTGGGCAAGGCGGTGCGGGCCTGCGCGGTGAACCGTCTGGCGGCCCAGCTCATGGGTATCAGCCACGACCGGATGGCCACTCTCTCCTTCGCGCTGGGAGGAGCGCTGGGAGCGGCGGCCGGAGCGGTCATCGCGCCCATCACCTACGCCACCTATGACATGGGAGCCATGCTGGGCCTGAAGGGCTTTGTGGCGGCCATTATGGGCGGGCTCACCAGTTCGCTGGGGGCGGTGGCCGGCGGCTTCTTACTGGGCGTGTTAGAGGCGACGGGGGTGGGTCTGATCTCCTCCGGAGCCAAAGACGCCATCGCTTTTGCTGTATTGTTAGTCATTCTGTTCTTCCGTCCGAGTGGACTCTTTGGCACTCGCCAGGACGTTCACGGTGGGTTATAACCTATGGCAGACTTGACGACAGACTTAACGCATCGCCTGCCAGCCAGGTATTGGCGGCTAGGGCTGTTTGTGCTCCTGCTGGCCTTGCTGCCGGTGTTCGTGCGCAGTTCCTATCTGCTCACGATCATGATCTTTATCGGCCTGCACACCATTCTCACCGCCGGTTTGTGCCTGCTGATGGGTTACGCCGGCCAGGTCTCCCTGGGGCACGCTGCGTTCTACGGCCTGGGGGCCTATGCCTCCGCCATCGCTACGGCCAGGTATGGTCTCTCGCCCTGGTTGGGCCTTCTGCTCTCCATGGCCCTGACGGGCGGCGTTGCCTTGGTGATCGCCTGGCCCATCTTTAAGCTGAAGGGACACTACCTGGCCATGGCCACGCTGGGCTTTGGCTACATCATCTACATCTTTTTCACCGAAGCAGCGAGCCTCACCGGCGGGCCGTCGGGCCTGACGGGGGTGCCGTATCTTTCGATAGCCGGCTGGGCCTTCGACCGGGACGTCAGGTATTACTACCTGGTCTGGGGAGTGGCGGCGATGGTGCTGATGGCATCGCTGAACATCGTCAACTCGCGGGTGGGGCGAGCGCTGCGGGCCATCCACGGCAGCGAGGTTGCCGCTCAGTCGGTGGGGGTGAACACCGCGCGCCTCAAGGCGCAGGTCTTTGTGATCAGCGCCGTTTACGCTGGACTGGCGGGCAGCCTGTACGCCCACTACCTGACCTTTGTCAACCCGTCGCCCTTTGGCTTCCACTTTTCGGTGATGTTGGTCGTCATGGCCTCGGTGGGAGGCGTGGCGACGGTGTGGGGCGCGCCCTTTGGCGCGGCCATGGTGACGTTGCTCACTGAGGCGCTACGCGCTGTGGTGCCCCGGTTGCTGGATCGCGCCTCCGGTGAGTACGAGATCATCGCTTTTGGCGTTCTTCTGATGCTAGTCATGATCTTCATGCCCCAGGGCGTGGTGCAAGGGCTTACCGAGGTCTACACTCGCTGGCGTAGAGGAAGGCCAGTTGCCGCGCGGCCCGCTGGCAAAGCTCTGCTCTCGCTGCGGCGCTGGCTCAGGGTGAAAGGCTAGGAGGGCATGTTGAACAGGGCGATGCTACGAGCCCATCACCTCCACAAATCGTTCGGCGGCGTGACGGCGGTGCGCGACGTGAGTTTTGAGGCGCGGCCCAGTCAAGTCGTCGCCATCATCGGGCCTAACGGCGCGGGTAAGACGACGCTGTTCAACATGATCTCTGGCATCTTACCGCCCGACGACGGCGAGATTCGGCTCAACAATCACCGGCTGGATTGCCTCCCACCGCACAAGGTGGCGTCGTTGGGCGTGGCTCGCACTTTTCAGAACGTGCAACTCTTTGGCAACATGACGGTTCTGGAGAACGTCACGATGGGCCGCTATCGCCACGGACGGGGAGGGCTGCTGCGCTCGGCCCTGGGCTTGACGCGCCGGGAAGAGCGGGAGATACGTTCGGCAGCTATGCGACGACTGAAGCGAGTCGGCCTGGCCGACAAGGCCGACCTCCTCGCGCCGAGCCTGCCCCTGGGCGAGCAGCGTCTGCTGGAACTGGCCCGTGCCCTGGCCGCCGAGCCTCGTATTCTGTTGCTGGACGAGCCAACAGCCGGCCTTAACACAGTGGAAACGGTACGACTGGCGGCCACCATCAGCCGCATCCAGGCCAACGACGTGACGGTCCTGCTGGTAGAACACGACATGAACCTGGTCATGAGCGTTGCTGACTGGGTCGTGGTGCTTGACTATGGCGAGAAACTGGCCGAGGGACGCCCGAGGGAGGTGCGGAACGATCCCCGTGTCATCGAGGCCTACCTGGGTCAGGAGAACGGAAACGGCGCTGCAAGCGGAAGAGGACGTTGAAGTGAGCGCATTGTTGCAAGTCAATAGCCTGGATACCTTTTACGGCCCGATTCAGGCGCTGCACGGGGTCTCGCTGGAAGTCCAGGCTGGCGAGATTGTCGCCGTCATCGGGGCTAACGGGATGGGCAAGACGACGCTGCTGCGGGCCATCTCTGGGGTGGTGCCGCCGCGCGGGGGCGACGTTCGCTTCGAGGGGCAATCCATTGCCGGGCTCCAGCCAGAGCAGATTGTTCGTCAGGGCATTAGCCACGTCCCGGAGCGGCGGGAGTTATTCGCCTCCATGACCGTGCTGGAGAACCTGGAACTGGGTGCCTACCATCGCCGCGGGCGCGAAGCGAAGACCGGAGTGCAGCGTGATCTGGAGAATATCTGGGAGATATTCCCCATCCTGCGGGCGCGACAGAGACAGGTGGCCGGCACCCTTTCCGGCGGAGAGCAGCAAATGCTGGCCATCGCCCGAGGGCTGATGGCCCGACCGAAACTATTGCTGTTGGACGAGCCCTCGCTGGGTCTGGCACCGCTGCTGGTCCAGGAAGTCCTGCGCGTCGTCGTCCTGTTGCGGGAGATGGGCCGGACGGTCTTGCTGGTGGAGCAGAACGCCAGCGGCGCGCTCTGGATTGCCGACCGCGCCTATCTCATGGAAGTCGGTCGCATCGTGCTTCACGGTACGGCGCAAGAGTTGTTGAAAGACGAACGGATCCGCCGTGCTTATCTGGGACAATGCATCGCCCCCCTCCGCCGACCGCACAAGATCAAGTCGCCGTCTCATGGGCGCAAAGCCGGAGAAAAGCGGACTGCCGTGTCACGACGTGCCACTGCTTATCGAACCAAGATAACCAAGAGAAAGGAGGTACCACCCATGAAAATGCTGTCCGAAGCATTGCCTAGTTTCACACTGCCCGACGAATATTTTGAACAGCGGGTCGGTTACACCGCCGACGAGATCGAAGTAATCCAGGACGAGGCCTTACCCAAGGCCTTTGCCCACGCCTTTGAACACTCGCCGTTCTACCGCGCCAAGTTCTCTGCCGCTGGCCTGACACACGATTCGATCCGGGGGCTGCATGATCTGACCCGCCTGCCTTTCACGGCCTCGGAAGAAATCCGACCATCTCCCGCGCGCGCCCACGGTTCCCAGAGACTTGTGGCCGTCGGGCGGCAAGAGATTTCACTGGTGCATACCTCTTCGGGAACCACGGGTTCGCCCAAGATCTTTGCCTACACCGGGCAGGATATAGCGCGTTGGGCGGCCAACACGGCAACCGTGTTCTGGATCAATGGCTTTCGCAAAGGAGACATTGTGCTGGGCGTGATGCCCTTCGGCGAGTTCACCGGCGGCGGCGGCCTTTACCTGGGCTTGATTGCCCTGGGTGCGACCTACTTGCCCATCTCGCTGGGACCAGGCGTGACGGACAAGGTATTGGCCCACCTGCTAGGACGGGTCAAAATTGACGGCCACGAGGTACCAATTGATCCTTTACTGCGGGCCAATGGGCTGCTGTGCCTGGCGTCGTTCCTGCCGCGCCTGGAAGAGATGCTGGACGAGCACGGTGTGCGGCCAGAGGAACTATCGCTGACCAAGATCAGTTGCGGGGCCGAGCCTTCCTCTGATGCGGTGCGAACGCGCATTGCCGAGCGATTCGGCATCTGGCCGCGCGACAACTACGGCCTGGGCGAATTTTACGGCCCCGGCGTGGCTGGCGACTGCGAGGTGGGTGGTGGCTTGCACGTCCTGTCCGATGCCTTCATCGCCGAAGTGGTGGACCCTGAAACCGGTGAGCCAACACCCGCAGGCGAGATGGGCGAATTGGTGCTCACCAGCCTGCACAAAGAGGCCGTTCCGGTGTTCCGCTATCGCACTGGCGACCGGGTGATGGCCCTGCCGCAGAATTGCCCTTGCGGCAACGCCCACAAGTGGATAGGCCGGGTGCCGGGCCGCATCAGCACCGACGACATCATGATCCCCGGTGGCGTGGTCATCCACCGCACCTACCTGGAGGATATTCTCTTGCAGGTAGATGGCACCGGTACCGAGTATGCCCTGACGGTGGCGGATCACCCCACGCGCAAGGGATTGCAGCGGCTCTATATTGCCATCGAGGGCGATCCGCAAGCCAACATTGCCGAGGTGATTAGCCATCGAATCCAGGTGGAGTACAATCAGAGTCCAATTGTGACCGTCGTGCCGCCGGGCACGATCCCGCGCCGGCCAGGTAAGGCCAGGCGGATCTTTACGCCGGAAGAGTATAGGCGCTTATAGCGCCGGCATCGACAAAATGTTGTCGATAAGTTCAAACCGCGATACCAACAAATTGGAACAAATTGTACATTTGCAATCGAATAGCTTCGTAATGGGCATCAATAGAGCATTGATTCTCGAGTTCTCTTCCGTGCCTGGGCCTGCCAGCACCCGCCAGAAGCGGCTTGATGACCTTTTCTCGCAGCACCAACAAGGCAGTCATTGTTCGTAGGCCTTCAGATGTGGGTTGATATCGACGTGAGCGGCTTATCTTGTGTACCAGGTGCTTGCCCTGCAGTTTTTTGAGGTCGTAAGCCGCCTGTCGAGAGGTGTATGCATCTGGCCCAACGCCCATCATCTCACGTACTTTTGCGGCCAGATCTGCGACCTTGAAACCGTTGGGGGCGGGAGCCAAGCTGATGACGGCTTCAACCACAGCCCGGAGGCGGGGTTTGTTGAGGTCTACGCCGCCGACACGGGTGCGTCCTACCTGAGAAGGATCGGCCAATCGGTCGAGGGTGTCATCGCTGATGAAGGCTTTGTCTACGCAGTGAATGACATCCAGGAAGCGGTTCAAGATGTTGCTCAGGTGGGCCACAATCTGGGGGAACTTGGGCAAGGAACAGCCACAGGGCAAGGTTCTGGCATTGTGAACGATGACCTCGATCCGCAAGACGCGTTCGCCTTTGGTATAGAGCTTGACGGTCAACTTGCCGAAGTGGATCTTGAACACCGTCAAGTCATACTTGGGTTTCTCGACCACGACCTCCAGACGTGGGGCTTTCTTGCCTTTGCCCTTGTGGCGGAAAGGACGGCGCTTGGTACCGAAGATGGTCTTGAGGGTTTTGACGTCCAAGGCAGCCCGAACGCGGTCAATCACGCCGTTGAACAGTTCCTCCATCTGTCTCCCGCTTTTGAACAACAGGTTGCGACTGTACTCCAACTGGTAGTCAGAGTAGCTGTAGCGGAAGCCGGTGCGCTCTCGTTCCTCCAGGGTCAAGGCGAAGCACAAGCACGCAGAGTAAATCCAACGTTCACAGACCTGTTCCAAGTGCCCTACCACGTCTGGAGAACGCAAGGTTTCTGCAATCTCGGCCAGGGCTGCGGCGTCGGAAACATCGGTGAAACAATTACCCTCCTTTGTGAAACGAATACCTGCTTTCCGGGCTTGACAGGCCACATACTCGTGACCATTCGACATAATCTGAGCCCCGAAAGGCGGATGAGGACATGATCACTATGTGCCCCCAATCGGGGTCCATAATGTGGAAAGAGTACTGATTGACGTATGGGTAGGGTTCTTTGCGTCTGATGTCGATAATCTTGCCTCCCTTGCTGCATTTGACGTCCCACACTGGCGCTGGAGCACGACCCACCAAAATCGCAAACACGCCTACAAAGTCGGGATCGTCTGGCAAATGCTGAGCGGCGATCAGGTGTTTTCGCTCTCCCCGCCGACAGTAGATCAGGGGGATGCCACGACGCTTAGCATACGCTCGCACTCGACGGCTGAAGCGACCGGCAAAACGCATCAGATGGGTATTATCTAAATCATCATCTGATCCTTTCAACTGACGCCACCAATACCGAAACCCACCTGGCGCTTGGCCGAGTTGAAAGTAGGCGTTGAGCACGATACGATCTACACAATCGTATGTGCCGTCAAGAAACTCGGCATAGTAATCGCTGAGTTGATCCAACTCAGCCTGATTTTCGGTAGCGTTCACGAGGCTACCTCTGTGCCCCTCTCTAGCCAGCGGCTGATTGGACACTTTTAACCAGCGTGAAGGTCTGGGAGGCAGGCGGGAAACCCAGTATCGTGTAAGGATCATCCGTGCCGAAGAGTTTCTTCACATTCACATGCGCTGAGGCCAGGAGGGAGTTTCCCTCGCGTTTGCCAGCTCGCAAGACACGCATATTGTAGTAGAAGGCAAACAGGTCAAAGAAACGCTGGGTGGCGTCCTCGGTACCAAAGTGATCCATTTGGTTAGTGTAGCGGCGCAGGCAACGGAACACGTGTTCGGCGGCATTGGAGGTGATGGGGACTGCCCAGCGTTTGATCAAGGGCACCCACTTTTGTTGGGAACGTGACAGCCGCTTCAGCGTATGCTGATTGCTTTCCAGGCAGGTGTAGAAGACCAACAAGCCAACGCGGTGTTTTTCCAGGAAGGCGCCCATATCTTGCACGTATGGATTCGGCACTTTGGCGGCCACACGGATGAGTTGCTCCAGACGAGCGGTGGCTATATCAAGGGTGGGCGACCAGAGCAAGCGCTGGAAGCGTTGGGCACCTTTCCAATGGCGTTGGGCTTGGTCACGGGCAGCTACGAGGTCTTGGCGTTTCTGCCGTTCTGCGCTCGATAGAGAGCTATGGTGCTTCTTATCAAAGGCGGCCAGGGCTTTGACCGCCCGCTCATAAGCTCGTTTCGCCTGATGGACTGTCGCGCCAATATGAAAGCAATTGATGTGGAACCAACAGAATTGATGGACTGCTTTGGGAAGATAGGTCTTCACTGGCTCCAGGTAGCCAGCATACATGTCGGTCAGGCACAGTTTGATCTTCTCCTCGAAGCCGGCCTCAGCAAACTCCTTGAGCACCTTGCCGATGGCATCACTGCTCCGTTCGCTGCATCGCTGCAGGCGCAAGATCAACCCACTCAGCGGGTCAACGATCACCACTCCCAATATCTTGCGTCCCAGTTCCTTGAGAAAAACTTCGTCAATGCTGGCCGCCCCCGACAAGGGAATGGCTTTCCGCAACCGCTCCAGCGCCGGGCGGGCATTCGTACCGGCTCGGGCGATAATCCCTTGCACATATCCCACCGCGACGTGAACCCCAAACCCGTACTCCAGGACTTCGACAATGCTGCGCACCGTGCAGCGGCCCGACAACTTCAGCACCGCAATCAGACGATCCAGCGACACCGTCCACTGTTCCTGCAACTGTCTCACTTCGTCCTGCAAAGTGACCACCTGTGCCTCGACTTCGACCAGGGCCTTCGTCAGACGCTGGACCTCGGCTTGAGCGATGGCGTAGGCTCGTTCCGCTTGTGCTAATCGGTCCTGCAAGTCCCGGACACAATCCGCCAACATCTCAACCGACTTTTTGCCCCGGCGAACCAGCATCAGGGCCTGGACCGCCAAGCGCAATGTCGTGTAGAGCGTCGTGGGCGAAACTCCCAGGACATCCGCCAAGGCCCGTATCGGCTGCCCTTCGTCCCAAACAAAGGCCCGCAAGATTGCTTTGGCTATCCCCGCCAACCAAGCAATGTCCTCGGATGTCAGATTCTGTTCGGCTTTCAAACGGCGTCCTATCTCGCGCATTTGCCCTCCTCCTATCACCAGATTGGGAGAGGGTATTATCGCCGATCCGGCAAAAAGTGTCCAGTGCGAAACCCTGGTACATGCGTTCGGTTTGAACACTACCTTTTTAGACGCAAGTCCAGTGACAACCGCCCCTGTTTGTGCTAAAATGACTTCTGATGACCTACCAAGAAAACTCGCAGATGATCAAACGTATCTTGCTCTACGGCGATTCCATTTTCCTGACTGGCCTGGCGGCGCAATTGCAGGCCCGCGACGATGTGGATGTGCGCCAACAAGCCCCCCACGCGGGCCCGCTCGACCTGGGCGACCTCGACGCCGTCATCGTGGACTTGACGACGTGCCGGCCGCCGACGTGCTGGCGATGCTCCGCGCCCGCCCCGACCTCAAAATCGTGGGCGTGAACGCGCCCGGCGGCGCGGTGACAGTGCTATCCGGGCGGGTCTACCTGGCACATACGCTGACGGACGTGGTGGGGTGCCTGGAGTGAAAGGAGGTGGCGATGGAAGCAAGTTGCGTTTGGGCAAATGAAATACACGATGGGCAGGAGGGAAAATCACGCGCTTCTGGGTTTTCGAAGCAGAAACCCTACGTGGGGGGGCAAAAAGGGCTGAAAGTGGGG
>CAYPOY010000013.1:0-31560 GCA_964412395.1 uncultured Anaerolineales bacterium | reverse complement strand
ACTTGAGTTTAGACAAAGTGTGAAACACCGGGCAGATGCCCAGCAGAGCCAAGTTCCTTAACAATCGAGTTTCGGGCCGACTTCAAGCCGATTGAGGCTTCTTCTTGCCCTTTTTGACCGCCCGATGTCGCTCAGGCCGAGTGCGTGGCCGCCCTTTGGGCCATCCTGGCGACTTTCCGCGCGTTTGAGGTAGCACGGTCGGGGTGCCAATCTCTCGGAAAAGCCCTCCGAATCCCTGTAGAACGCGCTCGGGCGTCGGCTTCTCCTGTGCAGGCTGCCAAGGCAATGGGTTGTCCTTGATCAGATCGCGGCCCAGGAAGAGATGCCACTGGGCCAAGCTGACCAGCATGGTCCAGCGATCACAGCACTCCGCTGTCTGGAAACGGGGTAGCGTCCAGTTGAGATACTGCTTGCGAAAACGGATGCTGGGTTCCACTGGCCATCGGTACTCGTACCAATGCCACAGATCCTCCAATCGCTGGTCACTTGGCTTCTGGTGCGGAGGCGGTTGGTAACCTAGCCAGAAGGGTGCTGATGGTCTCTCCCGCTCCAGGTGAGCTTCCACCAGGATGACACTGAATGGTGTGTCAGCATCCTGGTGAGCGTGTTTGTCGTCCCAGCGCCGCAGTCGCACTTTCCCCCAACGTGGATGCTCCAGTTCCGCCATCGCATCTGCTTCTCCCCAGGTCTTCGGTTTCTTGAACGCGAAGCGATCTCCGTGGACACGCTGGCGACCGCAGCCACTGTACGCGCCAGGCGCGCCATACAGGACGCGGTCACGGCGCAAGTGTACCAGGGCACCGCACGGCTCATCCCGCAGCGGGGCCAGGAAGCGGTGGTTGCCGTACTTGGCATCGGCTATGATGAGGTACAACTCTTCGAGCATGTTCTCTTGCCGATGGCGGCACAGTTGTTTGACTTGCTCTATGCCCACCTCAACGTCCGTCTGCTGGCTGGGTGCCCGCCTGATGGAAATAGGGAGTCCCCAACTGCTACCTGGTTCAGGCACCCAGGCCAGCACAGAGTATGGATGACCGACCACAATCGATCCACCGTCGACTGCGGGTGTGGGGCTGAAAACGTACTGCCGGTCAGCCAGAGCCCACGCCGCCGGATGGGGCCAAGCTGTACCATCCAAGGAGAACAGCTTGGGACCCTTCGCCGCGACCTGCTGCATGAAGAACCATTCCAGCCATTCCCCATCTTGGCCTCCTCGCTCAATGGCAGCGTAACTACTGTGCCACTTGCGACGGAAAGTCGGCAGAAGACTCAACTCGGGAAAGGAGCGGATCGGCCGGCCGAGAAGCAGTGCGTCAACGAGCTCGAACTGGGCATCACTGGCTCTGGTGAATCCGTGTTCGTAAGTGGCTTGACGAAACTCGATAAGGTTGTTAAACTGCTCCATGGTGGGAACCTCCGGTATTGGTCTACCTTAAGTTTCCACCATTGGGCGGTTTTGCGCAAGTCGCAAGCCGCCCTCATTATTTGTCTAAACTCGAGAACCATACTGAGTCATACGGTACAGGCGCGAACCTTTGACTTTCGCAACCAGCCGGTGACCACGCAACTTGGCAATCAACCGGGAAACGCGTGCACAACGTCTTTTAGTCTCTTGCAGGGTGGATGCCGGTTGATCATACAGACGAGCACGTAAGTCGCGGTTTCTGAACCCATTGATCATGTGTTCACCGGCGAGTACAGCAGCGAAGAGGGCACAATCGTGTTTGTTTACTGGATTGAACTTGGCATAGCGTTTGCCATCTTTGACACGAGTCCGGCACAGGTCATCCAGTGCTTGGATAGCCTCGCCTTTGGGCTGTGCACAAGCCAATGCATCCAGGTAGCGATGATTGGCCTGTGTACCGACCTGGGAGTAGCGCCAGAAGTTGGCCACGCCTTTGCCCATAGGCTGCCACCGCCGCTCGTTACCCTCGGAGGTTTCGACAACCTTGAGGATCTTAAACTCGCGCGGATTGTTGATCGTGGTTTCGACGCGCAATACACTCCACTTGTCATACATCTTGATGCTGTTGCGTTTCATCCAGTGCTTCGCCCGGTATCCTTCAGGGCGCTTCTTCAGGCTGGTCTTGACTTCTCCTTTGAAATTCCCATGCAGCTTGCGTCCCAGAAACCGCAGCACATCCTCAGCCGAGAGATGCAGGGCGGCGTGTTCGAACAGATCGGGAAGTATGGCTTCCAAACTATCTCGGTCTCGGAACATCACATCTGTTGCCACTTCGCATTGATCGGTGACCCAATAGTATTCCTTGAAGCCCGCCTCCTTGATCGTGGGCAAGATTGGGTTCAGCCGTCGTGCAAAAGCATTCAATACCCTGGGCCACTTACGATGTGCCAGTTTCTCACTCAGTTTCCGGGCCACTTCTATGTCCTCAATGTCAGTGAAGCAGTTGCCGTACCGTTCGTACTTGGTTCCACATCGATCCATTTGTCGGGCCAGCCACTCGTGGCCGTTGATGTAGACTTGCATCGCGAAAGGGAACCAGCTTTGCAGGCGGACGTGCATGAAGCCAAACTCTGGATCGATGAAGTAGAAGTAGATATGCAGGCATTTGCGTGGTTCATATACCACTTCCAGTTTATGTGTCTCACGATTACCGCGGACACTGAAGGACTTGCACGGTTCCACGCAGGAGAAAACACAGATCAGCCCCTCGGTGATCCCTTCCTCCTCGGCAATCGCTCGTGCCAACTCTTCTTTCGATTTCCCACTGGCACGGGTCTTTGCGGATGCAAGGTACAGATACTGGCGTCCGTGTTCCTCGGCAAACTGCTTGGCATGAGCCTTCAGTGTCGCCGTGGCCTTCTCCACGTAGGGTTTGAAATCCTTGAGCAACACACCTTGACGCCAGAGAAATCGAGAAAACGCGCCGCGCGGGAAGAAGCTGGTCAAGTGTCCTTTGAAGATGATCCGGTCAAATGTAGTGAGTACGCCCACGATACTGTCCTGATGTGCCTCAATGAACGCTTTCACAACCCATCTCTCCTGTACGTCGTTTTGTGTCTGTTATATGAGAAGATTGGCTATTTGGCAACTTAGCGTTTGGTTGCGGCTGGAGGCCGCGCTATGAAATGGTTCAGGAAGCTTTTAGGACAACAGGAGGAGGCAGAGCAGATACCGCCGTCTCTGCGGACAGGCGCACGTGAATTCGTAGACCGCGTCGCGCCGTCGGAACTGCACATTGGGCGTGACGACGTGGCGATGCCGACCCAGGGCGTCGTCACGCGCACGTGGTGGATCGAGGACCTCCCAGACAGGATGATCTTCGAGAGCCTCGACCCGATCCTGCACTTCCCAGGCCGGGTGGCAGTCAGCATGCTGGTCGATCCGATCCCTCCGGCCGAGGCGATGCAGGCGTTGCGACAGGAGCGGAGCAGCCGGTACGCCGGTTTCATCACCCGCAGCCAGCAGGGCCGGCTCTCGGACCCCGGTGCCGTGGCCGACCTGCAATCCATGGAGAAGGAACTGGCGGATTTGCAGATCGCCCGTCGTTTTCCCCTTTCCCTGTACTGGGTGATCGGCCTGTCGGCGCACGATGGGGACGAGATGGATGACCTGGGACAGAAGATGGAGGAGCTACTGCTGACCTCGGGGCTGGTCTTTCACCAGGCGACCTGGCGGCACGAGCAGGCGCTGAAATCACTCCTGCCGCTGGGTATCAACTTCCTGGGTGACCGGCGCAACGTCAACGCCAACACGATGGCCTGCCTGTTCCCTTTCTCGCGCCGGGTACACTACGATCCGGACGGGTTGCCCTACGGCATCGACCGCAACAGCGGGGCCTGGGTGATCTTCAACGACTGGGCCTGTGACAACCAGAACATGCTCGTGCTGGGGGACATGGGCAGTGGCAAGTCCATGTTCCTGAAATGGAAGACGCTGTGGCACGTGTTGCTGGGCGGGCGGGCTTTCGTGATTGACCTGGAGGGGGAGTTCGAGCCACTGGCGCGCCTGCTGGGGGCGGAACACATCGACCTCGGGCTGGCGTCGAGGGAGAAGCTCAACGTACTGGACGTCAACCCCGACGACGAGGAAGGATACTACACCGGGGCCACCGACTTGCTGGGTTGGCTGGTGCTGGCCGTGGGAGGGTTGACTCCTAACGAGAAGAACGCAGTCACGGAGGCCTACAGGCGCATCATGGCAGACGTCGGCGTCACCCAGGAGATTCGCTCCTCCTGGCGCAAGGGGATAGACCAGATGCCGGTGCTCTCGGACCTGTACACCGCGTTGCTGGTCGAGGAACACAAGGCCGCCCGTGACGTGGCGGCGCGGCTGAAGGAGTACGCCGTCGGTATGTACGCCAACGCTTTCAACGCCCGCACGACGATCAACCCCCGGTCACCACTGGTCGTTTTCGACGTCAGCCACGTGCGCAACGAAGCGCTCAAGGCGCTGCGCATGCGGCAGATCGTCACGTTCACCTGGTCCCGCATGCTGCGCGGCGATACCCCGACGCTGGTGGTGGTGGACGAGGCCTGGCACTGGCTGCGTCACCCCCAGGCAGCGATGGAACTGGAGGAGATGGCCCGCCGGTTTCGCAAGCGGTACGGCGGGCTCCAGTTGGGCACTCAGCACATCTACGACCTGGAGAGCAGCGGCAGCGCACAGGTCATCCGTGACACGGCCGACATAACGATGCTCTTTCGCCAGCGGGGAAGCGCCACCAGGGCGGTGAGCAGGCTCTTCGAGCTCAACGAACTGGAAGCCGGCGAGTTGCACACGCTGACGCCGGGTGAAGCCTTGCTGGTGTCACGGGATTACCGCATCCCGCTCTACGTAGCCATACCGCCTGAACTCTTGCGGCTCTTCACTACCCGGCCGCAGGAACGGGTAGGGGCACGGGTCTGACGGAGGGAAGAGTATGCAAGTAACAGGTTTTCTAAGCAAGAAGGCAGGGGGGAGCCGCACACAGATTGACGACGGCCGACCTGCCACGAGCGACGCTGAACGGAATGCAGCATCCCCTGCGAGCCTGTTTATCGCCATGAACGATGGGAGTATGTCTCGCTTCGATTTGACCATCTCGTCGGTGCGCGTGGGACGGGCAGCGGACAATGACCTGATCGTCACGACCGGCGTGCTGGCCTGGGACACCGTCTCACGTCACCACGCCCGCATATACTACGAGACTCGTCTGAACCGGTGGGTGGTTGAGGACAGGGAATCGCGAAATGGCGTTTACGTCAACGGCGTGAGGACCGGCCACAACGTCCTCGAGGATGGTGTGTGGCTCGCCTTCGGCGGCGTGCCAGCTCTGTTCAGAGCTCGTCCTGAGCGAGCCTGTCCTGAGGGGAGCCGAAAGAGCCGAAGGGAAGCGGGATAGGAGCGGGTCGGGTGGATTTTCTGTTCAGTCCCCGGAAGATGTTCGGGCTGATCGGTGGGACGATAGGCCTCTTCCTGTGTGCTGTGGTGTGGCTGTTCGTGCTGATTTGTTACATCACCATACAACAGCTGCCATTCGGTCACGCGGATGCCTGGCGATGGTTCGTGGGCGAGCCCAGGCCCGTGGGGGTCGTCGAAGCGCCATCGGTCACCGGGCTGGGCCTCGACCCGGCAGTGCTGGTGGAATGGTTCGGCGGCCACGTCACGTCGGGCTTTCACGACCCATCCCGTCCTGGCCACAACGGCATAGACTTCAGTCTGGTGGAAGGCACACCCATCCGCTCGACCTGGGAAGGCACAGTGGTCTACGCCGGCTGGAGCGATGCCGGCTACGGCAACCTGGTCATCGTGCAGAACGGCGACTGGCAGACGTACTACGGTCACCTGTCGGCGTTCAGCGTGGGCGTGGGGCAGGATCTACAGACGGGGACGGCATTGGGACTGAGCGGCAACACCGGGTGGTCGACCGGGCCTCACCTGCACTACGAGGTGCGCCATCGAGGAACACCGGTGGATCCCGTGACTGCCCCGGTGGAGGAATGATGTCAGTGGTGGGGAACCAGTATCACCCAAGAGTGAAAAACGGGAGGTAGAGTTTGAGACAGGCAGTGCTTGCGCTAATCCAGGTCCTGGTTCTGGTCCTCGTGGTCGTTTCGTCGGCTTTCGCCGCCGGCCAGGAATCGGCGATCCCGACAGCCCGGCAACGAGTGGGGGAAGGGCCGGCAGGAGGGACAGACGAGGGGCCCGTGGTTCCCGACGTGCCGCTGCACATCGAAGACGTGCTGTGCCCGCTGTCTCCCCGGGGGAGCGAGGGCTGCATCACACAGGGCTTTCACGCCCACCACCGGGGGATCGACATCAGCCTGTGGGGCGGAACGCCGATCTCGGCCACCCACGCCGGCACGGTGGTATGCGGAGGATGGGTCGGGGGCGACTTCGGCAACCTGATCATCGTCAGATCGGAGGGCGATCCTCCAGAGTGGGAGTCCTGGTACGGGCACCTCGACCGGGTGGACGTGCGCCGGGGTGACTACGTGGAGCGCGGGCAACGGATTGGGCTGAGCGGCGACACGGGCGAGAAAATCACCGGGGCTCACCTCCATTACGAGATACACCATCTCGGAGTGGCCGTGGACCCACTGGGGCTGCCTGCGGCTACGCCGGAACCGCTCACATCCAACGCTATGCCCTGGCCGGCCTACACTCCTACACCGGCACCGGTGGTCACCGGCCGGGTGTTCAACGATCGGGATCGTAGCACGACGCAGGATCCCGGAGAACCGGGGATCGCCGGGGTGCCGGTGCTCCTGGACGGCCAGGTGGTGGAGGCGACTGACGACAGCGGCCGTTTCAGCCTGCCCCTGGCGGGCCTCGGCCGTGCCAGGCTGACTGTCGTGCCCCCGGAAGGCTGGCAGTGGGTGGGGGAGCCGCTGATCGTCGAGGAGGCGCGGGATGGCGAGGTCACCATCCCGCTGCACCGGCTGGAGCCGGTACCGGTGGATCCGGCCACGACCACTGCAACGGTCACCAGCAGTGTGATCGTGGCGGCACTCCTGGCCGGGCTGGCCCTCAACGGCTTCGCCTCGCTTTCCCAGGCGGCGGCAGTGCGTTCCCTGGAACGCACCTATCGCCGCCAGAAATCGCAGGAACTGGAGCAGGCGTTTGGCCGGGATCTGACCGCACGCCTGGAGCAATTGCGCGGCCGCCTGACCGGCGAGCCAGATGCCTGGCGTGAGGTAGTCAGGCAACTGTTGGTCGACGCCGGGGTTGGCACCGATAGCACCTCGATCGACGAGGTCGAGGTCTCTGCCAACTCTCACCCGTGTTTCGTCGTCGCCGGAAACGGCCGGCACTATCTGTTCACCACCGACCCATCCCGCCTGCGCAAGAGCCGGGCCATCCGCTGGCGCGACCGGGTGATAGCCCTGGACACGGCGCTTTCTCCCTTCGCCCGGGTCGAGGCCCAGGCATTGTGGGATCACCTGGCGCAGGAGTCGCGTAACGGACAGACCACGCTGCCCAGGAACGTGGCCTGGTACCTGGTGGTACGCAAAGCGTCGGACTGGAGACCTCGAGTGAGGAGAAAAAAGCGACGGAGAAGCAGGAGTGGCTGACCGGGCGTTTTCTGCCACTCCGATACTCGGTAGTGTACCATTATTGTGGAGAGTGCATTGAATCTGAGAGCGAAGCGGTCACTATATCATTGTCAGACCTGTGGCCGGGAGTATGCCCCACAGGAGGCTGCCGCACGCAGCTACTTCTGCTGCGGACAGCCGCTGCAAAGGATGGGAATCGGCACCTCTTTGCCTGCTATTGCCCTCTCGGAGGAGGCCCGCGAAACGCAGCGGTCCGTCGATGCGTTCCTCCATCCTGAAGGTGTGGAACGCGAGACGGATATCCTCTTCCAAGGAGACGACGATGGCGTCGTCGCCGTCGAGGTCATCCCGCCGGCAGGTAACACGGTGGATGCGCTGGCGCTGGAGGGGTTGCTGAGCTCGCTGGGGTTGCAGGTGCCCTTCGCCCTGGAGATCGCCGCAGACAAAAACGGGTCTCATTTCATCGCACGTGCCCGCCGGGCCGTGCTGACCCACCTCTGCTCCCAGTTGGAAAACGTCTACGGGCAAGTCGAGTTTCACCCGTTGACGGAGGAGAATGACCCGGCACGACAGTTGCGAGTGGTAGCCCTGGTCGAGCAGTTTGAGCCAGACGGCGGGAGAAAGGTGGCCATGGGCCGGTTGCACCTGCGGCGGTTCGAGGCGCTGCCGCTGCGCACCTACCGGGACGGCGACTTCCGCGAGGCCGACCCCATCCTGGGCGTCCTGGGGGGCTTCGGGCGCGTGGCGGAGGGAGCCTGCCCCGAGGCTGCCGAAGGAGCCTGCCCTGAGCCTGTCGAAGGGGAACGGTTGTTGAGCCAGTTGCTTCTGCGACCCGCACCCGACGATTGGGCCGACGGCTTTCAGTCTTTGACCCGCCCGCCGGACGTGCGCATCAAGACCGAATCACCGTTGGGGTTTGCCGGCGGCCTGCTGCTGGCAGGGGGGATCGGCGTGGGATTGGCTGCCCTGCTCAGACTGGTCACCTGGGCCGTGGCAGGCAAATGGCTTCACGCGAGCCTCCTGGGGCTGGGGTTGCTCCCCGCGGGCTACCTGGCCCTGCGCGCCTATCGTTCTTTCGGGCGCGACCGGCTGCACGCCGAGGCGGGACAGGTGATGCGCAAGATCTTCCTGCCGGGCTACCGCTTCCAACTGCGGCTGGCGGTAGGGGCTCCCACGCAGGAACAGGCACGGCGGCGGATGCTGCAACTGGCGTCGGCCTATCGCCAGTTCAACACCGGCGCGGGAAACGCGCTCACGTTGGAGGAGACGGTGTTTGATCCGTGCGACCTGGACGGCGGGTGGGACGACGGATGGAAGAGCAGGCTACGTCTCCCGGGTAGTCCGCGCAACATCATCAACGCGGCTGAGGCGGCCAGTCTGTGGCACCTGCCGTGGGGCGACGGGGCACAACTGGTGCCGCGCGTGCTGTCCCTGCAGCTGTTGCCACTGCCCGAGGACGTGGCTGAGGGCGTGCCCATCGGCACCTCCAGCCATCACGGGCGGACCATCCCCGTCTGCCTGCCGCCGTCGGCCGTGAAGCGCAACAAGCTGCTGGTGGCCAGGACGCGGCGCGGGAAGACGACGCTGATGCTACACCTGGCCCAGGCGGCGTGCCAGATTCCCCACGCTACCGATGGCCGAGAGCAAGGCGACCGGCGTGGTGTGAAGCATGATAGAGCCAGGCGGCGTGCCGTCGTGTTCATCGATCCCCACGGGGATGCCGTGAAGAGGCTGGTGCGAATGGTGCCCCCGGAGCGCGTGGACGACGTCGTCTACCTGGACTTCGGCGACGAGATGCGCGTCCCTGGCTGGAACCTGCTCGACACGCAGATGGGCTTCTCTCCAGAGCTACTCGTCGAGAGCTTCATCTACGCCGGGCGGCGCATCTGGAGCGACTATTGGGGGCCCCGCATGGAGGACGTGCTGCGTCACGTCGTGTGGACCCTCGTACGGGCCAATCAAGCGCGGGATCGTGCAGAGCAGTACACGGTGCTCGACGTACAGGCGACCCTCATACTGAAGCACTTTCAAGCCGGCATGCGAGAGCAAATCGTGAGCGACCCAGAACTGATGATGTGGTGGTACGGCTACTACGACAAACTGCACGAGCGCCAGCGGTTGGAGATCGTCAACCCCGTGCTGACCAAGATCCAGCGCTTCGCCGCCAGCCCAACCGTGCGGCGCATCATCTCTCGCCCGGACAGCACGATCAACTTCCTCGACCTGGTCGCCCGGAACGGCATCCTGCTGGTCAACCTGCCCGGCGGCAGCATCGGCCTGGACAACACGGGCTTCCTGGGGTCGCTGTTGCTCTCGTACCTGGAGGCGGCGATCAGGGCCAGCCAGAGCCTTCCCCCGAGACAACGCCCTCGCGCGACCTGCTTCATCGACGAGTGCAGTTCCATCCCGTTCTCCTACCAGACCCTGCTGGCCGAACTGATGAAGATGGGGGCCGACTTCACGCTGGTGGCCCAGTCGCTGTCGCAGCTCGACGCAATCGAGACCGGGTTGCTGGACACGACGCTGGCGAACATCGACACACTGGCCGTCTTTCAGACCTCGGGGCGGGATGCACGAGAACTGGTGTGGGAGCTGGGGGATGAGCAGGTCAAGGCTCATCACATCGTCAACCTGCCCGATCACGCCTGCTTTCTCAAGACACAGCGGGATGGCAGGCCCTTGCCCGTCATGCGCGTAGACCTGCTCGACGCGCCCGAGGGAGACGCGGGGATAGCCCGGGCGGTGCAGGAGCGCAACCATCGCTACACCGTCGATGGTGCAAAGGCAGAGCGACGATACCGCGAGCACATTGAGAAGGCGTACAAGATGGACCTGCAGAAGTTCGAGAAGCAGGTCGCACACTGGCGCGGGGTGGCAAACGAGGTTACAGAGGAAGCAGAGTTGGAGGAAGCGAAGCGCAGGGCGGAGGAAGCAATGGAGGAATTGCGGTCTGAGTCAGAGGGGGCCGGTGGGAGCGCCGGGCAACCCTCTCTCTTCAGCGTCGGCACGCCGACCAGTTCTCCCATGCCGGAGGAGCTGGAGAAGCCACCACGCTCGAAACACACGCGCAGCAAGAGAAGGAAGAATTGACACGAGGAGAACGAGCATGGAGTGGACCGTTGCCTGGAAGGTTGTGCTGAGTATGTTGCTGATTGTCGTCGCTGCCTGGGATCTCAAGACGAAGCGCGTGCCGCACCTGGTCGCCTGGCCGCTGCTGCTGGCCGCCACCGCTACCAGAGTCTGGGAAGGCTCTTTGGTACTACTCTTCCTTCTAATGGGCCTGATCCTGGTCGAAGTACTGCCCCAGGTATGGCGTGGTCCGGGCCTCGTCTTGCTCGTAGGCGGTGCGCAATGGGGAGCCGAAGTGTTGAACGATCCCGCTACCCAACTCGTTGCCCTGTGGTGGGGAGTCGTGTACGTGCTGTGGACGCTACACGTATTGGGTGGTGGAGATGTGCGGGTCTTCATGGCCCTGGTAACCTTCTTTCCCGATCCGGGAATGGTGGTGGCGCTGTGGGGCGGGCTGGCACTGGCGAGCATTGCTTGGTTGGTGGCGCTGTATCGTCGTGACGCTTTGGGCCTGTTGGTGCAGGCCGGGCAGGGTATGTCGGGTGGACGCTACCCGTCCCGGGAAGACTTGAAGGAGCAGGGCCGCCCCACGACGCCGGGGCTGGTGCTGGGGGCGTTGGCGTATCTGTGGTTCATCACGTAGGTGGTCATGGCATCGTTACTGGGACACGTCGGCGAGCATCCCTTCATCGCCGTGCACCAATTGTGTCGTTTGCATGGCGCCTCGCAATCCTGGGTCTACCGCAGGCTGGGCGAGTTGGAGGAAGAGGGTCTGGTGGGAAGTGCTAATCCCCGCCACCCGGGCATACGGGCACGCGCCTTCTACTACCTGACCCCGGTTGGGGAAGCGCGGCTTTCAGTTCCCCGTCGGCGGGGGAGACCTCGCTTCCTGGAACGGATCGCAATGGTCTATGAGATGCGTAACCTGTTCATCTCCGTGCAACGTGCCGGGTTGCCGGTGCTCCGATGGCAGGTGCTCACTCCCGGCGTACGCGGCGTGTCGTTGCACGGCGCAGCGCTGACGGTGGACGGCCGCCAACTGATCGTCGAATGGGATCGGGGTGAAAGGCCGGCCAGGCTGTACCGGCACCGTCTCCGGCGCGTGGCTGCCGTCGCCGCCAGAACGGGCGCAGGGTTGCTGTTCGTCGCCGCCGACGAAACACGAGGTGTCGCCACGCTGTCTGCGCTGGCGGGTCATCTCGATCTCCAGGGACCGCACCTGGGTCTGACGACGCGGGCGATCATCGCCGCACAGGGCGTCCCTGACGCCGCCTGCTACGTCCCCGCCATCCTGGACACCATCAGCCTGGGCGGGTTCGTGAAGACGTTGCCCAGGCCATGGGGAGAGAGGCAACTGCTGAGTCCTGGGGTGATGAGTTTCCGGGGGAGATGGCAGGGCAATTCCCGGCTGGTCGTGGAGTTGTCGCCTCTCCAGAAGGTGCTGCTTTCCATTTTGGCAGGTCTTCCCCTGATCGAGGCAGAAGACCTCGCCGTCCTGGCCGGTAGGAGGAGCGAGGAGTGGGTGCGGCGTGTCCTCGGCGATCTCAAGCGCCGGGGACTGGTCGGGGACTACGTTGCCGATCCCAATCTTCTTCACCGGTACTACTTCCTCACCTACGCGGGGTTGGCTTTCCTGGCCGCCGCCTGCGGCGCTTCGACGCCGGCCTACGCTCGCGCCAGGGGCTGGTCGGTCAGGCACGGCGAGGTCAGCGTGTCGCACCTGGTGCGCGTCTTCGAGCACACCCAGGAGGCGCGGGAGATCGTCCTGGCGCTGGCCCGGGAGGCTCCTCACCACCGTCGGGCGATCACCTGGTACGACGAGCGGGAGGCTTACGTCTACTTCACACTGGGCGGGGAGCGCCGGGTACTGGCCCCCGACGCCCGGATACGTTGGGGAGACAGGGTGTTCTTCGTCGAGATAGACCGGGGCACCGCCAGTACCAAGAGGCTGGGCAAGAAAGTGGAGACTTACTACGATTTCCGTAGCTGCGCGGAGCACCGCCGGTTTGGAGAGCGGTTCTGCCTCCTGGTCGTGGCTCCCTACCCGCACAGGGAACGGCAGTGGCTGGAGCAGGTCTCCCAACTGGCTGCCGAGTACGACGTCGCGCCGCTGGACATCCTGACCGCCACCCGGGAGGCGATATAGAGGCGAGGCGTAGGCGCTGCCGTATGGAGAGGTGTGCACGACGTCACCAGGAGAGTGCGCCTCGTAGGGGAGCGGGGTTGATGCAACTGCTCGAGGGACTGTTGCTGGTAGCGGCGTTGACGCCCTTATGTTGGGTCGGTGTGCTGGTGCTCGTGCGCCGGATACGGCAGACGGGCCTGGTGGGGCCGGGCCTCGACGACCTGTTTGACCAGGGAGAGAGGTATGCCTGGGGAGCAGGTGTGTTCCTGGCGTTGCTCCTGGTCAACGTCCTGGGAGGACTAGGAGGAGCATTTCTCGAGGGATTGGTCCTGGTCGCCGTGCTGACGCCCGTGTGTTGGGTTGGCGTCTTGATTGGCGTGCGCTGGGTGCGGAGGTTGGGGCCGGCGGGACCAGGTCTCGATGGGCTGTTGAACCGGGTGGAAGGATATGCCTGGGTTGCCGGCGCGTTCTTGGCGTCGGTGATAGTCGGCCTGCTGGTCTTGCTGGGAGTGCCGTTTCTGGTGTCGTCGGGGCGGTAGAGAGTGGTTCGAAAATGGGCGCTCGAGGTCACAGTTGCAGGTTATCTGTGCCGGTGCCGGGTTTCTTCTTGTGCCGGGCGTGATAGATATAGGCGGGAGGGGCAGAATGCCCGCGAAATCCTGGAAGAAGAAAGTTGAGGCTACGAAACGATCTCAGGCAGGCAGAGGAGGATGGGTGAACGGTGCAGTGCTCGTCGTGCTGATCGTGGCGGTGATGGTGGTCACGGCGAAGGTGATGGTGCCTCCGGGACGGTGGGAGAACCTCTGGCGCGACTTGCCTGCCCGGTGGGAAGCCTTGCGCGCCCTGCTGCGCGGGGAAGGCCCTGGGCGTAGAGACCCGGTGCCGCTGAGCTCGCCTACTCCACTCTCGACAACGCCGGTGGTGACGCCATCGTCGGATGGTTTGTGATACGGAGGTCTTTCGTGTTCCGCTGAAGCCGTGGGTATACGGTTGGTAAACGGAACGTATAGTCGGAGCCGGTGGGCGGCTTGCTTCTGGCCGCCCACCGGCTGCCAGCGCTCTCTCAGAGAACATCACGTTGGAGGAACGATCAGGGGAGGAGAAATGAGGACAATAGCCGTCGTCAACCAAAAGGGCGGCTCTGGCAAGACGACCACCGCCGTGAACCTGGCTGCTGCCCTGGCGCGGGGCATGGCAGATGACCAGCAGGTTCTTCTGATAGACCTGGATCCGCAGGCCAACACCACCGCCGTCTTCCTGGGCGTGCCATTCGCCGCCGGTCCCCAACAGGCCCCGGTGGTCTACGAGATCCTGATGGAGAGGGCTTCCGTCACCGATGTGGTCCGGCGAGTCACTTTGCCCGCCACTCGCCGCGCCCCGGAGGGCAGCCTGGACATTCTCCCGGCACATCTCAACCTGGCCGCTGCTGAACTGGAACTGGTGACCGCCTTCGAGCGGGAGCGCAGGCTGGCCCGGGCGCTGGCCCCGATTCTCGACCGTTACCACTTCGTCGTCGTTGATTGTCCCCCCAGCCTCAGCCTCCTTACGGTCAACGGTTTGATGGCGGCCACCGATGTTCTCATCCCGGTGGACCCTGGTCTCTTCCCCCTCGTCGGACTGGGAATCCTCTTACGCACCGTCGAGATGGTCCGGCAGAGCAACTCCGGCTTGCAGGTGTCAGGCGTACTGCCGACCTTCGCCGATCACACGGTTCTGGCCCGGGACTCTCAGAGACAACTGAGGCAGGAGTTTGGGGATCTGGTATTGGAACCCATCCCGCGCCGGGTGGCTTTGAGCGAGGCCAACGCCGCCGGGAAGGACATCTTCGCCTACGCCCCCGCAAGCGCTGGGGCACAGGCTTATGGACACCTGGCGGCGGAGGTGGTCCGACGTGCCCACAGTGGCAGTCACGTACAGGCTCCCTGCCCGTCAGAGGAATAACGAGCACTGGAGGTAGTGGAAATGGCGAGGAAACAGTTTGGCAGTGCGCTGGACATCCTGGGAGTGGTAGATCCATACGGCACGCGGGCGGGAGACGCGGAGGGTGAGATGCTGATCACCCCGGAACTGGAGGCCTGCCATCCCGATTCCAACCAGCCCCGCCACGTCCTGTCCGGCGACCTGCGGGAGCAACTACTGGACGGCGCGTCCCCGGCCGACGTGCTGTGGGAAGCGTGGCAACGGTGCCTTGGTGAGAACCTGTATCAGACAATGCGTTCCCACGACCTCTCCCCGGCGGAGGCGCTGGCGAGGCGACGGGAGGAGGGCGTGCTGGACCTGGCACTGCAACTGACGCTGGAAGGGCTGGTGGAACTGGGCGACTCCATCGTTCGCCATGGCCTGCGCCAGCCGATCAACGTCTACGATCTGGGTGGGAGGCAGTATCGGATCGCCGAGGGAGAACGGCGCTGGTGGGCTCACGTGTTGCTGCGAGATCTCCTATTGCGGGTCGAGGCCTCGACCATTCTGGCCCGCGTGCAACCATTGCCGGACGATGAGTTGACGGTGCTGGCAAGACAGCAGGCGGAGAACGTACACCGCCGCGACCTCTCCGCCATCGCCCGTGCTCGGGCTATCGCACGTGTGCGGGAGATGGTGGCCGTGGAGGTTTCTGGAACCAGTGGTTCCACAAACTCCCAACATCCACCTGTTGGCCAAGAGGTTTCTGGAACCGGTGGTTCCACAAACCTGGGGGGGCGACCCCGACACCTGGACGCGATCACTGTGAGTCAACTGGATGACCTGACCGGTCAACGACTGGCCGAACTGACCGGTCGGGGAATGACCGGCAGGACGGTGCGTCACTACTTGGCCCTGCTCTCCCTGCCGCCGGAGGCCCAGGCCCTGGCAGAGGCGGCCTGCCTCGCCGAGAGAGCCCTCCGGCCCATCGCTTCCCTGGATAATCCGGTGGAGCAAATCAGGCTGGTCCAGGCCCTGGCCGCAGGCGAGATGGCCCCCACTCAGGTGGCGACGGAGGCCAGGCGCATCAAAGGAGCCTGCCCTGCCTGTCCCGAGCGTACCCGAGGGAAGCCTGCCGAAGGGCCGAAGGAGGCACAGGTAGGGGGAAATAGCGCCGTCCGCACTATGGCCCGTTTCCGAGCCAGCCTCCGCTTCGCCGCCGGTGATGATCTTCCCGATTCCACTCACCTGGCTGCCCAGATCGCGCAGTTGCCGCCAAAGAAGAGGCGAGAAATGATGAATTGGGCTCGCAGCTACGTCTCCTTCCTACAAGCCGTTGTTGACGCCGGAGAGGGGTTTTTGACGCAAGATGACCCGTAACACCTGAATCGGAGAAAAAACGCTCTGAGCGCATGTAGATTTTTGTAGGAGGTGTCCCTGTGGACACCGAGAAGGCAACCAGAGCGCCCCAAAAAGAGAGTAGAACAATGCGCGGTAGGCACCCCAAAGTCAACCACTGGACAGAACAGCAGGTGGGAAACTTCCGAAAGACACTCCGAGCCTGGATGGTGGAACGGAGCCTCGATCCTGAAGAACTGGAGGGACTCTTGGGCTACCGCAGTGGCGGGTATCTGGTGCGGATGTACCTGGGAGAGTTGGAGACCGACCGCCCCCCTTCCCTCGCCTTTCGGAAACGACTGGAGGATGTGGGCTTCTCTGGCAACGGACGGGGGCTGGACTTTCCGGCCGAGCTGCGCTCGGTGCCCTCCGGTGTCGTAGCTGCAGCAGACCTTCCCTCGGGCACCATCGTCCTGGGAACGCCCCGCCAGTGTCCCGAGTGTGTCGCCGAGGCGGAGGAGGGCAGACGCCACCCGGCCCGCACGTGGTACGTCTTCGCCCACCCGAACCAGAAGTACTGTTCACCCGAACACCGTCGAGCCTGGTACCGGCGGCGGAGAAGGAAAGCCAGCAGCAAGAGCCACATTGCGCGTCCGAGGTGATATGACAAAACAACTCATCCTGCCCACCGGCCTGCGTTTCCCGCAGTCGGTAGCCGAGATCAGCCGGGAGTTTGACGACCGCATACGCAGGGGGCAACTGGAGGGCTACCTGCCCATCTCGACTGGGTTCGAAGAACTCGACGACGTGCTGGGCGGTGGGTTCCTCTCCGGCTGCCTGCTGCTCCTGGGCGGGCGACAGAACGTGGGCAAGACCATCTGGGCCCTGCAGGCTGCCCGCAACGTGGCATTGACCGGCGGAGTCGGCTGCCTGGTGTGCTACGAGCACGACGAGGTACACCTGTTCCACCGGTTGCTGTGCATGGAGAGCTACCTGGCGTCCGGGGAGAGCCAGGAAGGTGTGACGCTGAGCGACATCCGGCAAGCAGTCCTGCAAGCCGTTCCCAGTATGTCTGGTGGGGGTGGATATGGGACGGTGACGCCCTTTGTCCAGGGGCTACAGGCGGTACTCCAGGCTCACCCGTCGGCACGGCGTGCGTGGGACGAGCACGTGGCCGGTTACCTGGACCGGCTGCTGATCACCCGGGGCCATCCCGTGAAGACGACGCTCAACGTGCTCAGGACTTATGCTGCCTGGCTACAGCAGGAGCAACCGGGCCGGGCGGTTCTGTTCGTGGACTACCTGCAGAAAGTCCCCTACTCACTGGACAGCCGGGATATGCCGCCGGACCGCCAGGTGATCCTGGTGACCCAGGGGTTGAAAGACCTGGCCCTGGAGTTCGGCGTCCCGGTCGTCGCGGTGGCGGCGGTTGACCCCGAGGGGCTTAAGCGGGACGAGCCGAGGGTACAGGACCTGCTGGGCGGTTCGGCGGTGAAGTATGAGCCAGACGCAGTGATCATGATGCTTCCCCGCCGAGAGGAAGGTGAGCGCGAGGTGGGCTTCGTCGTGGCCAAGAACCGAGCCGGGCCGACGGACGTGGAAGTCGTCTACCCGTTGGTCGGCCGCCACTTCTGCTTTGATCCCCAGGCCCTTCGATAGGCTTCCCTCGGCTACGCTCGGGACAGGCAGGGCAGGTCCCTGGCGATGCAGGCTCGTGACCGCGAAGGCGGATAGACAAGAACCGGACGTGCAAATCGTGGTGAAGAGCGAAAAGGATACCTGATACACATCTGATGATTTGACTTTGACAAGGAGCATACAATGCACGACGAATGCCTGAAAGAGATCTACAAACACCTGGTACCTGAGGCCCGGAAGGTCTTTGTTGTGTTGAGCAACGATGCCGAGGGACACAGCATCGAGGAACTCATGCAAATAGCGCGTCTGAGTACGCATCGAGTTCGTTTGGCTCTGTCGGAACTGCGAGGAGCGACCCTCGCGACGCGCAACGTACCGGCTCGGCTGATGGTCAACGGGCAGCGATTACGGAAGTTGTTGGGGCCGACAGCGAAATAGGGTGTGGAAACTTTCCTCAAAAACTGCTTTTGCTGCTTGAGGTGAAAACCCATACATCTGGGGGTACACAAATTCCAAACCGCCATATATAGGGGATGGCAGGCCGAAAACCCGTTGGAATGATTATATATTCTTATTACTCTACTTCATCTCTGTTCTATTTCACTTCGTATGAATCTTGGTTTCTCATTGACCTTGATCTTGATCTTGTAGTACCAGATGATGGATAGGTTTTCCCTGTGTCTTCAGTTGATGGTCTTGTTATCCGATACTCTGGTCATGGGTTGTAACTGTCGTTTCTTTGCTATTGAGTTTCTATTCTGATTTTAGTTCGTGTATGGAGTTGTGTATGGATTGATGGTCTATGGTAAGTCTGTACTTGACTGTGATCGTCTCATTTGCTCGTTGTTAGTTGCCACATATGATGCAAGACCTCAATTTCAATCCCGTATTGGGCGGTTCACGAGGCAACTCGTGCTGCCCTACGGTTTAGTGTAGAGCTACCTGGTCTATTATCCTTGAGCTAGAAAGCAGGTCGAGAGTGGGAGGATATGAGAATGAGAGAAACCAACCATCGAGGGTTCCCGTCGCCGCCGGGCCACTATCTACCAGAGGGTATGCTATGAACGGAGATCAGGCTCTCAAGACACAGAACTGGCCCCAGATCGCAGCGCTGGTGGGACTGCGTGCCCTATGGCAAAACCCTGTGAATGCCACGACCAAGCCCGGCCTGGTCGTAGCCGTCACCGAGTACTGGTGGCGGAAGTGGCTCCCCATCCTGGGTTGGGCACGGTGGTTCCTGGTGACTATGCTCCGTTGGGCATACTTGAAGCAGGTGGGCTTGGACGGAGACGACGAGGGCAAGGACGAAGCCACAGGTGATGAGAGCGGGGTTATGCAGATAGAGATCACGGGACGCGAACTGGCAAGCAGCCTGGGGATGACGGAGAAAGAACTGTACCGCCTGCTGGCCAGCGAACCTATCGAGGGTGAAGAGAAATGGCGGCGGCTGCGCCTGCCCTCTGAAGGGGGATACAAGCAATACGAGATTCGGCAAGTAGAAGCGTTACGCCTGTTCATCCCCCAGCTGCGATACCTGTACCGGCTGGTGAAGGCAGGCAAACCGCCCCAGCGTGTAGGGTTCGTCCTGGAGTTGCTGATGGATGACGTACCTACCCCGGAAGACGCCGAGAGACTTCGTGCCCTGATTCCCGATTTTGGCATTCAGGGACCGGAAAGCGGTTCCCTGAATGCCGATTTTGGAACTGACGAACCCCTGAATGCCAAATTCGACACTCAGGGCCTGAATGCCAATCTTGGCATTCAGGGGCCAAAAGACGGTTCCCTGAATGCCGATTTTGGAACTAACGAGCCCCTTAGTTCCAATTTCGTAACGCATGCATGCTTGCATGCTAATGATAATAAAGATAAAGACCCTCCCCCCACGCGCCAACCTCGCAGATTGAGCATAGCGGCACTGAAAAACCAATACCCGGTGCAGCCTGACGGCCTGGACCCCGACCAGGCATTCAACCTGGCCCTGGATAGAGCACTGGCGTTGCTGCCCTCCAAGCTGAGAGCACGGGCCGATGTGCCGTTCTACACCCTCGCGGCCGAGTTACACCAGGCAGCGCTGGAATGCCCGTCACGAACCTGGCCGGATGCCGGTGGCGCGGGATGGGTGCTGGACGCGGTGCTGGATGCCATCGCCAACGGCCCCGTGGGTTCGGTCAACCTGATCCGCGCCATCACCGATCGCTGGCTGGTGGAGGGCAATCCGTATGCCCTGGGAATGAGAACAAGACTGGTGGTGGCTGGCGTGGGCAAGACCCCGCCCCCGTTCGAGCAGGCCATCGCCGCTACCTGGTGCGTTGCCAATGGCCAGGAGTTGGCAGCAGATGGCCTGGATTCGTTGGTACACCTGGTAGGCCCTGGGCCGGAGCAGACCGACCTGACCGGCCTGCTGACCACCATCGTCGAACTCGGCCGGCGGGTCGCGCAGGTGACGCCGGACCTGGTCGAGGCAGTCGTCACCGGCCGGATGGCGATGCCGCCGTTGAGCGAGACCACGGAGCAGCCCTCCGAACCAGTGCCCGAACCACGGCGTCCGGCCAGATCTGCACCCCCTGATCGAGACCCCGTGCTGTGCGAGGTGATACGGCTCTACGAGGCGGAGATCGGCGCCGTCACCGAGGGCGTGGCACAGAAGCTCCTGGTGCTCACCGAGGAGTACCGAGACCTGAGCAGGTGGCGGCGGGCGTTCGACGCGGTGGTCAGATCGAACGTTCGCCGTTTGGATTACCTGGGAGCATGCCTGGAGAACGATGGCCGACCAAAGCCGAAGAAGTCTCAGACTGGTCTCAACAAAAGCCGGCGGGCCGATCCTTCGACAAACTCAAGGCCTGGCTCGGGGCGCGCCAGGGGGCAGCGCGGGTGCGTCGTCTCCCCCGATGAGATGCCGGAGGTGGAACCGGAGGAGCCGCTCCCGCTGCCGTGAGGAGATAATGACCGATGAGTGACAAAGCACACGTCGACAGAATGTACCAGTTGGAGCAGACCATCGCCCACTGTCCCGAGTGCGGTGGGCTGGGATTGACGAAGCTGGACATCCATAATCCAGCCGATCCGCGTTTCGGCAAGTTTGTCCCCTGCCCCGCGTGCGGCGACGCGGCCCGCGAACTCCGTGAGATGCGACTGATGGAACTGCTGCGGGAGCCCATTATGCGCTATACGGCTCTCCTGGGCGATCTTCTGGCGTGCACCTTCGAGAACTTTGATACGCAAAAGGACAGGCGGCTGGTGAATGTACGCAACGCGATCATCCGCTTTGTTCAGGGAAAAGTCCCCTGGGTGTATATGTACGGACCGCCCGGAAACGGGAAGACCCACCTGGCAGGGGCGGCCGCCAATCACCTGGTTGCTCAGGGCAGAGCGGTTCTCTTTGCCACTGCCCCGGAACTCCTGGCGATGATCAGGGATGGCTTCGATACGGGGCAAGCGGAGAACCTGATCGGGTTATGCCAGCGCGTGCCCTGTCTGGTGGTGGACGACCTGGGAACGGAACGGCTGACCGACTGGGCCGCCGAGGTGCTGTTCCGCGTCTTCAACGCCCGGTACATCGCCAGGGCGCATACGTTGGTGGTGAGCAACGTTCGGCCGGACGACATCTCAGAGCCAAGACTGCGTTCCCGGTTTCTGGACGTCGCCGTGTGCCACGTGGTGCCCAACAGTGCTGACGATTACCGGCAGTGCAGAGATAGAGCGGAGGCCAGACAATGACCTATGCGAGGATGGTAGAAACTAAAAGTGCACTGCCCGAGGTGCTGACGGCGAAAGAAGCGGCCGCGTACCTGCGGATGGCGTCGGCGACCCTCTATCGCCTGGCAGCGGCCGGCGAGATCCCGGCCATCAGGATCGGTCGGGTCTGGTCGCAGGACGACCGGAGCGTCCTCTCGGCTTGCGTCGTCTCTTTTCTCTTCTTCTCATCTCAGGCAGTGCTCCTTCCTCAACCGGGGCCGTGTCGTTATGCTTGTGTTCCCTCGATCATCTCAAACAACTGGCTAGAAGGCGGCAGCAGGTCACCCAGGATGTCGTGAGTCCTCGTCAGCACCCAGGTATACGGCTTGCCGGCGATCTCGCGCTGCACTCTGCGCCAGAACGGGGCTGCATCACGCGGACGGCCAATCTGGTCGTATAACACGGCCCGCAATACGGGGATCCAGTGTACCGGACCCGGCTCCTGTCCATCGTAATCTTCAAGACGGCCCAGAGGAACGTCTTGCTCGTCAATCAACATCCACTCTCGCACCCAGTACGCCCAGTCTGCGAAATGATCGCCCCGGATGTGGGGATGAGACCGGCGGATGCGGTCGGCTAGCGCTTCCCATTCGGACTCGCGGCCCTGACGGCGCAGGCAGTCAGCCAATTGTGCCAACGCAGCGATGCTATCGCGCGCCCCCCTGCCCAGAAACAGGCACCCGCCCCGTTTGCTTGCCGTTACCAGGTCGCGCAGAGCCGCCTCCTCACCAGCCAGATCGCCCGCTTGGCGATAGGTTTGGGCAATCTGCCGGTAGAAGTAGACGTCCGAGCGCGGGTCTGCCAGACATTCCCGCCACGTCTTTACGGCCTGCTCGTACTCCCCCATCTCACGATACGTTTCGGCCAGCCTGTCCAGCGCATCCGTGTAAGTTAACCTCGGCGACTGCGCTGCCTGGAACATCGCCACGGCCTGCTCCAGGTCGCCCTTGTGGCGGTAGGCCATGCCCAGCAAGGTGTGCAGGATTGCACAGATGTACGGCTCGTCGGTCTGTCCCAGCAACCGCTGGCATAGCGCGATCACCTCGCCGGCCCTCCCAGCGGTGATTCGTGCGTGTGCCCGATTTTCAAACGCATCGTCTACCCCGATGACATCCGGCTCTTTCAGGAAGAGCGTGCCTAATTCGGCCAGGGACATTCGATCCGGGTCGTAAAACAGTTCGTCGTCCTCAAACTCAAACTCGTCTTCCAACTCGTCCTCAAACTCTTCGGCCGGTACCATGTCTATGGAAACGCCCGCCCGCTTCATGAACTTCTTGAGGTACTTGAGGTAGCTACGTCCTCCCGGCTTGCGCACGTGAGTCCCAGTGGACTCGATCACCGTGTTCAGACATCCCACCATGTCTCGCCTCGAGAGCCGACCCCGACGGCGGAAGATGTCTTCCCACTCGTGGACAATCAGCCAGGCAATCAGGTCATCCGTGCCGGGAGGCTGCTCTCGAAAGCGCGGCCAACCGCTGGAACGGATCTGGTCAGCCAGTTTTCTCAACGCATCCAGCACCTCGCCGTCGGTGAGTTCTGGCAGCAGCGTGGCCGCCTGCAATATCCCCACCTCGGCATGAAAGATGTATTCGACGTACTTCTTACTACGATAGTTCTTCTTGGGCTTTGACGTCCGCCGTCGCCGCTTTGACCGTTTGTCTTTCTTGCTCATAACTCCCCCCGAAACGTCTGTGCCAGTGTGGGCTGTGGCTGCAGTTCAGTGTACCCCGCCAGTGCCCCGTTCCTTTCTCAGCGCATACCGGCAAGCCTCCTCCTATCTCTTCCTCTGCTCCTCGTCCGCGGGCGATGAGGCGAGGAATCAACCAGGAATCTATCAGGCTCCCCCGCGCCGCCCGCAGCACCTTTTCGGCAGCGTCGGCCAAGGCCTGGTTGCGGGCAGCGATGGCAGTTTCATCCCGTTCGATGCGACGGCTCAGGGCCATTGCGTAACGGCGAGCATCTGCGTCCAGCACGCGCACGATCAAGGTGTCGTCGGGCGTTGCCCCCTGCCGACAATACCAGTCGGCCAACGCCGACGTGGGCGGCAGTCCCCAGACAGCCTCACCGGCTACCAGGTGCTGGATGCGGCCCTGGAGCACGGCCCCCCCATCCCTGGCCCTTCCCCCTGGTAGGGGGAAGGGAGACAGCAGCAGCGTCACCTCGCCCTGGCTGCGCGAGGGGACTGCGTGGAAGTCAGGCCACAGAGCCAGCCAGACTTCTTTGTTCACCACCAGCGTGCCGGCCTTCAGATCCGAGTCGGCCAAAGGCTGGCGAAAGGCATTGTCGACCAGGTGGCGGGGCCACCAGGTGTAACGAGACGGACGCCCGCCCAGGCTGACCGCCAGCGTGACGTTGTTGATGGCCCCACGAATGGTGGCCTGCGGATCGCGGGCGCGCACCGGGCGGATCATCTCCACCCGCGCTTTGATCTCGGCCACGGTGAGAGGCCGGTCAGCGTTCATCAGAGCTTGGGCAACCAGTTGAGTGAAAGATGGTTCGTGTGTCGTTGAGCTAGGCATACTCGGTTCCCTCCATCAATCTCTGTGAGCCTGATCGCTGTGCCAGAACTGAGCAATGTCTTCTAACAACGGGGTAGAGGCCGGAATGAGACCAGTGCCATAGTGAGGGTCATATCGCTCCGCATACTGCCTGGCAGTGTGATAGGCCCAGTACGGTGCCTCGTCGGGGGAAACGAAGCAGCGGAGCGCGTCTTCCACCACCAACAGATCCCGGCTGTGAATCAGTCGTACCGGCCCCCACCTTTGCCTTTCATACTCGTCCTGCACCTCGGTGATTTTGAGCAGGACATCTCGCAAAGCCGACAAATTGGCAGCACTGGGTACTTCCAGGTAGCTTCTCATCGCGGCAATGGCTTCGGCGACGAGCGCCTTATAGTGCGCCCAGTCCACCTCGCTGATGTACTCTGAACGAGCGGCTATGTTCATCTTTTCCTGGGTTTGTTCGGCCAAGTACAGCACAAAGTGGGCAGCTACATGAGCGTCGCAGCAGAGGCTTTTGAGGCCGGTCAGACAGTTGACGGAGAAGTACGTATCGGTCCCCTCTCGCAGAGCCTGGGCTTTGGTTGCCAACTTGGTTATTTGTTTCGGTATCGAGTTCATTCTAACGCTTTCGTTTCTTACGCCTGTGCTTTCTGCGCCTCGAAGCCTGCTTGGGTTTTGAAGTTGGGCTGACTGGTTCAGTGGCGTCAGAAGCTTGCTTTTCCGGCCTGCCCCATTCCTCGTGCAGACTTTCTAGCCGTTCCAGCACATCGTTGCGATAGCGCAAGTTGGGGCGCGCCAGGGCGCGTTGCAGGATCGCTTCGGCTCTCTCGTACTCCTTCGGCTCAGGAGCGCCCCAAAGCCAGTAGTGATCGGACCAGCCTATGTATCCCCATCCTTGGTCCGGGAAACGCTCGACCAGCTTCTCGTAGACCGCCTCAGCCTCGGTACGTCGTCCCAGGTTCCACAGCGCCTCACCCTCCGCCCGCGTGAATTGGACGTGCCGCTCGGCATCCACGTCGGAGAACTGGGCCAGGAATTCGTGGGCGTAGCGCAGCCGATGTTCGTGGTAGATGAGGTCGTCAATGCCAGCGTTATGCAGCCCTATCTCCAGATCAGAGCACCAGTTGAACACGGACTGCAACATGCCGGGACAGGCATCGTCAAAGGCCTCAACGGTGCGCATCTGGGGCGTTGCCATCTGCTTGATTATCTCCCACGCCTCCAGCCATCGGTCACAGGCGGCAGTTCCTTGACCTGCCTGCGACAACCCATAGCCATCCTGCATCAGGTCATCGAGATGCTCCTCCGGTGTCAACTCGATGGGCGGCAAGTCGCCCGCTTTCACCTGCTTCCAGCGTTTGATTTCGTGAAAGTGAAAGGCGTCTATGGCACGCATGGCGGCCCTGGCCCGGCGCTTGTCGACCTGGTGATTGACACCCTCCCGCAGTGCTTCTAGTAGCAGGGCGTTGACCTGCGGGCTATCGCCACCGTCCTCGATCTGCATTTCGAGTGCGTTGAGGATACCGTTGAGCTTGCGAATACGAACGAGGGGCAACCCCAGCTTTTTGAGTTCGATCTCGATTGGTTCCAATTGCGCCACCCGCGCCTCGTCGTAGCGGGTGGGTTCGTTAGAAGGTCTCCACTTTTCGAACATTGGCGATTCTCTCCTCGCAGATCACAGTCCCGCTTTGGTCAGTTCGTCCTTCAGGGCACGCAGGCGACGGTTTTGCTCTCGCAGGCCGGCGATGAAATCCTCCCAGGTCTTCGGCTCGTCCAGGCGGTGGTATAGATCGCGCATGCGGCACAGGTACCTGGCCGCCTCCGCGTAGTTGCCCCGCCCACGAGCCGCGATGAGTTGTTCGGCTCGCTCCACGTAGATGCGGATCGCTTCCCGTGGCCGACTCTCCTCCGCTGCCTGAGCCACTCGGATGGACAGTGGGCCGCCGCGCCGTCCCCACGCCGAAGCGCGAACCTGTTCCAGCGTCTCCAATGCCCGGTCTACTTTCCCTCCCTCCAGGTGAATCTCGGTCAACAGGCGGTATTGTTCGTCGTCGGCCAGACGGGCCAAGGTCGCCGTCCGTAGCTCATCCCACCGCTCTAACAGCCGGGCGAGGTCTCTCAACTCTTGATAGCCTGTCACGGTGGGTCGTTGCCAGAACAACGTCTCCGCCAGGGCCAGCGCCTCTGCCAGGTCGCCCCGCTCCCGTGCCTGCTCTTTCAGCCACACGGTCAGGCGGCTGTCCCGGCTAGTGGGCGCCCGCTCGCGGATCAGTTCTTCGGCCAGGTCGGCGTGGTCGTGGGAGACGAAAACGTCGGCCAGCCGGAGTAGTTCGTAGTCGCCCACCTCACGGGCTGTGGCGCCAGCCTCCTCCACCCGGCCCAGCGCGAGGAGACGGTCCACCAGGTCGCGCCATCGTTTTGTCTCGCGGCAGGTGCGCAGGAAGGCTTCGTCGTCCATCTGGTCTTCCTCCAAACTCAGCAGGAAGCCACCATAGACCTGGCGATGGTAGTTATCGCTCCACGACTCACCCGCAGGCACAGCCGCCCGCACCCATCCGGCGACCTGCTGCTTCTCCTCCGGCGTGGCCTGCTCCAGGATGATGGACGGGGCCTGGTATCCCATATCAACGCCGCCAAAGTCCACGTCCCAGCGGTAGACGTCGAACAGAGCGCACAGAAGCACTTCCCGCTGAACGTCCTCCTCCGTCGCCTTCAAGCACTCTCCCAGGCCCTCGACACACCCATTGACGACCGGGTGCAAGTCCCCCTCTTCGTCGTCGACCATCCCGTAATGCTCCAGGGTCTCTTGGGTCACGGTCTGGTAGATCGTCGCCGCGTCGCGCCAACTTTCCCGCTCCGCGTAATCGTCGCCGATCTCGACCAGTTCCAGCAGTTGCTGGGCGATGCCGTAGGTCGCTCCCCAGTCGTCGTACCCGATGCCGGCGAAGGCGTTGCCCGCCTGCCGGCGGATGACGTCCGCGTCCACGGGCGGCGGTTCCCCCTCGCTGACGATGGGAAGTTCGAGCAGCGTCTCCAGGTCGGGGTAGCGGTCCAACATCCGGCGAATGAGGGCGACGAGTTCGGCCTTGCTGCGCCGCTCCAGGTTCGTCTCCATGTCCTCGACCGCCAGGAAAGCATCGGGCTGATGCAGCCAGGTGAGGAGCAGGGCGACACCGTGTTTGCAGTGGCCGCCTGCTCCCACCGGGCAGGAGCACTTGCCGGAGGCGATACCATCCGGCCCCAGGGTGATTTCCACGTGGTAGGGCTGGGGGCGAGAACCCTGGCAGCGGGCCTTAAGCGTGTCCCCTTGGCGGCGTGGGTTGAGGATGTATCCGCCTCGGAAGTATCCCCGGCCGCGCCCAAACGAGCGTTCGTCGGTCCAGCGGCGGACGTCGGATTCGGTCAATTCAGGTAAAGTGGTCATTTGTTCCTCCTGCAGCACACAGATGGGCAGGATTCACGGACTCTGGATGCCCTATCTCACTAGTTCCAGCCAGTACCGATATACCTCCAGCCATTCTGCGCTGGTGGGGTCTGGATCCACAAACTCGAGGTCGGCCAGGCTCACCGGATACTCCTGGTCCCCTTTGCGCACGAGGGCTACGATGCCACGCCGGAGGCTGCTGTTCGCTCCGTCCAGGTCCACAACCTCTACGTGTTCTCCCAACACCCTGGCATCGAGTGGGAAATTCAAACCTCCTTCGGCCAGGGCATAAAAATGCCTGTGCATTCTTCGTCTTCGTCGTGGCAGTCTACCGTCGCTTCCCAAAGCAAGTCGCGCACTCTCTCTTTGTCCATTGCATTGCCTCTCTTTTGTTCGATGAAGTTGGTAGCCAAAGTGCATAAAACGCATAGATCTACACTTACTCACCATACCAATGGTACTGTGGCGGTACTTCTCCCCGGCTGTTCATCACACGTGGGTACTCACCCGGCTCAGCCTGGGGGCGGATACCTGCCACCTCTATCTCGAACTCGTGGCTGTCCCCGTAGTCGAAGTAGTACAGGAACTTGTGCTTCATCACCAGCCCCAACTCGCCGATGACCGCTTCGTCGGTCCACGGTGGACGGTCGTCTTCGTACGGACAGGCAAAGGCGTAGCGTCGGTCGCCCCTTTGCCCGTTCATGTGGAACGAGTAGAGATGGTCGGCGTCCCAGTTGATCGCCCGCTGAATGGCGTAGTGCAGATCGTCCAGCGTCTGCTCTGATCGCAATTCGTTCGGCGTTCTCCACAGCTGCAACCCGCCAAGGGAGTTTGAAGTCTGGGGGTATTATACACCTTGTTGCCTTGAATGGATAAGTCGGCCACAAATCACTCCCACGCTTGACACCCCTCCCAATGGCAGTATAATAGAACAAATGTTCTATTACAGGGCGGAACAACAGTGGGGTGTGGCGTGATGAGAGTGGCCTGTCTCCTGGCCCTCCATCTGCCGGTGCAAGTCGAGCGGCAACACAACCAATCCCTGGCCAGATGCCCGCTAGTCGTCGGCGGGCGGCCTTGGGATGCAGGTGCGGTGCTGGATTGCTGCCCGCAGGCCGCGGCGGCCGGCGTTAGCCCTGGGATGCGCCTTTCCCAGGCCGAGAGACTCTGCCCTGCCGCCTGCTTCGTCCCCGCCCGCGAGGAAGCCTACCACGCTGTCCACGATGCACTGGCTGCCGCCGCAGGCCGCTTCACCCCCACCGTGGAGACGGCCGGCCTGGGTCTCCTGTACGCCGATGTATCCGGCCTGGGGCGGTCCTTCGGCTCCGCTCAGGACAGGCGCTTTGGCTCCGACACTCGATTGGCTCACCAACTGGCCCTGGAGGCTGGCCAGATCTCCAGGCTGGACGTGCGGGTAGGCCTAGGAAGCGGCAAGTTCGTGGCTGAGCAAGCCGTCCGCGCCGCCCGGCCCGGCAGCGGGTGTGTCGTGCCGCCTGGCGAGGAGCGGGCCTTCCTCTCCCCGCTGCCCCTCTCTGCCCTCCCCGCCGGCCCCGAGATGCAGCGCCGGCTGCACGTGCTGGGCGTGCGCACGCTGGGCGCGCTGGCGGCGCTGCCCCGCCTGGCCGTCGTGCGCCAGTTCGGGTCTCACGCCGGCCCGCTGCACGACCTGGCCCGCGGCGCGGACCCTCGCCCCGTACACCCCGCCACCCCGCCGCTCCAGCTTGCGCGTACGCGCACCTTCAACGACTCGCTGAGCGACCGCGCACCGCTGCTGGCCCACGCCGACCAGATGGCGACCGAACTGGCTGAGGCACTCTCCCACCGGGGCTATCAGGCCCAGGGGGTCCGGCTGCGCCTGGAGGAAAAGAGTGGAGGGGAGCGCACCGCAGGTATGCCGGTCAAGCCTCCCTCGGCTGACTCCGAGAAACTCTCCCGCCTGGCCGGCCGCCTGCTGGGAGGACTAACGCCCGCCGGGCCTGTGGTCGGCCTCTCCCTCACCGTCTACCCCCTGCGCCCCTTTCACCTGGGCGCGACCCAGTTGGCTCTCTTCACCGGAACCCCCGACAGCCCCCTCGGCTTCCCTTCGGCCTTGCCCTTCGACCCTTCGACTGCGCTCAGGACAGGCGCTCAGGGTAGGCGCCGGGAGCGGCTGCGCGAGGTACTGCGCCGCATACGCGAGCGCTTCGGGGAGATGATCATCGTCGTCGCATCGCTGATCACGCCGCCGCCACCCCGTCCGATACAGGTCACCACCGACCCGCAGGGCCTGCCCCGCGCGCTGGTCTGGCGCGAGCGCATCCGGGAGGTCGTGGCTGTCTATGAAATCTGGCGGGAGCGCCGCTACTGGTGGAGCCGGCCGGTCGAGCGGGACTACTTCCGCCTAGAGACCGCCGGCGGGCAGATGCGGGTGATTTTCCGCGACGTGAGGGCCGACCGATGGCTACTGGAACGGCGACACATCTGAAACCCCGGTTGAAACCTCGCCGTCGCACCCCTGGCTACGTCGAACTCCACACCCATTCCGATCACTCCCTCCTCCTCGACTTTATCCATTTGTATTCGACCCCCATATCTGGGTTGAAATTGTAGCACGCACCTATATGCAGGGGGTCAATATTGCTAAAATGGCTCAAAATCGGCCAAAATCAGTGAAAATTGGCCCAAAAACGCCGAAATGGATAAAGTCGAGTCCTCGACGGTGTCCCATCCCCGGAGGCGCTGGTCGCCCGGGCAGCGGACCTGGGGATGGACGCGCTGGCGCTCACCGACCACGATGCGCTCTACGGCGCGGTGCGCTTCGTGCTATCTGCGCGGGAGGCGGGGATCAAGCCCATCCTGGGGGCAGAGATGACCTCGCTAACGAAGCGGACGACGCGACCCCTTCAGGTCCGGCCCACCTGACGCTGCTGGTCGAGACGGCGGAGGGATACGCCAACCTATGTCGCCTGATCACGCTGGCGCGGCGCGGGCAGGAGAAAGGCGTCGCCTGGCTGGCTAAGCGCGACTTGGCCGCCCACGCCAAGGGGCTGATCGGTCTCTCCGGCTGCCGCCGAGGGGAGATCCCCCGGTTGCTGGCGGCCGACAAGTTCGAGCGGGCGATGGAGATCGCCCAGGGCTATGCCCGGGTCTTCGGCCCCGACCGCTTCTTCGTCGAGTTGCAGCGCCACTACCTTCGGGGCGACAACCGGCTCCTTGCCCGCCTGGTGGTGCTGGCCACCCGCGCCGGGCTGGACGTCGTCGCCACCGGCAACACCCACTACCTCCACCCCCGACAGCGGGAAGTCCACGACGTGCTGACCTGCATCCGTCACCACACCACGCTGGAGGATGCGGGGGACCTCTTGCGTCCCAACGCCGAGTACCATCTGCGCTCCCCACAGGAGATGGCGGCCCTCTTCCACGACATCCCCATCGCGCTCGAGAACAGCCTGCACATCGCCCAGCGCTGCGCCCCGGCCTACGACTATCTCCCCGCTGGCCCTCAAATGCTGCCTCGCTTCCCTGTCCCCGGTGCCCGCCCTGAGCGAACCTGTCCTGAGCGAAGCCGAAGGAGCCGAAGGGGCCGCTCCCCCGACTTCTACCTGCGCGAGCTGTGCCTGCGGGCACTGCGCCACCGCTACCCCAATGTGCCGCCCCGGGACCTCCTGGCGCGTGAACTGGCAGTGATCCGCCAAGCCGGGTTGGCCGACTACTTCCTCATTGTCTGGGACATCGTGCGCTTTGCCCGCCGGGTTGGCATTCGCTGTCAGGGGCGGGGCAGCGCAGCCAACTCGCTGGTGGCGTATCTCCTGGGCATAAGTCCCATTGATCCCGTCGCCTGCGGCCTGGTCTTCGAGCGCTTCCTGTCGCCGGAGCGATGCGGGCCGCCAGACATAGACGTGGACTTTGCCGCCGACCGGCGGGAGGAGGTGATCCAGTACGTCTACCGTCGCTATGGGGAGACACACGCGGCGATGGCCTGCACGCTGGTCACCTTCCGTGCCCGCTCCGCCGTGCGGGACGTGGCCCGTGTGCTAGGCTTTCCCCCGGCGCTGGTCGAGCGGCTGACGGGTGCCGGCCCTGAGCAGTGGGATGAGCTTGTCGAACCACCTGCCGAAGGAGCCTGCCCTGAGCCTGTCGAAGGAGCCTGCCCTGAGCCTGCCGAAGGGGCCTGCCTTGAGCCTGCCGAAGGGGCCTGCCCTGAGCCTGCCGAAGGGGCGCTTGATGTGGGGGACGCCGACAGCGTCGAGGAATCGCGCGGGTTGGTCGAGGCCTGCGGTGCGGATTTAGCAGGAAAGCGATAGTGTCACCAGAATTTCGCAAATTTGAGCACAACTGAAGAACCTTAACAT
>CAYPOY010000012.1:0-32816 GCA_964412395.1 uncultured Anaerolineales bacterium | reverse complement strand
GCCGGTGGACAGCCCCACTACCACTATATCCTTTCGGTGGAGTAACCGCTAACCGCTAATCTTGGAGGTTCTGTGTCCAGAGTCCACATCGTTACCGACAGCGCAGCAACCATCGCACCGGCCACTGCTGAACAACTCGGCATCACCATCGTACCCCTAACCGTCCGCATTGGCCACGATGACTACCAGGACGGCACGGATTTGGATCACGAAGAGCTGCTGCTCCGCATGGCTCACGACCGCGTCCGGCCCAGCATCATCAGCCCGACAGCCAAGGAGTTCCAGCGCGTATATAGCCGCCTGACGCGCCGCACCGATCAGATCATCTCACTCCACTCTTCGGCCAGTCTCAGCCTCGTCTGCCGCGAAGCGCAGAAGGCCGCCCGCGAATTCCTGGGCCGCTGCGACATCGCGGTCATAAATTCGGAGACACTCTCCCTGGGGTTGGGCACCCTGGTGCAAGAAGCAGCACAGTTGGCTAACAAGTCTGTCTCGCTGAGCGAGATTATGCGCCAGATCAGGGGGATCATCCGGCGCACCTACATCGTGCTTATCACCGACACAATGGACTACCTGGAACACAGCCATCTCATCAGCCCGGCCCAGGCTATCCTGGGCACTATGTTAGGTATCAGGCCCTTCCTGGCGATCGAAGAGGGCAAGATTATCCCTATGGAGAAAGTTCGCAGCCGCGAACGTGCGATAGATAAACTGGCCGAGTTCGCCAGCGAGTTCTCCGACATCGAATGGATAGCCATCCTGCAAAGCACACGCTACCCCACAGAGGAGACGAAAATGTTGCAGGAGCGACTGGAACTCATCACGCCGGGCCACGAGTTTCCCATCCTGCTCTACGGCCCACTGCTGGCTTCCCACATCGGGCCAGACGGGATGGGCCTGGTGGTATATGAGGGCACAGGCAAGGAAGCATTCTTCCAGTGAGCCAGGTGCGCATTCTCACCGACAGCACATCCGACGTGCCCCTCGAAGTGGCGGCGCGGCTGCGCATCACTGTTGTGCCAGCCTACGTCCAGATCGGTAATCGTAGTTATCGAGATGAGCCTCTTTCTGGGGGCCTCAGCCGGGAGGAGTTTTACGCCCAATTACCCACTATGCCGGTCGTGCCGACCACCGCTGTACCGCCAGCCCACGAGTTCGCCATGGCGTATGGCAGCCTGGCTGACGAGGCAGACGAGGTGATCGCCATCGTGATCTCGGCTGACCTGAGCGGGATGTACAACGTCGCTCACCTGGGCGCGCAGGAGGTGCCGGGTCTGAAAGTACACATCATAGACTCAGGGCAGGTCACAATGGGCCTCGGTTGGATGGTCATCGCGGCGGCCGAAGCAGCCGCAGAAGGCAAGGGTGCCCAAGAGATCCTGGCCATGGTCGAGGACATGAAGAGCCGGGTGCGCGTCTATGCGATGCTCGATACATTAGAATACCTGCGCCGCAGCGGACGGGTGGGTTGGGCACAAGCGAAAGCCGCTCAGATTCTGCGTATCAAGCCGATTGTGGAGGTGCTCCTGGGCAAGGTCAGAGACCTAGGGCAGACGCGGGCGAAGCACCGGGCCATTGAGCGGTTGGTGGAACTCACGCGCGCCTTAGGCCCATTGGAGCGGCTGGCAGTCCTCCACACTTACGCTCCCGAGGTAGAAGACCTCCGCCACCGCCTGACCGATCTTTGCTCACCCAAGCAACTGCTTACCGTCGCAGTCACCACCATCATCGGCGCCCACGTAGGACCGAGAGGGCTGGGCGTGGCCGCCGTGACCGCTAAATAAGACATGACAACACCTATTAAGAAACTGACCAAGATTCTCCGCCTGGAAGCAGAAAAGTGCCAGGACTGGGCTGTCCTCGGTGGCCTGGCCTGCTACGCCAACACATGGTTGCGAGAAGCCAGGACCGCCTTCGGACCGGAGGCAGATGGCTGGGTCCAGGAAGTGGCCGATCGGCTGCACGCCTACAGCAGCCTACCCAACTCTGCCACCCGCCAGGAGGCTGTGGCCGCGCTGCTGGAAATGCTCAAGGAGGCTCCTCCCAGAAAAGGGAAGGGGGAAGAGAAAAGAGGGAAAGAGAAGAAAGCGCCTTCGATCCCACCTGCGCCTGCCGAGACCAAGCCAGTCCCCGTCACCCCCGAACAAGTTCGGGACTCTGGTTTGCCATCCAATCACGCTCAGCGCACCGGCCTTGATTCCCCAGTTACCGCCTTGCAAGGCGTGGGCCCCCGACAGGCCAAGCGGCTGGCCAAACTGGGCATCCACACTATCCGCGACATGGTCTACTCTTTCCCCCGCCGCCACGACGACTATTCGCAACTTAAACCCATCAACCGGGTTGAGTACGGCGACGAGGTCACCGTCATCGCCCAGGTCCGGGATGCCTACGTGCGTGAAACCCGGGGAGGCGGCACCCTCTTTAAGGCCACCCTCTCCGACAGCACCAGCGTCATCGAAGCCACATGGTTCAATCAACCCTACCTGGCCGACAAGATCAGGCGTGGTCAACAGATCATCATCAGCGGCAAAGTGGACGAATACCTGGGCCGGCTGTGCTTTAACTCCCCTGAGTGGGAACCGCTGGAAGAGGAACTGCTGCACACCGCTCGCCTCGTGCCAGTCTACCCTCTCACCGGGGGCATCAATGCCAGGTGGCTGCGCCGCCTGATGAAGCGCACTGTGGACTACTGGTCCAGGCGGCTGCCCGACCACCTGCCGGCCTCGGTGTGTCAAGAGGCGAACCTGCTGGATCTGGAGACTGCTATCGTCCAGGCTCACTTCCCGGATAGCAAGGCATCACTGAAGCAAGCCCGCTATCGGCTGGCTTTCGACGAGTTATTTGTGCTGCAGATCGGCCTGCTGCGCCAGCGTCACTCGTGGCGCTCGGAACCAGGCAAACCGTTGACGGTTGACGACGCTACTCTCAACAACTTCATCCGCGGTCTGCCGTTTGAACCAACACTCGCCCAGCGGCGAGCGTTGCGGCAGGTTGTGGCCGACCTGCGCTCAAACCAGCCGATGAACCGGCTACTGCAAGGAGACGTGGGCTCAGGCAAGACAGTCGTAGCGGCGGCGGCGATGGTTCTGACCGTGGCTGCCGGCGCTCAGGCGGCACTGATGGCCCCCACCGCGATCCTGGCCGAGCAGCACTACAACACCCTGACCTGGCTCCTTTCCCTTTCTTCTGCGAATTGGCTCGGCCATCCACCCAGCATCCGTCTACTCACAGGCAGTGTCACCGGGCAAGAGCGAGAAGAGATTTACACCGGGCTGGCCAAAGGCAGCGTGGACATCGTCGTAGGCACCCACGCGCTGATCCAGGAAAGCGTGCAGTTCAAGGAGCTGGCATTCGCAGTGATTGACGAGCAGCACCGCTTCGGCGTACGCCAACGAGCTGCGCTGCGACAGAAAGGATACAACCCCCACCTGCTGGTGATGACCGCCACTCCCATCCCACGCTCCCTCGAACTGACGCTGTGGGGCCACATGGATGTCTCGGTCATTGACGAGATGCCGCCGGGTCGTCAACCGGTTATCACCCGTTTGATTCTACCCACCGAGCGAGAACGGGCGTACAATTTCGTGCGCAGCCAGATCAAAAAGGGCCGCCAGGCATTTATCATCTGCCCGCTGGTCGAAGAGTCGGAGAAGGTCGAGGCCAAGGCGGCTGTCGAAGAATACAAGCGCCTCCAAAAGTACATCTTCCCAGACCTGCGGCTGGGCCTGCTGCACGGGCGGATGAAGGGCGAGGATAAGGAGGCCACGATGGCCCACTTCGCCCAGGGGAAACTGGACATCCTGGTCACCACGTCTGTCGTCGAGGTAGGGATTGACATACCCAACGCCACGGTGATGCTCATCGAGGGGGCGGACCACTTCGGCCTGGCGCAACTTCACCAGTTCCGAGGCCGCGTAGGCCGGAGGGAGCACGCCTCCTACTGCCTACTGGTATCTGATTCCTCCTCCCCGGAGGCACAGGAACGGCTGCAGGTGGTCGAGGCCACCAACGACGGCTTCGCGCTGGCACAGAAGGACCTGGAGATGCGCGGGCCGGGTGAGTTTCTCGGCACCCGCCAGTCCGGCTTTCCAGACCTCAAGTTGGCCAGCGTGACCGACCTGCGGCTCGTAGAGGCCGCCCGCGAGGCCGCTAGCCGCTTTTTCGAGACCGATCCAGAACTGGCCGATCCGGACAACCGTCTGCTGGCCCGGCGAGTGGCGCAGTTCTGGAAGACGAAAGATGGGAAAGGCAAAGGAGAAATCAGTTGACCCACGTCGCCATCTACCCCGGAACCTTTGACCCGGTCCACCTCGGGCACGTGGACATTGCCACCCGTGCCGCCAACATCTTCGATAAGTTAGTAGTCGCCGTCTACGACCGACCAGTGAAGAACCTGATGTTCAGTATCGAAGAGCGGGTGACGTTGGCGCGCCAGGCTTTGGCCGATCTGCCCAACGTGCGGGTGGCCCCTTATGGCGGGTTGACGGTGGAGTTCGCGCGTCGGGTCGGAGCACAAGCCATCGTGCGCGGGCTGCGAGTCATCTCCGACTTCGAACTGGAGTACCAGATGGCACTCACCAACCGCCAACTCGCACCCGAGATCGAGTTCGTGTGCCTGATGACACGGCAGACCCATGCTTTCCTGAGTTCCAGCATTGTCAAAGAGATTGCGTTGCTGGGAGGTGACGTGAGTGGGGTAGTCCCACCGCACGTCACGACCGCGCTGGAGGCGAAACGACGCGAACGAGAGAAGAACCATGAACCCGTGCCACTTTTTTCACTGCGTGACTGAACGTCGGAGGCCGATATGGACATTCTGCACCTGGTAGACCGTCTGGAAGAAATCATCAAGGGAAGCACACAGTTGCCCTTCAGCAACCTGCGGATGGTGGACGAGCGCAGCATTTGGCCGCTGCTCGATCAAATGCGCATCTCAATCCCCGATGAAGTGCGGCGTGCCGAGCGGATCATCCGCGAGAAAGAGCGGACTATGGCTCAAGTCCAGGAGGAAACGGAACGCATCGTAGCGCTGGCACGCAGCGAGGCAGCCCAACTCACCGCAGAGCACACCATTGCTCAGGCTGCCGAGGCGCGAGCCGCCTCTATCCGCAAGCGGGTCGAGCAGGAGGTGGAAAGCATCCGCGCCGGGGCCGACGACTACGCCTTCGACGTCCTCTGCAAACTGGAGCAGGACTTGGGGCGAGCGCTGACGGTGATCGAAAACGGCATCCGCACCATCCAGGTCGAACAGGACAGGAGTAAGCACGAACCACATGTCGAGAAGAAGCTGGGCGACGACACAGTACCTTGACAGGTTCATTGCTCACCCCTATAATACGTTTTCCTTGCAAGTCCGTGCAGGATACAACAAATCAGTTAGAAGGAGTGCAAAAAAGCTATGGGCGCACTGCCAAAACGTAAAATATCGAAAGGCCGCCGGGGAAACCGGCGCAGCCATTGGAGACTGAAAGTCGCACAAGTGGTGATCTGCCCACAGTGCGGCGCACCGATGCGACCACACCACGTCTGCCTGGCCTGTGGAACCTATCGCGGCACTCAGGTCCTTGAAATCGAAGAGGAATAGCAACGTGAAACGTGAAACGTAAAACGTAACCGGCCACGCATCACGCTTTACGCTTATGTCCTCACGGGGGTACCCATTGGCGTATATGTGTGCCTGTCTATTTCCGGGCCAGGGCTCTCAATACGTGGGAATGGGACGCGATCTTTACGCCACCTCCCCTGTAGCCCGTGTTGTGTTCGACCAGGCCGATAGTATCCTGGGCATCGCTTTGTCGCGACTGTGCTTCGATGGACCATCTGAACTACTGAATGACACGTTGAACACACAACCGGCCATTCTTGCCACCAGTATAGCCGCGCTGCGCGTGCTGGAAGAACGCGGAATGGACAGCCCGACTTACGTCGCCGGGCACAGCATGGGAGAATTCAGCGCGTTGGTGGCAGCGGGGGCCCTCTCCCTGGAGGACGGGCTGAGGCTCGTGCGCGAGCGGGGTCGCCTGATGAAGCAAGCTGGCGAGCGGGGTCCGGGCGGGATGGCTGCTGTGCTGGGGCTGGGACGTGAGCAGGTGGAGGCAATCTGTGCCGCAGCGCGGGAGCAAAGTGGTGAATACGTCGGCATCGCCAACGACAACTGCCCCGGGCAACTGGTCATCTCCGGCACACTCTCAGCGCTGGAGCGGGCAATGGAACTGGCAAAGGAACGCGGGGCCAGACGCGTGATCCGCCTGGCCGTGAGCATCGCCGCTCACTCCCCCCTGATGGCCGAGGCCGCCGCCGAATTCCGCTGCCTCCTCGACGTGACGCCGTTCCACGAGCCCGCCGTCCCTCTCGTGGCGAACGCCACCGCTTGTCCACTCACATCCCCCGACGACATCCGCGATGTCCTGGGGCAGCAACTCACCTCACCTGTGCGCTGGACAGAGTCGGTGCGCTGGATGATCGCCGAGGGGATGACCCGCTTCGTCGAGGTCGGCCCCAAAGAGGTGCTCACTGGCCTCCTGCGGCGCATAGACCGCGCAGTGGAGGGGCTGACCACTGCTCAGGTTCTGGATCGAGAGGCATGAGGCCAGACGTCTCGACAGCAGGCCATCGCCCGTCCGTGTCACGGGTCGCTCAGCGTAGGTAAGAGAGGCCGTAACAGGCGTATTGCTGGTCACGCTGGAGTATTCCTTCCAAAGCCACCAGGAACGGGCAAATCGGCAGCTCCACGCGCTTGCGGGTGATGCGCAAGCGGTTAGATAACATCACCGTATTTGGATTGATGGAGAAGAGACTATGGACGAATCGCTGAACGGCAAGGTTGCCGTCGTGACCGGCGCGTCGCGCGGCATCGGGCGGGCCACCGCGTTGGAACTGGCGCGGCGTGGCGCGAGCGTCGTGGTCAACTACCACCGCAGCGCGGAGGCCGCCAACGAGGTCGTGTCCACCATCGAAGCTGCCGGGGGACATGCCACCAGCAAGCAGGCCGACGTCGGCGATCGCGAGCAAGCCGCGGGGTTGATCCAGGCGGCGCTGGACGCTTTTGGCCGGATTGACATCCTGGTCAATAACGCCGGCACCACCCGCGACCAACTGCTGCTGTTGATGAAAGAAAGAGATTGGGACGACGTCCTGCGCACCAACCTCAAGGGTGTGTTCAACTGCTGCAAGGCTGCCGTCCGCCCAATGGTGCGACAGCGCCAGGGGCGGATCGTCAACATCACCTCCGTCTCAGGCATCGCGGGGCAGGAAGGGCAAACCAACTACGCCGCTTCCAAGGCGGGCATTATCGGCTTCACCAAGAGCCTGGCCAAAGAACTCGGTCCCCGCAACATCACCGTGAACGCTGTCGCGCCAGGCTTCGTCCCCACCGACCTGACCGCCGGCCTGTCAGAGGAATGGAAACAGAAAGCGATCGAAGCAACACCGCTGAGGCGGATGGGGCAGCCCGAGGACATAGCATACGCCGTCGCGTTCCTGGCATCCGATGAAGCCTCCTTCATCACCGGCGAGGTATTGACGGTGGATGGCGGTTTGGTGATGCAGGGGTAGAACGTGAAATAAAGGGGATGTGAATGGAAACACAACCCAAGATTGGCAGAATTACCATCGCACCGGAAGTGTTGGAGACCATCGCTCGCCTCACGACTCTGGCCGTGCCAGGCGTGGCCCGTATGAGCTCATCACCAGGTGCGCGGCACCTCCTGCGACACGACGGAGTGGAAATTGAAGTCATTGGAAACAGCGCGCGTGCAAAACTGTACGTCGTGACCGAGCCAGGCGCCAATATGCTCAGCGTTGGTCGCCAGATCCAGGCCGAGGTCACCCGCGCGATCCAGGACATGGTCGGCATGGAAGTCCGATCCATTGACGTGCATATCGAGGACGTGGCTCACTCTTCGGAGAGGGCGTGACCGACCTGCAATCGGAGGCATATGAGTGAGTGCCCGTCATCAGGCTCGCAGCGTGACACTACAGGCACTGTACGAGATTGACTGCGCGCATCACGCTCCCGCCGTTGTGCTGGAACAGCGGTTGGCTGCAACCCGACTGCCGAAAGCCACCATGGCCTTCAGCCGCCACCTGGTGAACGGTGTGCTCAAGCACCAGGCTGTGCTCGATATCTTCATCCACCGCCATGCTCCTGAATGGCCACTGGAACAGATGGCCTATATTGATCGCAACATCCTACGCATCGCGATCTTTGAGTTTGCCGTGGATGGCCAGACGCCCGTCAAAGTAGCCATCAACGAGGCCGTCGAACTGGCTAAGACTTTCGGCTCCGACAGCGCTCCGCGTTTTGTAAACGGTGTACTGGGTGCCCTGGTGGAACACAAAGAGGCTATCGCGCAAGCCGCCAAGGACACGGAAAGAGAAAAGCGGTGAATTTCCTGAATGTCGGCCCCTGGGAATTAGCAGTCATCTTGATCATTGCTATTCTGCTAGTCGGCCCCAAGCGCACGATTGAAATCGCCCAGGCCATCCGCCGCTTTTCCGGTCAATTGCGCAGCATGTCCAGCGAGTTCACCTCCTTAATCCAGGCCGGAATCCAGACATCCGAGCGTGAGGCCAGTCAGGCTCTCGATGATATGACCAGTGACAAGCCAGCACCTACTGCCGGCAGCCAGGATGAACCCCAAGACGCCGAACGAGAGACAAGTGAGAGTCTAGCAGACATTATCAAGGAGGGATTAACACCTATCGCAGGCATCCGGGCTGAACTCCAGGCCACCGAGCGTGAGACGCGCCAGGCTCTGGAGGATATCACCACGAACATTGTCAGGGACGAGCGAGGGGCAAAGGAAGGACAGAATGAAGAATCGGGCTGAGAATACTCAGACTGAGATGCCACTTCTCGAACACCTGAATGAACTGCGCCAGCGCCTCATCAAAGCGATCGTCGCACTGCTCATTGGTGTGGTTGTGGGCATGTTTGTCACCCCTGCTGTCCTCAAAATGCTGGTCGCCCCGCTCGGCGACCAGGTGCCTCTGGCTATCTCGCCTACCGAAGCTCCTGCCGTCTTCTTCAAGGTGGCCGTCATAATCGGCCTCGGGATTGGCATGCCAGTTATCATGTACCAGGCATTCCAGTTTGTGCGGCCCGGCCTGGAGCCCCACGAAGGACGCTACGTCATCATCGGCGCACCGGCTGCCTCGCTGAGTTTCGTCGCCGGAGTGGTCTTCGCTGCCACAGTCTTGCTTCCCGCCGCGTTGCCTTTCCTCCGCGGCTTCCTGTCCGGAATCGTCGAACAGCGCTACTCAATTGACCGCTATATTTCCTTTGTCGGCAACATGCTGCTCTGGGCCGGTCTCGTCTTCGAGACCCCGTTGGTGATGTATTTCCTGGCCAAGTTGGGCGTTGTAACCCCCCAAGGATTCTCCAAAGCACGACGCGTCGTCATCATCGGCGCGGCTGCCGGAGCCGCGATCATCACGCCCACCACCGACCCAGTCAATATGATGCTGGTCATGGTGCCATTTATGCTGCTGTACGAGCTCGGCATCCTGCTGGCCCGATTGGCGTGATCTATTCAAGAGAGGAGAAAACCAAATGTCAAAACAAACAAGCATAATCATCACCATCGTCGTCGCTGTACTGACACTGTGCTGCTCGTCGTGTTGCTGCCTATTTGGAGGCATCACGCTCTTCGGCGGAGGAGAATGGAGCACAGCCCTTGGCGTCCCCGAGACTGGCCAGATTGAGCCACTTTACGGCATTCCCATCATCTGCATGGGCATTCTGTTGTGGGTCGTGCCCCTGCTGCTGTGGCTCTTCCTGGTGCGCGGCAAGGAGAACGCTGTAGCCGTAGAGGAAGACATGGCAATATGAGCCAAAAGCGCATCACCACCATCGTCATGGGCGCCGCCGGGCGCGACTTTCACAACTTTAACGTCTACTTTCGCGACAACCCAGACTACCAGGTCGTTGCCTTCACCGCCACCCAGATCCCCAACATCGAGGGACGGCGGTACCCGCCGGAACTGGCTGGGAGCCTGTACCCCGAGGGCATCCCCATCTACCCGGAGGCGGAACTGAGTGACCTGATCCACCGGCACCAGGTGGACCAGGTCGTCTTTGCCTACTCCGATGTCCCCCACGAGTATGTGATGCACAAAGCCTCCCAGGTGCTGGTTGCAGGCGCCGACTTCCGGCTGATGGGGATGGGCTCGACAATGCTGGAGGGCCGCAAGCCGGTGGTAACAGTCTGCGCCGTGCGCACCGGCGCCGGCAAGAGCCAGACCACCCGCCACGTCTGCGACGCGCTCCAGCAGGCGGGCAAGAAAGTGGTGGTAGTCCGCCACCCGATGCCCTACGGCAACCTGGTCGCCCAGGCGGTGCAACGGTTTGCTACCTACGAGGACCTGGATCACCACAAGTGCACCATCGAGGAACGGGAGGAGTACGAGCCGCACATTGACCGGGGGGTGGTGGTCTACGCTGGCGTGGACTACGAGCCTATCCTGCGCCAGGCAGAGAAGGAAGCAGACGTCGTAGTCTGGGACGGGGGGAACAACGACCTGCCGTTCTACCGGCCCGACCTCCACATTGTCGTGGCAGACCCCCACCGGCCCGGCCACGAACTTCGCTACCACCCCGGGGAGGCCAACCTGCGCGCAGCCGACGTCGTGGTCATCAACAAGGTAGACACGGCCAGCCCCGAGGGGGTGATCCAGGTACGAGAGAGCATCTACGCGGTCAACCCGCAGGCCGTCGTGGTAGAGGCCGCCTCCCCCATCTTCGTCGAGGACTCAGAGGCGATCCGAGGCAAGCGGGTGCTGGTGATCGAGGATGGCCCCACGCTGACCCACGGGGAAATGACCTACGGGGCCGGGGTGGTAGCGGCGCGGCGATTCGGGGCCAAGGAGTTGGTGGACCCCCGCCCCTATGCAGTCCGCACCATAGCCGCCACCTTCGAGAAATACCCCCACATCGGCCCGCTCCTGCCAGCGATGGGATACGGAGAGAAGCAAATGCAGGACCTGGAGGAGACCATCAACAGAGCTAAGTGCGATCTGGTACTGGTGGCCACGCCCATTGACCTGCGACGGTTGATCAATGTCCGCCACCCAATGGACCGGGTGCGGTACGAACTCCAGGTCATCGGCCAGCCGACGCTGAAGGAAATACTGGCCGGGCGGGTTGAATAGAAGCCTGTCTGGAAACCACTCGAGACTGAGCGAGATAGCAGTGTGAGACGCCATTCCAGATACAACCTTGTCTTCGAGGAAAGAACATGAGCATACGTACCGTTGCCGAACTTATGGCCATCTCCGCCCGGACCTCCCCCAAAGCGGCAGGGCAGGATTTCGTGGTGGTGGATATCGTCGAGGAAGAGAACCTGCAACGGCTGGGCGAGGCGATGATCGCCTACGGAGAGCGGACTGGCAAGCCCAACTTCGACAGGGACGGGAGGAACGTCCTTGACTCGGAGGCGGTGGTGCTCATCGGCCTGAAGGACGCCCAGGCGCTGGGGCTGAACTGCGCGGCCTGCGGAAGCCCGACCTGCATCGAGCCCAACACCGTCGAAGGGGAGTTCCGGGGGCCTAACTGTGCCCTGCACTTGCTGGATATGGGCATCGCCATCGGCTCGGCGGTGAAGATGGCCGGGATGCTGAACGTAGACAACCGCATTATGTACCGGGCAGGGGTCGTAGCCCGGGAAATCGGTTTGATTGAGGCCGACTTCGTGATGGGCATTCCCCTTTCCGCCACCGGCAAGTCCATTTACTTCGACCGCTGATCGCGCCCCCCCTTCACCACCGACGCTAAGATTGACCATCGCACCTACGACCTCATACGATCTGAATGAGGAAGAGCGGCGGATCGTTGAGGAGAGCCTGACAATGTAGCAACAAGAGGTAAGAGGCGCGGGCACCTATGAGCATCATATACCATCTGGTCCCTGCCGATTACTGGCACAGTCTTAATCCCACCGCCCCGTATCTCCCGCGTGACTTTGAGAGCGATGGTTTTATCCACTGTACCCGGGGGCTGGACTTGCTGCTACAAGTCGCCAACACACTCTACCAGAACGTGCCTGGTGAATTCCTGTTGCTCGTGATAGACGAGGGGCAAGTCTCGGCTGAGATCAGGTACGAGGACGGCTTCCCCCATATCTACGGCCCGCTGAACCAGGACGCGATTGTCGCAGTACACACAATGCCCCGTAACGCCGACGGGTGCTTCGAGTTTCCGGCCCGCGCCGCTCAGGACAAGACCTGAAGGAGATGAAGCAAGATATCCATCACAACCAATTTACCGATGTACCAATCTACCAATCAAGGAGGTATTTCTATGCGATCCGTATACGCTGTTTCGGGTGGGGTCTCCAAGTTTGCCAAGGCCCGGCCCGACAAGACCTTCCCGGCGTTGGTCAAGGAGGCCTACGACTACGCCATCGCCGACCTGGGAATCGAGCACCCCAGGTTCTGGGAACTGGTGGACGCCACGGTAGGCTCGTACTTCTCCGACCACTTCGCCCGCCAACTGATGGCCGCCATCATGGCCCAGGACTACATCGGCATGCTTCCCAAGCCCTCTCACCGCGTCGAGGGAGGCGGGGCCACCGGCGGCATCTGCTTCCAGGAGGGCTGGAAATCCATCGCCTCCGGCTACGCGGACATCGTCCTTTGCTACGGCTTCGAGATGATGTCCCACGTCGAGACCTGGAAGGGGAACGAGTTCATCGCCCTGGCCTCCGACGTCTCCTTTGACTACCCCGTGGGCGGCTTCTACTCCGGCTACTACGCCATGATGGTCAGCCGCCACATGGCCGAGTTCGGCACCACCCCCGAGCAACTGGCCCACGTCTCGGTCAAGAATCACTTGAACGCCTACCACAACCCCTACGCCCAGAAGCGGAGGAAACTGACCATCGAAGACGTGCGGGCCGCGCCGATGGTCGCCTGGCCGCTGACCCGCCTCGACATCTGCGTCATGTCCGACGGTGCAGCCTGCACCATCCTCTGCTCCGAGGACGGGCTGACCAAACTGGAAAAGGCTGGCGGCCACCGCATCCCCCGCGTGCGCGTCACCGGCATCGGCCGGGGCACCGACGCCATGCGCCTCTCCGACCGGCCCCATCAATCCTACGAGGATTTCTACAAGTACAACGCCCTGCCCAACGAGATGGATGCCGACTCCCGCGCCTACTACAAGGGCCTGTGGGATCACGGCTTCCGCTACCCCGGCGTCCATTCCTTCCGCGCCGGCCGCATGGGCAGCAAAGAGGCTTATGAGAACGCCGGCATCACCGACCCGCTCGACGAGATTGACTTCGTCGAACTGCACGACGCCTATACCTCGTCGGAGATCCAGACCTACGAGGACATGGGATTGTGCCGGTACGGGGAGGGCGGCCCCTTCGCCGCCAGTGGCAAGGCTTTTATGCCCGGCATAGACTACGGGCTCGACCTGCCGGAGGAGCCGGCCTGCCCGGTCAACCCCTCCGGCGGCCTGATCGCCTGCGGCCATCCCGTCGGCGCGACAGGGCTGATGCAGGCGGTCTTCGCCATCTGGCAGTTGCAGCACGCCATCGAGAAGCACTTCGGTGACCCGGCCCTCCAGGTGCCCGACGCCCATTGTGGCGCGATCCACTCGCACGCCGGCACTGGCACCTACGTCACCGTCAGCATCCTGGAACGCGAGGAATAGGAGGTAGCCTGATGTCTGCCAAAGAATCTAAACAAGAATTTCCCAGGAAAATGGAGGAAACGCTGGAGGGAACCGTCGTCTTCAACGTTCCCTTCCCCACCGGCGATGACCTGTCGGCGCTGAAAGAGATGGCGCCCATCGTCGTCAAGCAACCCTATGCCATCGAGTACAACTACTCCTACGGCCAGGATTCCCCCTTCTTCGCCGCGCTGACCAATAAACGGTTCATCGTGAGCCGCGAGCCGGAGACCGGCTACACCTACGCCACCCCACGTGGCCACGATATGTACACCGGCAAGGAGACGGAGTGGGTGGAGATCAAACCAGAGGGCAAGGTACACGCCTTCACCGTCTGCCACTTCGGATCGGAGGAGTTCCTGCCCCAGTGCCCCTACGTGCTGGCGCTGATCAAGTTTGAGGGCGTGGACACGCTCTTTCTGGCGCGACTCGTCGGCGTTGATCCCTACGAGGCCAGCACCGACTGGATCGGGATGAGGGTCAAAGGACGCTTTTTGCGCAACTCCAAGTTCAAGCCGACGGACGTTTATTTCTATCCGGCGGAGTAGAACACGGATCGCAGGACAACAACGGATGTAGCGGATGGGGTGGCGGGTCTGTGGATGGAACCTGGACGAAGCCCACCGCCCCGTCAGTCCCAATGAACATCTCCGTACGGACAAAGAGGTAAAAACAATGGTTCCAGTCACCATCAAGCGTCACGTGCTTCCTGGCGAGGAAGGCGGGGATACAGCCTGGTTCTACCGGCAGAACAGTTTCGAGCAGCAAGAGATCTTCCGGCAGGTCGCCTTCAAGCGCCGGCACTGGCCCCAACTCAGCGACGGCAGCGCGAGCAAGCGGCCAACCTACACCTATCCGCACATTCTGCCCACCGGCCACGAACGGCTGGTCTTCTACGAGCCTCTGACCGACGCAATCGTCGCCTACCTGACCGAAGAGGACATTGCCCTGCATTCCGAAGTGCTGAACCTGAAGAGTTCCCAGGCTGCGTGCTTGAACTTTCTCTTTCCACTCCGGCAGGACCTCGATCTGGCCAAGGCTACGTTGCGGGCTTTCCTCCCCGGTTTGCGGGAGGTGACGGGGATCGAATTTGAATACACAGGCCCGCCAGGGGCTACAGAGTGGCTGGGCGAACCGAAGCGGGGAAAACGTGGACAGAACCGCACCAGCATTGACGTGGCTGTTTTCTGGACCGGCAGGAGCAAGCGGAAGTGTATAACGCTGGTTGAGTGGAAATACACCGAAAGCAACTTCGGCGCGTGTAGCGCCTTTCATTCGGCCTCCAAGGATGACAAGGCCAAGTGTCAGTCGCTTGATGTGGCGAGAGATAGGGATCCTGCCCGGTCGTGTTTGCTGACGATGGGTGGGGACCGCAGGTCACGGCGTTATTGGGAACACGTGAAGGCGGCGGGCATTTCGCTTTCTGCCTTCGCGAGCGTGCGGGGCTGCCCCTTCCAGGGTCCGTTCTATCAACTGATGCGTCAGTTCCTCCTGGCAGCGTACCTCCGGCGGACGGGCGAGGCGGACGAGGTTGAGGTGGTATCCGTCGGCTTTGCCAGAAATACCAAAGTGCACACGGTGCCGCCACAACTCCGCTCGCTGGTTGACAGGGAGAAAGAAGGCATAGTCGCCGCGTGGAACGCTGTGCTGAAAGGTGTGCCACCGATGCGTCACTGGACGGTGGAGCAGTTCATGGCGCGTGTGAATAAAATCGAAGGGATTGACCTGGGCTGGCGAAACTATCTGCGCGAACGATATGATGTGTGAAGGCGCTGATATTGAACTACCTGAAATGGGAAGCACTGGTCACGCGCCGCAAGCGGCTGGAGGGAAGCATAGTAATGCTGAGGTAAGCAAGATGGACCAAGTTCCGCACATCATACAAGACGTTTTAGAAAAGATCGTCATTGGATACGCTCCACAAAAAGTCATCCTCTTCGGTTCCTACGCCTACGGGGAACCGGACGAGGACAGCGACATTGACCTTTTGATTATCAAGGATACCAACGAACCTCCTATCAAGAGATGGATGGCGGTCAAGCGACTGGTGAGGGATCGCAGCCGCCGGGCGTCTGTGTCACCCCTCGTCTACACGGCCCAGGAATTGGAAGAACGGCTCGCCATCAAGGACTTTTTCATCCAGGAGATATTGGAGAAGGGGAAGGCACTTTATGGATGAAGGACTGAAGCAACAGGCACAGGAATGGTTTGAACGAGGAGACCACGACATCGAAACTGCCCAGTTTCTCTACGGCGAAGGCGGATATACAGACATCATCGCCTACCACATCCAGCAAACCGTCGAAAAGTACCTGAAAGGCTACCTGGTGCTCAAGGGTCAAAGACCGCCGTGGGTACACGAGTTGGACACTCTGCTCAATCTTGTATCCCAATTTGAGCCCGACTTGTATCCACAGTTCATTGAATTGTGCGAGAAAGCCACGCGGTACTACGTTGAGGAGCACTATCCTCCAGGGCCACTCACACAATACAGCCTCAAGGAGATCAAAGCGGATCTGGACCTGGCGTGGCAACTTGTAAGATCAATCCGGCGAAGGGCAGAGCCTGGGACAGAAAAGACCACGGGGTAGCCGCGTGCGATCATAACCGCATTCACCATTGAGAGGAATGAGAGGAAGAAGAGATGAACGTTCTACAAACAGGCCAGGGCGAATTGATCGGCTGGCATGACCCGGACGAGCACCGTGCCTGGGTCGCCGCCCACAAATCACGCGCCCTGAAAGACAAGCGCACCACAGTACGGGAGGCAGTCGCCCAATACGTGCCCAATGGGGCCCTGATCGCCTGCGGCGGCTTCGGCCACATCCGCGTCTCGATGGCCGCCATCTACGAGATCATCCGCCAGCGCAAGCGCGACCTGACCTTCTGCGGCAAGACCGCCGTCCACGACTCCGACGTCCTCATCGGTGCCGGATGTGTCAGCCGCATCGAGGTGGCCTACGCCTTCGGGCACGAACTGCGGGGGCTCTCGCCGGCCTCGCGCCGCGCCGTCGAGAGCGGGCGCTGCCAGGTAGTGGCCGAAATCAGCAACGCCGGCTACCAGTGGCGCTTCCTGGCCGCCGCGATGGGGTTGCCGTTTATCCCCACCCGGGTGATGCTCGGCACCGACACGCTGGCCCACAGTTCTGCCAAAGTCGTCGAGGATCCCTTCAGTGGCAAGCCCATCGCACTCCTCCCCGCCTGCTACCCCGACGTCGTTCTGATGCACGTCCACCGCTGCGACAAGTATGGCAACTGCCAGGTTGACGGCATCGCCATCGAGGATTTCGAGTTGGCCCGCGCCGCCCGGCGGATGATCATCACCACCGAGAAGATCGTGGACGAGGATGTGATCCGCAGTCAACCCTGGCGCACGCTCATCCCCTACTACCTGGTGGACGCGGTGATCGAGGTGCCGTGTGGCGCGCACCCCACGCTGATGCCTGATCTCTACTACTTCGACGAAGCGCACATCGGCGAGTGGCTGCGCCTCTCGAAGACGGACGAGGGAGCAGCCGAGTACTTCGCCAGGTACGTCTATGGTGTCGAGAACTTCGGCGAGTACCTGGGGTTGATCGGAGGGCAAGAGCAACTGGAGTACCTGCGCCAGGTGGAGCACCTGGAGGCTCCGCTGCACGCACCCTGGCTGGAGGAGAAAAGATGAACCAGGATTACAATCCCACCGAACTATTAGCCTACGTCGCGGCCGGGATGCTGGAGGACGTCAAGTCGGTCTTCGTCGGCACCGTGCTGCCGATGATCGCGGCAATGCTGGCACAGCGCACCCACGCGCCCAACCTGCTCATCATCTTCGAGGCTGGCGGCATCGGTCCACAGGTGCCGGTGCTCCCCATCTCCGTCGGCGACAGCCGCACCTTCTACCACGCCTGCGCTGCCTCCAGCATGCACGACGTGATGTCGGCGGGGCAGGCCGGCTACGTGGATTACGGCTTCCTCGGCGCAGCGCAGATGGATCCCTATGGCAACCTCAACACGACCGTCATCGGCCCGCACGACGCGCCCAAAGTGCGCCTCCCCGGCAGCGGCGGAGCCAACGACATCGGCTCATTCTGCTGGCACACCATCATCGTCATGCGGCAGGACCAGCGGCGCTTCGTGGAGCACCTGGACTTCCTCACCACGCCCGGGTACCTGGACGGGCCAGGTGCTCGTGAGCGGGCCGGGCTGCCGGCGGATAGCGGCCCCTACCGCGTCATCACTCAACTGGGGTTGTACGACTTCGACGAGGAGAGCAAGCGTATGCGGCTGCTGGCGACTCACCCTGGCGTCACAGTGGACGACATCCAGGCCAACAGTGGCTTCGAACTCATCATCCCGGACGATGTTGGAACGACCGAGCTACCGCCGCGGCAGGTGCGCCGCATCCTGCGCGAGATTGATCCCACGGGGATGGTGATCGGTAGTTAGCCGCCACCTCTCGGTTTGCTAAGAGTTGACGGAGGTAGGGAGTTGTCCAAGCCTCTATCACTTGACGATTTTAGAGCCGTCCGAATAGTCCTCGATCCAGAGAATTTTGCCTTCAGCTCTGGAGAAGAGCCGCCGCCTTCTGACCCCGTTGATGAGGGAACTTGGCACGGCATTACAGTACTGCCTGGCGATGTTAGCATCCGCACATCCAATCATCACGGCGGTTTGCTAAAGATTCTGTATGACCTGTGGGCAGCCTGGATAGAGGCCGTCGGGTGGGACCAAGACCCACTCTACGACACCATACTCGATGCTGCCGACGAGTTCCAGGCTGTGACGTTCAATGCCTTGCATGGTTATTATCGTCAAGCGATTGGTTGCCTTCGCAACGCACTAGAGCAAGTAGCCATCGGAACATACGTCAAGTCTGCGGCAAGGCGACCGAGTTTGCACAGTGGCGCGCTGGGAAAGCCAAGATATCTTTTGGGCAAGCTTGCGACGGACTAGCTAGAGCGGCCTCTGTTCAACCATTGAACGCGCACATACAGATTACGCTGGGTGACAGCATCTTCAATCAGAAGACCAGGACAAGTCCAGGAGGATGGGCACGTCAGCTGTACTCTGAGCTCAGCGATTACTCGCATACCCGCCCCGGTTTCACGAACGTTGATATGTGGGCAAGCAATGGCCCCATCTACATACCTGAAGCCTTTGTATCGACTGCCGAGATGTGCCTGCAAGCATCGGCGTTGTGCTTCATTCTGGTGAAGCTGGGCAGGCCCGGTTTCGGTTTGCCTCAAGATGCTTTGCAGGTATTTGGGTCAGCCAGAATACGACCGATGAAGATAGCCTGTGTTGCCTATGAGTATCTTTTCCTGAGCAAGAGCCAAGATGCTTCATAATGTGGGGTGGCGGCTAACAACCGCATAAACCCGACCGGGCCTATCGGCCCGCGTTGCATCGGCGCTTTTGCGTGTGTAGTTGATCTTGTAGTGGAGTAGGTCTTACATGGCCCGGCCCGGCGGGTTATGGGGGTGCCGTTAGACAACCTGGTTTCGTTGTCGGAGGAGATAGGGACATGACCACTATGGAAGTCATCAGTCTGATTAAAGATGTGATAATCCTGCTGGCTTTGCTAATAGGCGGTGCAATGGCTCTCTTTGTGTACTTTCAGTTGGCCCCAGTTCTTGACCTAAGAATTCTACCGAGTTGGACTGATGACACAAAGCAATTCCTAATTCTCAAGTTCCAAGTGGAAAACAAATCGAGAGTCCGCGTGTATAGTCCAAGAGGACGAATTCAGGTCCTTAAACACAGAATCAAGACAGGTACTTCCATGTCACATTGGGTTCCTTTCAAGAAGAATGCTATCATACTACGGAACAACCAATAGAATGGCACGAGCCCGTGGAGATTTTCAGAAGTACCAAAGAGATATATCCAGGGGAAATAATATCTTTTGAAAGATTGTATCACTGTCCACAGGAGGCGATAATCCTGCACGTTGGACTTCAAGTGGAACTTGAGCTGCATCTTGTCGGTCGCATAGCTACTCGTAAGGCAGTACCTTGGAGACAGACTACTACCTGTTTTGTGGTGAAGCAGTCTGAAGATACAGCCAGTATCGTCTAGCAATGGCGCTAGACCAAACGGGTTGCTTTTCCAGAGGCCACCTAACGCGGTGTCGTCTGGCCAATGCCCTCACGCTAGCCCCACGTAGCAGCTGAACTCCCGTCCGAGAGGAGGCGGACACAATGTCGAAGACAAACAAGGTTATCTCGTTAGAAGAGGCCGTGGAAGAATTTATCCACGACGGGACTCACATCACCTTTGGCGGCTTCACCATGCAGCGCCACCCGATGGCATTTATCCGCGAGATGATCCGACAGGGAAAGCGCGAATTGGTCATCTACGGCCACTCCCCAGGGATAGATGCGGATATACTTATCGGGGCCGGCGCGGTCAAGAGAGTTGAGATCGCCTACATCGGTGATGAATTGTTCGTCAGCCCCAGCCCCAACTTCAGGAGGGCAGTGGAGGAAGGTTCGATCCAATGGGAGGATTACAGCAACTTTGGCGCCACCCTGAGACTGGTCGCAGGAGCGCTGGGCTTACCGTTTATCCCGGCCAGGACGATGCTCGGCTCGGACATGATCACCGAGTCCGGATTCGGGCCCGAGGAGCGCAGTAATGACCCCAAAGCCGCCAACAAGAAACTCGTACTGATGGACTGCCCCTTCACCGGTGACAAAGTGGTGCTGCTGCCCGCCGTGAACCCCGATGTAGCGGTGATCCACGCACAGGTCGTGGGCCAAGAGGGAACGGTGCGCATCCTGGGCCAAAGTTATGCTGACGATTTTCTCGCTCGGGCGGCAAGGAAAGTAGTAGTGACCACTGAGGAGATCGTCTCCGAAGAGTTCATCCGCCGGTACCCGGAGCAAAACTGTATCCCCTTCTTCCGCGTGGATGCCATCGTCCACGTCCCCTACGGCACACACCCCACCGCCTGTCACGGGTACTACGATTACGATCCCCAGCACTACGCCGTATATGCGCAAGCAGCCAGGGCTGGCGCGGAAGCGTTCCAGGCATACCTGGAGAAGTACGTTTACGGCGTGGAGGATCATTGGGACTACTTAGAGCGAATCGGGGGAGCCAAACGACTTTCTGATCTGAAGGCTGACCCGGCCCTGGGATACAACCCCAACGTGAGGAGGCTATGAGATGGGCAAGGAATACGCACAGGACTATTCCACCGCAGAGTTGATGGTCGTTCGAGCCGCCAAAGAGATCGGCGACGGAGAGACTGTGTTCGTGGGCACCGGCCTGCCGATGATCGCGTCTATGCTGGCCAAATATACCCACGCCCCGGACAGCGTCATCATATTCGAGGCCGGAACGGTTGACAGCGCCCTGCTGCACCTCCCCGCCAGCGTGGGCGATTCGCGCTGCGTGTACGGGGCCTCAACGTGCCGGGGACTCTTTGACATCTTCGCCACTGTACTACAGCGGGGCTTCATAGACGTGGGCTTCCTGGGCGGTGCTCAGGTTGACCGCTACGGCAACCTGAACTCGACCGTCATCGGCGACTATCACCACCCCAGGGTGCGCCTGCCGGGCAGCGGCGGTGCCGGCGACATTGCCTGTCTCTCCAAACGCACGGTGGTCATCATGCTCCACGAGAAGCGTCGCTTCCCCAAAACAGTGGATTATCTGACCAGCCCCGGCTGGGTAGGCGGGCCTGGAGGGCGCGAGAAAGCCGGGCTGATCCGGGGCGGACCGGTATCCGTGATCACCAACCTGGGGATGATGCGGTTCGACGAACAGACTAAAGAGATGTACCTGGTCTCCCATCACCCCGGTGTATCCATTCAGCAGGTTCTGGCAAACACCGAGTTCAAACTCGACACCTCAAGGGCGACGGAGACGGAGCCACCGACGGTCGAGGAAATTGACCTGCTGCGGAATACGATTGATCCCGAGCACCTCTTCCTCAAGAGGGGGTGATTTAAGAACTCAGAATAGGACGCGGATAGTCACAGATCAGACGGATTTTCACTGGTTTTTCTGTGTTTATCCGTGCCATCCGTGTTGATCTGTGTACCATTCATGGGCCTGTGTTGTCAAAAAGGAGTAACAACGATGGACTTCGAACTGACCGAAGAACAACGCATGTTTCGCCGCATGGTGCGCGAGTTCGCCGAGCAAGAGATCGCGCCCCGCGCCGAGGAGATTGACGCGACGGACGAGTTCCCCTGGGACATCTTTCGCAAGATGGGCCAGGTGGGACTGCTGGGCCTGCCCATCGCGGAGAAGTACGGCGGCTCCGGCAGCGACTACGTCAGCCAGGCCATCGCGCTGGAGGAGATCGCCCGCGCCTCCGGCGCTATGGCCATCGTCCTGGACGCCCACACCTCGCTCTGCTGCGAGCCCATCCACCTCTTCGGCACCGAGGAGCAAAGACGGAAGTACCTGCTGCCATTGGCCCGGGGGGATAAGGTCGGCGCTTTCGGCCTGACCGAGCCACAGGCCGGTTCCGACGCCGGAGCCACCCGCACCCGCGCCGTCCGCGACCCTCAAACGGGCGAGTGGGTGATCAACGGCCAGAAGTGCTTCATCACCAACGGCTCCATCGCCGATGTGGTCGTCATCACCGCCATGACCGACCCGGAAAAGGGTAGCCGGGGCATCTCCTCGTTCATCGTCGAAAAGGGCACCCCCGGCTTCAAGCCAGGGCGGGACGAGGAGAAGATGGGGCTGCGCGGCTCCGTGACCTCAGAACTATTCTTCGAGGACTGCCGCATCCCGGCGGAGAACCTGCTGGGCCAGGAGAACGAGGGCTTCAAGCAGTTCCTGGTCACGCTGGACGCGGGGCGGATTGCCATCGCTGCGATGGCAGTGGGACTGGCACAGGGAGCGTTCGAGAAGGCCGTCGCTTATGCGAAGGAGCGGGTGCAGTTCGGCCAGCCCATCGCCAAATTCCAGGCCATCCAGTGGATGATCGCCGACATGGCCACGGAGATCGAGGCCGCCCGCCTGATGGTCCACCGCGCCGCCTGGGTCAAGGACCAGGGCGTGCGCTTCACCAAAGAGGCAGCCATGGCCAAACTCTTCGCCACCGAGGTGTCGGAGCGCGCCTGCCGCAAAGCGATCCAGATCCACGGCGGCTATGGCTACGTGCGGGAGTACGAGGTCGAGCGCATGTACCGCGACCAGCGGCTGTGCGCCATCGGCGAGGGCACCAACGAGATCCAGCGGCTGGTCATCGCCCGGCAGGTACTGAAGCACTGAGACCACAAAGGATATCTTCCAGTAGAGAGGAGAATGCCTTGTAGTCTGCGAACAGTGGTGTGACGTCACATCCTGGCCCTTGTGTGTTGGTGTCAATTAATCGAAGGTAGTCAGTCATACTATGATCGGAACTGCTGAAGACGCTTCTTGAACCCCACGCCGGCCCAGACCCCCAACCCCACCCAGGTGACGATGCTCACCGCCAGGCCTACACGCCAGGTCCACGGGGAAAACACCATCCTGACCGTGTGCTCACCTGGGGGTAGCAGAACCGCCCGGAAGGCATAATCGGCCCGCAGCACCTCGACCGACACGCCGTCCACCGTCGCCCGCCAACCCGGATAGTACACATCGCTCAGCACCAGGCATCCGCTCACCGGCGCACGCACCGCCAATTCGACCTCATTTAGCCCGTAGCGCACAAACGAGATGGTGCTGCCCTCTGCAGTCCGCAACCCGCAATCTCCAATTTCCAATCTCCAATCTCCAATCTGCCTCCGCTCCAGCACCACCGTCTGCGTGGGGTCGAACTCCGGTGCATGGATCGCCTGCCAGGCTGCCGCGTGGTCGGGTACCACCTGCGAATGGTAGACCAGCAGCGCCCGGGGCAGCGCCACCGTGTTCAGGTAGACGTCAATTTCCGGGTTCGCGGTATAGACCGGCACCAGCCGCTCGTCGCCGGGCGGCTTGCCTTTGCTGGCCAGGACGTACTTGACGCCCAGCAGATTGTAGAGCGGCGCACCCCGCTCCCCCACCGCCCAACGGTAGGCCTGGTACGGGGCCAGCCCCAGAGGGTTGTAGATGCCGCCGATGTCATAGAGGCCATGCATAAGCGCCGCGTCGGGCTGCCAGGCCCCGGCGGCCCCTTCGATGCGGAAGAGGTCAGAGTCCTGTCGCAGGAAGGCGACGACGTCCTCGTGACGGAAGCCCAGCGTGGGATCGTTAGGCTCGGCCTCCAGTGTGGAGCCCAGCCCAATCAGATCGGCCGCCAGCAAGATCAGAAGCAGCCAGGCCACCCACCGTCGCCGTGGAGCAAGCCAGACGAGCAACCCACTAAGCCCAAGCAGTGCGGCGGCGATGGCGATGCTTGCTGTGGCCTGCGGGACGCGGTCAGGAGGCGGCACCGCCCACGCCTGCGGCAGCCCCACAGCCAGCAATATCCCCCCGGCGATCAACGCACCCAACCCGGCCCATCCTTCGACTATGCTCAGGACAGGCACAGCACAGTAGCTCCCCTCGCCCCGTAGCAGCCGATCGAGGCCGTAGGCCGCCAGCACCGCCAGGCCCAGATCGGCCAGCAGGATCAGCCGCGCCGGTGCTCTCACCTGGTCAAAGGTGGGCACGTAGCGATACAGTAGACCGTAAAGCGGCGTGTAGCGGCCCATCGCCATGACAAACGTTAGCGGCACCAGGAGCGCGAAGAAACCGGTGGGGAAGCTATCGCGGGGTTTCAGGTTCAGGTTCCAGGCCAGAAAGCCGAAGCGTGAAACGTGAAACGTGAAACGTGGAACGTGAAACGTGAAACGTGAAACGTGAGATTTGAGCCTCGCGATCCCTAACCTGCAGTTCGCTCCTATCCCTACTGCCGCCAGAACCAGCGTCACCACGCCCGCGTATCCCACCTCGACCCGGTCCCAGGACCCCCAGAAGCCTGCCGGGCCGCGCCCGTAGAAGCCAGGAGCCAGCAGCCCGATCAGCGCCCGCGGTGGCAGCGAATAGCGGGTCGCCTCATCGTAGGGCAGATGTCCTCGACCAGTATGCGCGGCCATCTCGTAGGCCGGCAGCAGCGCCAGCGCTGCGCCCCCCACCCCCACGGCGACGAGGAGCGCCGCCAGCCCCAGCGTGCGCACCCCATGCCGCCAGTAGGGGCAGTCCTCGTGGCTGCCCCGCTGCCAGTCCACCGCCAATCGGTAGAGCAGATAAAACACAAGCGTCAGTGCCAGGAAGAGCAATATCTGACCATGCCCGGCCAACGCTGCCACCGCCAGCACCATCCCCGCTCCAGCCGCCCAGCCAGAGCCCCCCCCGGTCAGAGCGCGATGAGTCAGCAGCAAGAGTAACGGCAACCAGGCCGCCGTCGCGTTAAGGTTCAGGTTGCCGATGTGGGTCACGAACAAGTCGGAGAGGGCAAAGGCCACCCCACCCACCAGCGCCGCCGGCCGGCGCAGACCCAGTCCCCGCGCCAGAGCGAACAGGCCAGCGCCGGCCAGCCAGATGTGGAAGACGACCAGCACCTCCATAATCCCATAGGAGGGCTCGCCGAAGAGAGCGAAGGCCAGCAGATTGATCGGGTAGAAGACGCCCGACTGGTTGTCAGCGACGAAGGGAGCACCGCTGTAGAGGTAGGGATTCCAGAGTGGGATGACGCCCGCCCGCAGGCTGCTGGCAGCAAAACGGTACATGGGCCAAAGAAACGAGACCAGGTCGCCGCCGCCACGCGGAATCCAGTGGTCGGCGAAAACCAACGGCCAGAAGAAGGCGAGGATGACCAGAAGCAGGACGCCCAGAGCGGCTACGTCAGATTTCACATCCTAGATCCTGATCTCAGGCAGCACCAGAGGCGGTGGAGGGAACAGTCTCTCGGAGCGTGTACACTCTGTCCACTCCCACAAACCGGTGGGCCAATCGCTCATCCGCAGTGACGAAATCGGCCTGGAGTTCCTCTGCCAGCGCGACAAAAGCGGCATCGTAGACTGTCACATCGTGGACAAAGGCAATCTCCACAGCGCGGATCAGCCGTTCATGCGTCGCGGCGCACAGGGAGAGGCCCATTGCCAGCACACTTTCGACCGCTGCTGTCACCTTGTCGCTATCGAGGTCAGGCTTATAGCGCAGTACGTTGCCGAGTTCATAGAGCAGCAGGTCGGGCACTGCAATGCTGAGGGCACCGTCCAGATAAGCCTCACGCAGCGCCAGTGCTTCCTCCGCGCCTGTTTCATCCCGTCGGAACCACTTGAGAACCACCGAGGTGTCGAGGACGGCCATAGTTGAGAGAACGTGACTCACCGCCATCCTCTCCAACCCCTGAGTGCGGCTGTGCTGTCCCAACTAACTGCTCGATCTTCTGCTGCCAGCCGATCTTGCACCGCGACCGCCTGCCGTATCCGAGGATCATCGCGTGGCACGGCCCGTCGCACCTGCAAATATAGACGGGCTGCTTCGCGGAGCAATTCGCTGCGAGTACGATGCTCCTCCCGGGCCACGTGGTCAATCTCCGCCAGAAACTCTTTGGGCAAGGAGATCATCACCTTCGCTACAGCCATCTTCCTCACCTCCGATACGTATTATAGCCTATTGGCAATAATCTGTCAATACCAATCACTCTCCCACCGGCCCCGGCCCCACGATCTGATCCACCAGCCACATCACGTCTTCGTCGCCGATGACGCGGGCCAGTTGGACGCACAGGATGGCGTGATCCACACTGGGAAAAAACTGGCGGACGTCGCACTGCAGGACGTAGCGGTAGTGCCGGGCGAACCTCTGGCAACGATCCAGCGCCCGGTGCGTGCCCTTGCCGACCCGGTTGGCGTAGGAATCGCCGATGAAGCGCTCCTCGAAGAGGGGCTCGATGACGTTGACCAGGGCGTGGTGACCCACCCGGTCGCGGAACGGGGCCGCAGAGATCAGCCGCCGCTTCGAGTCTCGCACGTAGAAACTCCGGTCTCGGCCCGGTCACGTTTGCCCCGGCGAGCCTGGCGGAAGGCCCGGTAAAGGTTGGCGAAGGCATAGACCTGGGAGTACAGAGAAATTATCGGCCGCCGCCAATGCCGCCACGTCCATTCCAGCACCTCCTACACGGGCATATTCAGATCCTGGGGGGACAGCCCAGCAAGGGCCTTAATCCTCTACATCATCCGCTTCCAGTCCCACCAAGTGCGCCCACTCTCCGTGAATGCCGTCATCTGTCACCCCATAGTAAACGCGCAGTTTGCTGTTCTCCCGCTGCACCAGGTCGTAACGCGCCCGGCCAGCGTGCTCCCGTCGCTTCAGCAGGCCAATGTCCCCGTGCCACTCGACCCGGTTTGCCTTTACCGGGTGCTCCTCAGCCTGGGTGATCGCATAGTGCCACAGCCGCCGTGCCGATTTCAGGGTAACGTTCTTGACTATGTTGCCGTTGCGCAGATCACGCATCGTGTGATAGAACGTGCCCCTGCGCTCTCCAGTCTCCACAATCTCCACTCCCGTCCGGGGTGGCTCGATGTGGCCCACGGGTTTCTCTGCCGGTACGACCGCAAGCCCCGCTTGCGCCCGCCCGACCAGACTCACAATCTCATCTCGCACCGCCAGATTAGTCTCCGCCTCGCTGCGCACATAGATCTTGTTGTCGTCAATGGCGTAAGGCGGATCGTCGCCCCGGGGCACCACCACCCGCACCACCTTCACCCCCAGTGTCTCCTGTACGTCCACCGTGACTCCAAGAGGCGGTGTGACGCGGCGTTCGATTTCCTCCTGCAGTGCTCTGACCACCCGTGAGGGGTTGCTCACCCCAGGAGACTGCTCTTTAGGGTCAGCGCTGACACCAACGTAGAGTGTGCCTCCGTTAGTATTGGCAAAGGCACCGACGTCGGCCAGAATGGCGTAGAGTCGTCCACCCCGGCGGGTGTAGCCAGCGTGGAAATCCTGCACGATCGTGGCCCCTTCCTCCCGCGCCGCCCGAACGTAGTCCACAGGCGCTTTTGCTGCGCGGTAGGGCCGTGTGCGGGCAAAGTCGTTGCCCAAAAACACCGCCCGCAGTGCGGCGAAACTGACCTCGGGCAGAAGTATCTCCGTCACCCGATCTCCCACACCCAGATGCTTCGCATCTCTGGGGTCTCGGGTGAGCCGATGGGCATCGGCACTCTGGATGCAATGCATGCGGCGTGGATACTCCGGGCGCGAGCCGTCGAAGAAACGCGCTGTCGTGCGTCGCCCCTTCTTCTCAAGGTCGGTCACCTCCAGCGCGTGGAGATGGAGATCCTGCGTGTAGGCAATGCGCGTCTGCCCACTGAATCCCAACCCTCGCATGGCCACACCGTGGGTAGAGTTCACATGGGCCGCGATGACGATACCGCCAGCCTCGTCAATGACCCGGTAGGCCGTTAACACATCGGTCGTCGCCCCCACCTCACCGCTGCCAATGTCCAGTTTATCCAGCGGGATGTTGAGCTGGCGCAGGATAAACTCCAATCCTCGCACGTCTGCATCAGGAGAAAAGATACCAAGAATATGAAAGCCCAGCGTAGCGGTGAACTCGAACCCTGGCAACACCAGCACCTTCTCCCACAGGCGGCGGTATTCTTCGAGCCGCCGTTTCTCCTCCTCGCGCAGCCGCCCAAGCTGCTCCAACAAATCCAGTTGATGAATCTCCTCCATCATCGCCCGGTAGCCAGCCACCGTGTTGTGGTCGGTAAAAGCGATGATATCCAGCCCTTTGCTCTCCGCCTGGCGCACAATGTCCAGGTAAGAGACGCTGGGCTCCAAATAATCGGCAGAGACGGGCGTGTGTAGATGCAAATCAACCCGCCTCCACTGAGGTTTTGCCTGTCTTTTTTTGTTCCTTGTCATTCTTTCCCCCAATCATTCGAATCCAATTCCGATTACTGCTCCAGCAGACCGACGACTGAGTTTCACACATCTGCGTCCTGTCTGCCAACCAGGTCCGTCACCAATGCGATCAATTCGTCAGGACGGAAAGGCTTGAGGATAAAAGCGTCGGCCCCGGCGTCGAGGCATTCTGCAGAATGATCCATACCCGAGGTCATCACCACCGACACCGTCTTCAATGCCTCATCCGCCCGCAATTCTCGCAGCACACCGAGTGTATCTCCACCACGGGTGTGCACATCCATCAGCACGAGATCAGGACTAAACTTGTGCACCATCAGCACCACGTCATCCGAACGGGGCACGAGCACCACCTGGTACCCCTCAAACTCGAACACTGTTTTGAGAAGCCCGCTGAAGGTTTCGTCATCGTCTACTACGATAATCGTGCTCATTGCCTGGCCCTTGTCTCCTTTACGGAACCCTGCCGCTCCTGCCCATCCGACACCAACGCAGCCTCAAATACGTCATCTACCCGCTCGGCTAGAACGAACTTGATGCTTTTACGCACCTCCTCAGGTATGTCGTCCAGGTCCTTTTCGTTCTGCTTGGGCAGGATGACGGTCTTGAGGCCAGCCCGGTGGGCTGCCAACACCTTCTCCTTGATACCACCCACGGGCAACACCTGCCCACGCAGCGTGATCTCCCCTGTCATCGCCACATCATCGCGCACCTTGCGATCGGTCAGCAGCGAAGCCAGCGCCGTGGCGATGGTGACGCCGGCGGAGGGCCCATCCTTGGGCACTGCACCCGCCGGCACGTGCAGATGGATGTCGGTTTTGTCAAAGATGTCCTCTGGGATGCCCAGATCCTCGGCCTTGGAGCGCACATAACTGAGCGCCGCCTGTGCCGATTCCTTCATCACATCGCCCAACTGGCCGGTGACCGTAAATTCCTTGCGGCCGTGCATTTTAGTGGCCTCGCAGAATATCAGATCGCCGCCAGCGATGGTAACGCTCAAGCCGGTAGCGACGCCCGGAAACCGGGTGCGCAGCGCTATCTCTGGGAAGTAGCGCGGCTTCCCCAGGAACTCGGGCATGTCTCGCATCGTCACCCGCACCGGCTCTATATTTCCTTCGGCGATGCGGGTCACCACCTTCCGGCAGACCCGTCCGATCTCTCGCTCCAGGTTACGCACTCCGGCCTCGCGGGTGTAGTCGCGGGTGATCTGGCGCAGCGCACCGTCGGTGAAACTTAATTCATCGGGCCGCAGGCCATTCTCCCGCAGTTGGCGGGGGATGAGGTATCCCTGGGCGATGTGCACTTTCTCCGTCTCGGTGTAGCCCGAAAGCGTCAGGATCTCCATCCGATCCCGCAGCGGTGCCGGGACAGGGCCAAGCAAGTTCGCCGTGGTGATAAACATCACCCGTGAGAGGTCGAAAGGCACGTCCAGGTAATGGTCGCGAAACTCGCGGTTCTGCTCCGGGTCCAGCACCTCGAGCAGCGCTGCCGCCGGGTCACCCCGAAAGTCCGTCCCCAGTTTGTCCACCTCGTCGAGCATAAAGACCGGGTTCTTCGACTCCACCCGCCGCAGCGCCTGGATGATGCGGCCAGGCAGCGCACCGATGTAGGTGCGGCGGTGCCCCCGGATCTCCGCTTCGTCGCGCACACCGCCCAGAGACTGCCGGATGAACTTGCGCTCCAACGCCCGCGCAATGGACTGCCCCAGGCTGGTTTTGCCCGTGCCAGGCGGCCCCACGAAACAGAGGATGACCCCCTCTCGTTCGCGGCGGATGAGGTCCACAGGCTCCTCCCGTTCGAACTCCTCCTTGCGCTCCTCCCTCAGTTTGCGCACCGCCAGGTATTCCAGGATACGCTCCTTGATCTCGTTCAGGTCGTAGTGATCTTCGTCCAGCACCTGCCGGGCGTGCCCGATGTCCAGGTCGTCCTCGGTCTGGATGCTCCAGGGCAGGCTGGTCAGCCAATCCAGATACGTGCGAATGACGCTGTATTCAGCGGCAGCAGTGGGCAGTTTGCTCAGCCGATCCAGCTCGCGGCGGGCCTCCTTCTCCGCCTCCTCCGGCATACCCGCTTCATCAATCTTCTTGCGGAACTCCTCCACCTCCATCTGCTGCTCGTCTGCCTCGCCCAACTCCCGCCGGATAGCCTTGAGCTGCTCGCGCAGGAAGTACTCTCGCTGCGTCTTCTCCATTTCCGACTGCGCATCACTCTGGATCTTGCGCCCCAGTTCAAGCACCTCCAGTTCCTTCGTCATCAGGCCCAGCAACATGCGCAACTTCTCGGTGGCGCTATCCAACTCCAGCAGCCGCTGTGCGTCCTCCAGATCAATCCCCTTCATCTGATTGGCGACAGCGTAGGCGAGTTGCAAGGGATCTTCCATGTTGACTATCAGCGTGCTCATTTCTTCGGGGACCGCGGGCACCAACTCGGTCAGGCGGTGGAAACCCTCCGCGATGCTCCGCCGCAGTGCCTCGACCTCCGGCGACTTCTCCGCGCTCTCCGGTGCTATAGACACCCGCGCCGTCAGGTACGGCAACTCGCTGACGAATTCTTCCACCCGGATGCGCAACAGCCCCTGCATAATCAGCGTGATTGTTCCATCAGGTGACTTGAACAACCGATGAACCGCTGCGACTGTCCCAACCTTGTAAACGTCGTCCGCCCCTGGCAGCTCCAGTTCCGAGTCACGGCTGGCCACAAGGCCGATGAGTCGCTTCCCGACCACCGCGTCGTCAATCAGCCGGATAGAGCGTGTCTGGCCGACGCGGATCGGCATGGCCGTCATCGGAAAGACGACCAAACCCCGCAACGGCAGAATCGGAAGATGGGGTGGAACCTGAAACACGCCACTGCCTGCTTCCCCATCCGACGAATCGCTATGCTCCTTCTCGATCACTGGAAGGCTTAACATACGCCACAATCCCTCTCCCTTCCCTCTCTCCTGATCTGACATCTGTTCTCTCAATCCTCCTCTCGCTCTGACTCAACGACGGGCACGTGCTGCGACCCTGGGCGCGGGAAACGCACTGTCAGGAACCCCTCCTCGTAACTGGCCTCCACGTCCTCCGACTCCACCGACCAAGGCAGGTAAACCTCAGCGCGGAACTCGCCAAAGTGGATTTCCATCTGATGATACGTCCGTTTAGGCGCTGGGTCAATGCGCGTACCGGCAACAACCAGTGTGCGTCCTGCCAGCGAGATTGAGAAATCCTCGCTGCGCATCCCTGCCACCTCGACGCGTATTACCACTACCCCGTCATCGTCCTCATAGACATCTGTAAGTGGTTGCCAGGCGCAAGTGTGTCGGCAGACAATCCATCCCTCGCCCGAAAGCCGCTCAACCCCAACGTCATTGCGCGTTTTTTCCACCCACGCGCCCGTCCGTTTAACCGTCATCTCACCTCCCGAAAGGCCACGCCTACCATATAACTGTACCACGTAATTGTACCACAATTGGACGCATGACTCAAATGCCGAATGAGGGAGCGTAACATGTTTGGGACAAGCAGGAAACGGCATGATTCCGCCAGGGTTGTTGTAACCGCCACCTGTTGGGCTTTTCCGCCGGCAAATCCTACATGTGGGGGCTTGATTCCAGCGGCAAAATGGCGTTCGATTGTAATACCGCATAGTCATCGAAAAAGGCCAAATGACGAACGCAGAAGCCCTGTTCCCCGCTCATTTTTGTCCCCAGCGTGATACGCTCACCGAATGAACACGTCGAGTTGTAATGCTTTGCCAAATGGTAACTTGTATATTAGGGTTGGACCTTAACAATCTCGAATAGCATTGTCAATTTGCGCCAGAGGTGGTATGCTATCTTCTACTCAGCCCATCGGCGGGTTAGGGCGGGTTGCCTGAGGTAGAAGTTGGTACAAAGGGCCTTCCTGCCAGAGCATCTTGAAGCACATTGATAACCGACTGTCCATTCTTTCGGGCTGTAGAAATGTACCCACGAATCTGCAGAAAGTTATCAGCGCCATCTTTGGTTCGGAAGGTGCCAGAGACTTTCTGTTTAACCTTGACCATGCGTACATCTCTCTCGCCCTGATTGTTGTCGAAAGGGACACGAAAGTCGTACATAAAGGCTAACACTTCTGGCTTGTAGTTCTTGAGGCGGTCGAGCAAGTTCTTGGGCGGAGATTGTTTGACTCGGCCTCGTTTTTTCGGCTTTTGCTCTACTGCGGGTGGTGGAGGATTAGCTTTGAGTCCTTTAGCGATGAGATCATCGTACTGTTTTCAAACTCGGCTATCTTCTCGGCCTCGAGATGGTCTTGGTAGGGGCAAGTTTGCTCCACTTCTGCTTTGATGTTCAGAAGCAAAGGGTAGTGTTCAAATCGAACGTATGAGCTATGATTTCGGATTGGACACTTTC
>CAYPOY010000011.1:0-33212 GCA_964412395.1 uncultured Anaerolineales bacterium | reverse complement strand
CCCGGCCCCTCCCCCAACTCTGGGGGAGGGGAGTCCTTCCCCCCCAGAATTGGGGGGGACTGAGGGGGGGCGGACGTGACGGGCTTTTCGCGCCCGGCCAAACTGGTGCTGCTCAGTTGTCTCCTCATCAGCCCGGGGTATGCACCATTTGTTGTGCTGTTCAACCTCTACCTCAAGTGCCTCGGGTACGGCGAGGATTTCATCGGCGACCTGACCTCGGTGACGGCGCTGGCGACCCTGTTGACGGCGCTGGTGATGGGGCTTCTGGGCGACCGCGTGTCGCGGCGCTGGCTGTTTCGCATCGGTGTGGCGATGAGCGGATCGGGGCTGGCAGCTCGCTCGCTGCTGACCAGTCGCGCCGGTCTGCTGGCTTCCACCGCCGTTGCCGGAATCAGTTTCCCTCTCTGGCACATCGCCTATGTTCCCCTCCTGAGCGCCTATAGCCGGGAGGAGGAACGCACGCACCTTTTCAGCGTCGTCGCCGCCACCTGGCTGGTGACCGGCGTGCTGGGGAGCGCCCTGGCTGGGGTGTTGCCTGGCTTCTACGCTGCGCTGGCGGGGGTACAACCGGATGGGATACCGGCCTACCGCTTCGCACTGCTGGTGGGCACCGGCTTCTACGGCCTGGGGCTCCTGCCCCTGCCGTTCCTCCCTGGAGAGAAGAAACAGCAGCAGGATGAGAGTGCAGAGCGGCCCACCACCCCCTCGCGGGTCGTGAGTGGCCAAATCGCTGCCTTCACAGCAGTGACGGCCCTGCTCGCCTTCGGTGAGGGAATGATCCTGCCCTTCCTCAATCTCTTTTTCAAAGAACAGCTAGGGGCCGAGGCTAGCACAATTGGCCTGACCTTCGCCGGTGCCAAGATGATCGCCTTCGCCGCCACGTTCCTGGTGCCGGCGCTGACGCAGCGCTGGGGGCAAGTGCGCACAGCGACCAGCCTGCGGCTTGCCTTCTTGCCCTTCCTGGCTGGCCTGGCCCTGGCTCCCTCCTTCGGGCTGGCGGTGCCTTTCTACTACGCCTGGAGTGCACTGTGGAACATGACCATCCCCGCGGTGCGGACCTTCCAGATGGCGCTCATCCCCGAAAAACGGCGCGTGCGCGTGACCAGCCTGGCCGGGCAGGGCTCAGGGGTGGCACAGAGTCTGGCAGGGGCTGTGGCCGGCGCCCTGGCCGGCCGGTTGATTCTCCGCCTGGGTTACCCCACTGTTTACCTGCTGACCATCCCGTTCTTCCTCGTGGGCACGCTGGTGTACTATGTCGCCTTCCGGCGGTATGAGCGGAAAGGGATGACGACTGCGCGTTAGCCCCGCGATGCTCCGCAATCGTGGCGCTCTTGACATAGAACGTATGTTCGCGTATAATATAACCACATAAGTTGGAAGCTCAGTGCGCATTCGCAGGGTTGCCAGAACCTACGGCAAGGGCAAAAACCTGCTAGTGATAGAGAACATCCCGATAGTGAGTTGTCCTCATTGCGGGGAGAGTTACTTGACGGCAGAAACCTTGCATGAAATTGAACGTATCAAACTTCACCGAATGAGTTTTGCTGTCGAATGCCCTGTCGCGGTTGCTGGCTTTGCATACTGATTAATTTGAGAGGCAACTGAGCGTACCGCTGGAGTGGTCTCCCTGGCTGCTGGATGCGACACCGGCGCAACGGTGGAATGGGCAGCCCATTGGTTCAATCGAGAGCGAGGAGGCTAATGATGTATGGGCGTCTCTCAGAGAGGCAACAGAGGATATTGGAGTTCGTCAACGAGTACGTCGAGGAGAACGGTTATCCGCCTTCCATTCGCGAGATCGGCGCTGCTGCCGGTATCAGTTCTACTTCCGTCGTGAGTTACAACCTGCGGCGTCTGGAGGAGAGAGGTTACATCAGCCGGGACCGGGATGTATCGCGCGGATTGAAGTTGACCCCCACGGCCCGCGCGCAGATAGTGCCGGAGGCCGTGGTTCGGCTGCCGCTGCTGGGTCGTATTGTGGCCGGTGAGCCCATCCCGGTACCAGCCAGCGATTTTGCGCTGATGGGTGACGAGACGATCGAGTTGACCCGCGACATTCTAGGAGACCCAGCAGGATTGTACGCCTTACAGGTGGAGGGGAACTCGATGATAGATGCACTGGTGCACGATGGCGACATCGTCGTTATGCGCCATCAGCAGCGGGTTGAGAATGGCGAGATGGCGGCGGTGTGGCTGAAGGAACGTGAGGAAGTGACGCTCAAACGTTTCTACCAGGAGGAGGGGGGGCGAGTGCGGCTCCAACCGGCCAATCCCACGATGAGGCCGATCTACGTGGACGATCCCCGCCAGGTGGAGGTGCAGGGCAAAGTGGTGATGGTCGTCCGGCAGTTGCAGTAGATAGCAGTTAAGCCGCGCCGCCGTAAACAGGCGGCGCTGGAATCCCACTGCGGGAGCAATCCAGCACCGGCTCTCTTCAGACCGGTGTAGGAAGTAACAGTATATGAGGCCCAGCTGCAAGGCTGGGCCTCCTTTTCGTCGCCATAATTATCCCAACTTTATTTGGGATAATTTTGCTTGACGGCGCACAAATGTTCTGGTATGATATGGCTAACGGTAGAACGTTTGTTCTACTGTTTCTAAACGGTGGTTCTGGTACTCACTTGGAGCAGAAGTTGACAGGCAGTCAACGTCTTAGTTCGTATGGGAGGAGTAGACAAGGATGCGCAAGAAACTGGAGTTTCAGGCAGACAGGATTGAGGCGGTGCTGACGCTACACAAGGTGCCAGCACGAGTGACTGGCGGCACGGTGACGCCTCGCTGGGTCCGCTTCCAGGTGTTGCCCGCCGTGGGAGCCAAAATCTCCAGGATCAAGAGCCTCAGCGAGGAACTGGCCGCTGCCCTCGACGCGCCCAGTTGCCGGGTGTCCCGGCGTGGAGCCGCCGTGGCCATCGAGGTGCCACGTGACGACCCCCAGCCAGTGCGGCTGCTGCCGCTCTTCCGTCAGCTTACCGGACGTGGTCCTTCGACAAATCCTTCGGCAAGCTCAGGACAGGCTCCTTCGGCTGCGCTCAGGACAGGCCCAGGACAGGCTCCCGAGACCATCCCGCCCATCACCGCCACCCTCGGCCTGGCCGAAGACGGCGCGCCTCTGCTCATCCGACTGCCCTCACCAGACGTGGCTCACATCCTCGTGGCCGGCACGACCGGCTCAGGCAAGACCGCGCTCCTCCAGACAATGATCCTCAGCCTGGCAATGAGCAATAGACCCCCCTCTGTCCCCCCTCCAGGGGGAAAGTTCCCCTTTGCTCCCTCCCCCTCCCAGGGGGCCCGTTCGGCAGGCTCAGGGCAGGCTCCTACTCCCTCCCCCTCCCAGGGGGAGGGCCGGGGAGGGGGTCTGATGCTGGTGCTGATAGACCCAAAGGGTCACGCCTTTAGCCTCTTCGAAGGGCTGCCCCACCTGGCACGTCCGGTCATCCAGGACACACGGGAAACGACAGAAGCCCTCCAAAGCCTGGTACATCTGATGGAACGCCGAGACACACCCAACCCTCACATCATCGTCGTCATAGACGAACTGGCCGACCTGCTGATGGTAGGGGGAAAAGCAGTGCAACGAGCACTCACCCGGCTCACACAGCGCGGACGCCAGGCCGGCATCCACGTCGTCGCAGCCACGCAGAAGCCCACGGCAGCCGTGTTAGGCCCCCTCGTCAAGGCAAACTTCCCGGTACGGCTGGTGGGGCGCGTCACCAGCGTCGAGGACGCACGCACGGCTACCGGTTGGAGCGGCACAGGAGCCGAACGTCTGACGGGCCGGGGCGATTTCCTGGCCGTGGCCGAAGGGCGAGTGATGCGCTTTCAGAGCGCTTACGTCTCGCCACGGGAGATCCGGGAGGAGGTGGCCCACCTGGCGCAGCGCGCCAGCCCCACTATACACCACGTCTCTCTTCCCTGGCCGACCAACCGGTTGACTGAGGTGTTCAGAGGAGAAGCGTAAGCATGAATGAGACGGGGAATTGCAATGGAGGCTGGAGACGCTTGAAGGTCTTCGCCGGGCTGATGGTGCTGGCCTTCGCCGTGACGTTGGCGGTGGTCATCGGCAACCGCCTGAGTGATGAGGCGCTGGCGGTGCTGGCGGGGGCGGTGTGTGGGGTGGGGGCGGCTATCCCCACCAGCCTGCTTATCATTGCCGTCAGCCGCCGGCGCGACGAGGAAAACAAGTCACGAGTGCAGCCGCCCGCACCGCAAGGGGTATATCCGCCAGTGGTCGTGGTCGCACCGCCGGGCGGGCAGCAGCGACCCAACGCCTGGAACTATCTCCCGCCTTCGTTGACCGCGCCGATACAGCGAAACTTTACGGTGGTGGGAGGAGCACCAGTGAATACGGAGGTGAGGTCCCATGAGCACTACTATTGACGTGAGGCGAGGTTCTCGAACGAGGCGTGGTGAGAAAAAGCGGCGGCAGCGCGGTGCAGAGCCCATAGAGATGCGGGAGCGGCGACACGGCTATTTCCCGAAAGCCTTCACTTGGCGCGGGCACCGGTACGAGGTGTACGCCGTGGAGCGTTGCTGGACGGTCTCGCGGCGGGGTCGGGGCAGCCGGGTGGAGCGGCACTGCTTCCGGGTACGCTGTTCCTTCGACCGTGCTCAGGACAGGTGCGAGGGCACCTTCGAGATATATCAGGACGTGCGGCACAACACCTGGCATTTGCAGCGACAGATAGTCACTTAGTCAGTTAGTTGGACTACTCGACTACCAGACTATTTGACTACCCGACTATTATGTGGCGTAATCGGGAGGTTGGGCGATGAAAGTGGGCCTGTTGTGGTACGACGACGACCCAGGGCGTGACCTGGCGGAGAAGATCGGACGCGCGGCGCGGAGGTACCGGCAGAAATTTGGCGCGTCCCCCAACGTCTGCTACGTCCACCCCTCGGCGCTAAGCGACAATGGCAAGGTGCAGAAGGTGGGTGAGGTGCGCGTGTCATCGAAGCCCTCTGTGCTGCGGCATCATTTCTGGGTAGGACGGGAGGAAAAGCGACGGAGGCGGGGGACGATGAAATCGAGGAGGGGATGACCACTCAGCCTACAGTGCAATCTCCTGAGAGTGCCCAAACGAAAAGCAGGGCCGGCTACGAGAGCCGGCTCTCGTGCTATTTGCCCGTCGAGTCAGGGCGTAGAACGTAATTCCGCATCACGCATCACGTTTCACGCATCACGCATCACGTCCCCGTCGCCGCCAATCCCGCCACCAGCAAATCGAGCGCCACCTCCGCTTCGATTTCCCCCGTCTTGATCGCCACATCGGTGTCCAGCAGGTGGCGATACACCGTTTCCAATTGCGCGGCGGTGAAGTGGGTCGCCTGGTTGTACAGTTTGCCTGCCGGGAAGGGATGGAGTTTGAGTGCCTGGGCGACGTCCCGTGAGGTGGCTCCCTCCGTCCTCAGTTCCTTGACCTGGATGAGGAGCCGGAACTGGCGCACGATCATCGCCAGGAGCCCCAGCGGATGCTCACCCGCGTCCAGCAGCCGATGAAGCGTCTGTGCGGCAGTGCGGCCGTCCCGTTGGCCGAGCGCGTCCACCATATTGAAGACGACGGCAGCCTGGGCGTAGGGCACCACAGCGTCTACGTCTGCTGCCGTGATGGCCTGCTCCGCGTTGGTGTAGGTCACCAGCTTGGCGATTTCCTGGTCGAGCAGCCGCAGATCGGCACCGACGACGGCGGCAAGTTGCCGGGAGGCCCGGGGTTCGATCTCGCCGCCGTGCTTGCGGGCACGCTTTTCGATCCAGCGAGGTAGGGCCTTGTCTTTCGGTGGATCGAATCGCTTGACGTAGCCTGTTTTTTCTCGTTGGGCTAGTTGAAGGACAGGATGTCTGGCCGGTAGAGATTCCTGCTCGACGAAGACCAAGCGGGTCGTCCTGGGCAGGCGGGGGAGGTAATCGGTCAAGGCGGCTACGTATCCTTTCTGGGCAGCGGAGAGTTCGCGGTCTCTCCGAGGGGTGAGCCGCGTCAGCAAGCCTGTGACGATGACGAGCCGTTTTTCGGCCAGGAATGGGACGGCGTCGCAGGCGTGGTGCAGTTCGGCCAGCGTGAGACTTTTCCCACTGAGATAAGTGGTGTTCAAGTCCACGGTATCGGGCGGGCCAAGCCTGCGCTTGAAATCGGCCAGCATCTCGGCGCAGGTGAACTCGTCCTCGCCGTGGAATACGTAGAAGGTGGGCGCGGGCTTTGCCATCTATCCCTCGGTGCGGACGTGGTGGACGAGGACGCCGGCCCGCTTCTCCCGCGTGACGCCGACGATGCGCAGGCTACCGACGTTGGGTTGGGTGGTGACGTGGGCCTGGAAGGCAGCACCTAGCGGCTGGGCCAGGATGAGTCCCAGCGTGGCGGCGGCGAAGGCCAGTGGCAGGCGGGCGATCTGTTTCAGGCAACCTTTTGGCTTGCCGATAAGAGCGATGGAGGCTCCCAGTCCGGCAAGCGTTCCCCCGACGACGAGGTTGGAGCCACAGTGGGGGTGGATGGCCATATGCCGCTGGCCGGCCCTCAGCCGCCGCAGCCCCTCCTGAGCAGCGGCAAGCACGCCCTCCGTGGGCACATCGCCGTAGATGTAGAAGCCCCACAGCGAGGAGCGCCCCACCAGCCTGAGGCCGTGGCAGCGTTCGCTGAGGACGTGCATGGTCGCGTGTTCCAGCGCGTGGTTACGGCGCACGCGAGAGATAAAACGTGAAACGTGAAACGTGAAACGTGAAGAAGAAAAGCCTGGCAAGGAAGGTGTTTCGCTCATCGTTCCCCCAAATCTATTCAAGCCGTGGATGTTGCTCGGCTAGCAATGATACCACGAATATGACAAGGCGGCCAATTCGAGCGGAGCCGGTGGACTTGCAATCGTCGGCCATTGGGTGTAATACTTTGTGTGTCACAGCGTATTTACTAGTAGAGGCACCCGGGAACCTCGTGGAGAGACGACGATGGATGGTACCGTCGCTGTGTTGCCAAACGAAGTGGCGATAGTGGCCCGTGCTATGGCCGAGCCGGCCGCCTTCGCCGCCGTCTATGACCATTACTTTCCGCGCGTTTACAATTACGTTCGCTATCGCGTCGGAGATGCCGAAACGGCAGACGATGTCACTGCCCAGGTCTTTGAGCGGGTTCTGGTCAACATCGGCAAGTTTCGTCCGGAGCGAGCGCCCTTTGCCGCCTGGCTCTTTGCCATCGCCCGCAACGCTGTCAACGACCATCTCCGTGCCCAGAGGCGCCACCGTTGGCTCTCACTCGAAGTGCTGCGCGACCGAGCCAGCGCCGAGCCTCGGCCGGAAGAAGTCGCAATTCACAACGAAACCCGTGCTGAACTGCTGGCGGCTGTGACCCGCCTGAGCGACCGGGAACGAGACCTCATTGCCCTCAAGTTCGCCGCTGGGCTGACGAATCGTCACGTCGCCGAACTCACCGGCCTGGGTGAGAGCAACGTGGGCGTGATCCTGTACCGGGCCGTGCGATGGCTGCGGGCTGAACTGAGCGCCAAGGAGTGAGACTATGGGAGAATGGAGAATGGAGAATGGAGAATGGAATGAGCGGGACTGGGCCGATCGCTTCACCCGTGACGTGGATGGCCTCTTGAACGAGGCCGGGCGAACGGACTCCGAACCGCTGCCGGCCGAGTATCGTCAAGCCCTCGACCTGGCCCGCATGCTGGCCACGACTGACCTCAGCGCCGAGAGCCAGGTGCGGCACACGCTCCGACGCCGATTGCTGAACCAGGTTGGCGCGCGGGAAGGGTGGCAACTACGAAAGGAGTATGTCATGCGTACCTTTTTCCGACAACGACGCGCTGCTGTGATTTTGGCATACGTCGTCTTGGCTGGCCTCCTCGTGGTCACGCTGGCTTGGCCGGGCACCCTGGCGACCGCGGCCCAGAGCATCTACGACGTCATCCAACGCATCGTCGTGGGACCGAACACCCAGGTTGTGCAGATTGATCCTCAGACCAGGAGCGAGCCACGACCCATGCCGCCCGATATGTGGTACATTGACACCGAGATTGGCGGTTTCGGCGGCAACGTGCTCCCTGGTGCAGACCCCACCGTGCACTCGGTGGCGAGCTTCGAGGAGGCACAGGATTTCACGTCTTTCCATATCCTGGCGCCGGGCTACCTCCCGGAGGGCTACACTCTGCGGGAGATCAAACTGGCAGGAGATGATGCGTTTCTGTTCTACGGCGGCGCCGGCCACGACGTCATTCTGATGCAGACGCTGGTGGGGCCGCAGCCCAGCGACGATCCCAACGTGCGCGTGAGTGTCAAGGTGGGTTGGTTCACCGACAGTCCAGTGGAAGAGGTGGGCCTGGAGGGACGCACGGCGGTCTGGCTGGTGGACGCTCATGTCCTGACGTGGGAAGCAAATGAGATCAACTACAATCTGGGCGGGCTAGATCTGACCCTAAATGAAGCGATTCACATCACCGAATCGCTGGAGTGAGCCACGGCAAGCCAACAACTGAATAGCAGGCACATCCCCAATCTGCTCACGCCGGACGACACGTCCGGCGTGAGCATTTATTAACGCGGTGGTTTTGGACAACATCCCTCCAATGAGAGCCAGTCAATTTCGTCCTCCAGAGTCGCCACTGGATAGGCGACGATGATCAGCCGATAGCGCAGGCTGCCGTAGGGGTGGCAAGTGACGAGTGTGAGCCGTTCGTCGCCGGTGGGCATCACGTAGCGCGCGTTCTCACGACGCACTTCCAGCGGCTGGCCGGCCTCCGGCAGAAGCAGCGTTTCGGAGACGGCATAGGCGTAAGAGATGTCGTCTGCGTAGACGGCGATGGCATCCCCGATCTCCAGCGTGTACAGATCGCGGAAGACCTCGCCGTTGGTGGTGTTGTGACCATTGAGGACGGTGTTGCTGGGCGCCCCCAGCGGCGCGGAGGTCTCGTGCCAGCCGGCGGCGTACATCGCTGGCACATCCCACGCCGCCTGCGTTTGACCGCCGACCTCTACCGCGTGCCAGGAAACGGGCATGATGGGCGCGTCTACGCCGATGGCCGGGATGAGGATGCGGGTGGGCAGGGCGGGGGTGGGGGTATGAGTGTAGGAGTGTGGGTGTGTGGGCGTGTGGGTGCAGGTGAGTGTGGAAGTATGGGAGTGGGGGAGTGTGGGAGTGGGGGGGACGCTGGTGATAGTGGGAGGGGGGACAGTGGAGGGCAGGGGGGTTGGCGTGGGGGGGAAGACCGCCAGGCGGGAACTCACGTAGGGGTAGGCCAGCAGGCCGCCGGCGAGGAGCAGCAACACGCCCCCCCAGGTAAGTACCTGGGCCACGAGGCTGAGTCCCTTTTTTGCCGAACCGAGGTCATGCATTTCCACCTTCCACCGGTGTATGATCTCAGCCGCCGGTCGACACGACCGGCCACAATCGCTGGTAGACCATCATCCTCTTTGAACCACGCTCACAAGAGTGCTCTCAGTCTCAGTGGATCCAAAATGTTACGATAACAAGACCTCGGAGGTCTCTCAAGAGTGCCTTTGCCGGTAAAAACGGGCATAATCGAAGCGATTTTACTGCCAATGTCACCTTCCGAGACCTCCGAGGTCTGAAATTTGGATCTACTGAGTCTCAGTCTCTACTTCCTGCCAGAAATCCTCGTGCCGAATACCAACACCCTCCCGGATCTGTTTTTTGGCCATCCGCAAAATGCGTTGGAACTTGGGAGAGTAGGCTAACATCAACCGCTCCACTTCTCCCTCATCCACGACTGAGACCAAAACTGCCACTGGTCTCCCGTGCCGCGTAATGACGACTGGCCCCTCCTTACTGGCTTTCAAATACGCACTCAATTGTGCCTTCACCTCTGCCACTGGTGCAATCCTCATAATTCCACCTCCTCGTCACCTACAAACAACTGCCTCCCTCTCTTCGCCAAGCGTCAGAATGTACACCTTATGACCTTCCCAGTCTACCTCGTAAAACACGCGGAACCGATTACCGGGCCCAAAGCGAAGCTCCCACTCTGCCCCCAGAACGTTCGGGTACCTCAACGGTTTCCGATTTCTCGTCTCCACATCTGGCTCAAAACGCAGTTGCGTTTCGACGGCACGACGGGTGAGGGAATGGTATTTCCGCTCAATTGCCTTCAAGTGCCCTTTCACTATAGGAGCATAGATGAGATCAAATGGGCGTCTGGGGTTCATTCTGACTACGATTATAGTCAAAAGACTCGGTTTGTCAATCTACAGTCTGTATTGACGGAAACTACGATCTGAATTATAATAATCGTGCTTATAATTCTGATAGGAGGAAAAGAGTGTTCGTCAACCGCGAACGAGAACTTGAGATGCTGGCAGCCCACTGGATGTCAGATCGGGCGGAATTCATACCGGTCTACGGGCGGCGGAGGGTGGGCAAGACGACGCTGCTTCAGGTCTTCTGTGCTGATAAGCCCCACGTCTTTTGGGTAGCCGACCTGGCTTCGGAGGTTGAATTGTTGCGGGGGTTCAGCCGCGCACTGTGGGAGTTTGCCCACCCTGGTGAAAGGGGGCCGCTATTCGAGACGTGGGAGCAGGCACTGCGTTATGCCGGCGAGTTGGCAGCTCAGACACGGCTGGCCCTGGTGATTGACGAATTCCCTTATGCTGTGGCCGGTACCCCGGCCTTGCCCTCCATGTTGCAGCGGGTGTGGGATGCGCATCTGCAACGAACACGGTTGTTTCTCGTGCTTTCGGGCAGCCAAATCGGGATGATGGAGCGGGAGGTGTTGCTTTACCGAGCACCACTCTACGGACGACGTACCGGGCAGATCGAGTTGCGCCCCCTCCAGCTGCACAGCGTGTGCGACTTCTTCCCCCACTACACATCCCAGGAGCAAATCGAGGTGTATGCGATTCTCGGAGGCGCTCCCGCTTATTTGGCATCATTCGATTCTCACCGCTCGGTGGGCGAGAACATCGTTGCACAAATTCTCGATCCAACGGGTATGTTGTACGACGAACCGCTATTTCTGCTACGGGAAGAATTGCGCGAGCCACGGTTGTATTTAGCGGTGCTGCGGGCCATCGCTGGCGGGCGCACGCGGCTGAACGAGATCGCACAAGCGGCCGGGCTGCCGCCGACGTCGGTCTCGGCCTACCTGGCCCATCTGCGGGACTTGAGGTTGGTGGAACGGCGGGTACCGGTCACGGAGCGGCACCCGGAGAAGTCCAAGCGAGGGCTTTATCACATCCGCGACCCCTTTTTCCGTTTCTGGTTCCGTTTTGTCTCGCCACGACGCGGTGATCTGGAACGCGGGCTATGGGAAGGCGTGCTGCGCACAGTCGAGGAGCAACTGGGAGACTATGTGGCTCCAGTCTTTGAGGAGTTGTGCCGCCAGCACGTGGCGGCGTTGGGTGTGGCCGGGGCGCTGTCCTTTGCCCCCGAAGCAGTGGGAGGGTGGTGGGATCGTCGTACCGAGGTGGATGTGGTGGCGCTGAGTTGGACAGAACGACAGATGTTGCTGGGAGAGGCCAAGTGGTGGAGCCGCCCTGTGGGAGTCAACGTGTTGCAGGAATTGCGGAGTAAGACGCAGGCGATATTGCCGGGACCAGGGCGGACAGCACAATATGTGCTCTTTTCGCGCGTCGGTTTCACCGAAGCACTGCAGCGTCAAGCCAAAGATGAGGGCATATTGTTGGTGGAAGCAGCGGATCTACTGAGTTGACGGTCCAGAAGCCATGCAGCCGCTGCACTACAGTACGCTCACAGGGTCCACGTCCACCCGCCAGCCCGGACTACCTGGGCAGACGGCGCAGGCGGCGCTGAACGGCTGCGATAGTCTCGTCGAAGGGAGGGAGTTCGCCGAGTATCACGTCGGCCAGAGCCGATTCCCACAGCGGCTCAATCTGGGCCGCGCGCTTCTCCAGCCGCTTGAAGAAGCGGGCCCGCCGCCACTTGCCAGCGACGAGGGCAAACTTGGTTGGCAGGAGCCGGCTGGTCTGTTCCAGGTCACAGTTCAAGGTAGGACTGTCGAGGATGAAGAACAGATCGTACAGGTCACCAGGTTTGGCTCGTTGATACAGGGCCCTCATCTTCTCGGCCACGATCTCCTCGATCTGCATTACCCGCACGTCAAACGGGGCGCAGAATGGGCTGACAAAAGGCACTGCGCGGGGCGGCAGGATGACCGATTCGCGGTAACTGATCTCGATTCGATTGCCCAATTCTGACGTGCGTGCAATCTGGCGTAGGACGATGGTCAAGACGTAGTCACGTTCCAGGTAGTCTGCCGGCACACCGCGCTCAGCGGCCAGTTGCACTAAGCGGGCGTAACTGAGCCTCACCAAGTCTCGCGCCACGAAAGCAAATCCTCCTGGGTGATATTGACGTACAGCCGCCAACGTTTATTGAGGAAGGTAGGTTGTTTGGGAAGCAGCCGCGAGAGGTAGACCTGGGGTGTGCGTCCCAGATGGGGTTGCAGCCGCTCTGCGTCCGGCAAGCCGACCGTCTCCATCAGGTATCCCAGACGGCGACAGAGAGCGGCGCTATCCATCTGCACCGCCTGGTCGGTCAGGCGGATGGTATCTATGCGCTCTGCAGCGCGAGCGAGAGCCTTCACGATTTCGACGATGCCGCCGCCATACTGTTCCAGGTGGAGCGAATCCAGTAGAGCCTTTTCCGGTTCAGCCAGCCAGACCGGGTGGTCACGGATCATCTCTTCGCGCCGGCCAAAGAAGCGTTTAGGAGGCAGCCGCACGATGCGGTAGCGCCAATGTTTGAATCTGTACTCGGCGCTATGTCCCTCCGACTGGGCAACGTAGACCACACGGGGCCGTTGCTCAGTCAGGCCATAGTGGGCCAGCGCGCTCCAGAAGGAGACGTAGTAGTCATGGCTGGCAATGATAGCAGCGACGAGAAAGGGATGCTCTTCCCAACCCATCACTCCGGCGCGAGGCACAACCAGGTAATAGCCGCGTCGGATGGGCTCTAGCCACCCCTTAGCGGTCAATCGCTCGATAGCATGCCGCCAGGCAGTGTCGTCCAGGTCGGCGAAGAGGCCCCGATGTTGCGCTACGTCCAGGATGGCGATCTCTTCCAGCTCGAGGGTGGAAAGGATGCGCCCTTCGATGCTACCCAAACTGGACCGCACAGTATACATTTCCGATGCGCGATACTCCTGTCTCACAGGAATATCATACATCAAAAATGCAATATGGTCAAGTAGATGACGCTACAGCACACTCACCGGGTCCACGTCCACGCGCCAGCCAGAGGGGATCTGGACGGAGCGGAAGAATTCGGCGGGGTTGGAGTGGCGCAGGAGCACCTGCCAGCGATAGCGGCCCCGCAACCGGTCGAAGAAGGGTGGAGCGGGGCCGATCAGGTCGGTGGTGGGGAGGCCCTGCCGGTCCAATGCGTCGCGCAACACCTCGGCCAGCGCTTGGGCCCTGACCCGGGCGCGGGAGGGGCTGGCATCCTCGTAGACCAGTTTCGCCAGGCGACGATAGGGCGGGTAGCCTTGTTCACGGCGGAAGGCCAGTTCGCGAGTGGCGAAGCCGGTGTAGTCGTGGGCAGAGGCGGCGATGACCGCGTAGTGATCGGGATGGTAGGTCTGGAGGACGACCCGCCCGCCCAGTAGGCTCCGCCCAGCCCGCCCGGCCACATGGGTCAGCAACTGGAAGGTACGTTCGCTGGAGCGGAAATCGGGCAGGTTGAGCGCAGTGTCGGCCGAGATGACGCCGACGACGGTCACCAGCGGCAGGTCAAGCCCCTTGGCGATCATCTGTGTGCCGACGAGAACATGGGCCAACCCCGTGCTGAAAAGATGGAGGATGGCGGCGTGGGCGGCATGGTTGCGGGCAGTGTCGTGGTCCCAGCGCAGGGTGCGGACGTCGGGCCAGCGCTGGTGTACTGCTCGTTCCACCCGCTCGGTGCCCAGGCCGAAGTAACGGATGCGCTCACCCCCACAATCGGGGCAGCGGTCGGGCTGGGGCTCGTCATAGTTGCAGTAGTGGCAAACCAGGCGAGCGTGGGGGTCGTGATAGGTCAGCGGGATGTCGCAGCGCGGGCAGTGCGGGACGTAGCCGCAATCGCGGCAGAGGACGAAGGTAGCGGTCCCCCGCCGATTGAGGAAGAGAATGACCTGCTCACCCTGGCCCAAAGCCTCGTCCATCGCCCGCTGGAGGGCACGGCTGAAGATGGAGCGGTTGCCGGCGCGTAGTTCGGCCCGCAGGTCCACGATCTGCACCGGTGGCAGGGGCCTGTAGCGGGCCTCGACCGGTCCATCGTCCAGTGCGTGGTAGCGGGTGCGGGTGCAGTTGTAGCGGGCCTGGAGGTCTCGCAGGCGGCGGGTGTGGCCCATGATGCGGCGGGGCATCTCCAGCAGCGTGAATTCACCACGCTGAGCACGGTAGTAGGATTCCAGGCTGGGGGTGGCAGAACCCAGAATGACGGTTGCACCGGTGATACAGGCCAATTCCAGTGCCGTGTCACGAGCGTGGTAGAAAGGTGCCAGAAGCTCAGGTGCAAGACGATCGTGTCGTTTATCCCCCTCCTCAAATTCCATCTCTTCTTGTTTGTAGCTGCCGTCGTGTTCCTCATCCAGGACGATGAGGCCGATGTCGGGAAAGGGGACAAAAAGAGCGGAGCGTGGGCCGATGACGACGTCCACCATGCCGGCGCGGGCACGACGCCATGTGTCGTACCGCTCGCCGTCGGTGAGCGCGCTGTGGAGGATGGCAATACGCTGGCCAAAACGTGCTCCAAAGCGGTGTGCTGTCTGCGGTGTCAGGCTGATTTCGGGCACCAGCACGATGGCCTGCTGGCCTCGCGTGAGCGCCTCTGCCACGGCCCGAAGATAGATCTCTGTCTTACCGGATCCGGTCACGCCGTGAAGCAAGAAGGTTTCAGGTTTCGTTTCAGGTTTCACAGTCTCGGGTTGCAAGTCGACTCGGATGGCGTCCCAGACGGCCTGCTGATCCGACGTAAGAGGTGGCGGGGTGTCGGGGACGAAGGTTTTGTCGGCCAGCGGATCTCGCCAGACTTCCTCGACGTCAAAAGCGACGAGGTCTCGCTCGGCCAGTTTGTTGAGATGGTAGCGTGTGCAGCCGGTCTCGGCGTAGACCCAGCTCACGTCCACGGGTCCCCCTTCATGGTGCAAGAAATGGACGATGGCAGGATAGCATTCGCTCTTCAGTCCAGCCAGTGCTACATCTGTATCAACGTCGTGGGCTACCCATTCAACTGTGTGCACCTGTTTAGGGCGGGCACGGGGCGGAGCCAGGAAGGGAGACTTGACGACCAGCCCCCGGCGGGCGAGTTGAGACGCCGCGCGACGCCATTGCCGGCGGGGCAGCAGGCGATCCAGTTGTCGTCCACGCAACTGGCCTCTGGAATCCAGCACTGTGACCAATTGCTCCTGGGCCTCCGTTCGCACGTCCCGAGGCTCGATCCCCCTGGTCAACTCGACCTGCACGTCGGCGTAGCCCACCGCGCCTGGTGGCAGCATCAGCGTCAGGCACCTCCAGAGTGGGGCCAGGTATTCGCGGCTCATCCAGCGGGCCAGTGTGATCTGGGCCGGCGTGAGGGTGAGGTCGGGGTCCACCAGCGATTCGACGGGGCGGGTGTCAGGGACGGGGGACTCGTCGCTGAACGCGACGACGATGCCGTAGAGCCGCCGGGTGCCGAGGGGGACGATGACGAGCGAACCCACGGTGAGACGGCCTTGCAGTTCGTCCGGCAGATGATAGGTGAAGGCATGCGCGACTGCACCCGGGGTTGGTGCCTCGGCTGGAGAAAAGACGACTACCTCAGCAAATAGATCGGGTTCCATCCTGATTCAACCGCTCCCCGTTAATTGCTAATCACCAGCCGCTGACAGCTCGCGGCCACTAAATCTCCTCGCCGAAGCGGGAGCTGTAGCGCAGGAACACCAGGCAGCCGACGACGAGCACGACCAGCGCGGTGACGGCGGTGCGCAGCAGAAAGTCAAGGCCCGTCGGCGCACCCCTGTAGAGCAGGTCGCGGTAGGAGGCGATGATGGATGCCATTGGGTTCAGGCGGCGCAACCAGAGTTGGGCATCAAAGGGGATCCTTAGCACGGTGACCTGCTGCGGAACATCCGTGATGGGGTAGAACACCGGCGTCAAGAAGAACCAGGCCAGCATGATCACGCCCAGGATGTGCTGGGTGTCCCGATAGAACACGTTAAGAGTGGCGAGGAAGAGCGCCAGCCCCGCGATAAAGGCGACCTGGATCAGGATGGTGATTGGCAGGAGTAGCACCCACCAGGTCAGTGGTGCGCCGGAGATGAGCGCCAGAATGAAGAAGATGGGTAGAGCGATAAGAAAGTTCACCAGGTTAGCCAGCACGATGGAGACAGGAAGTACCTCGCGGGGGAAGTAGACTTTCTTGATCAAGTGAGCGTTGTCAATGATGCTGCTGGTAGCCTGGAAGACCGAATCGTTGAAAAAGTTCCAGGACAGAAGGCCACACAACAGGAACACGGGATAGTGAGGGATGTTATCCCTGCGCAGGAAAATGGTGAAGAAGAGGGTGTAGACGACCATCATCAACAGCGGGCTGAGCCAGGACCAGGCGACGCCGAGGATGGAACTCTTGTAGCGCACTTTCAGGTCACGCACGACCAGGTTGTGGATCAATCCCCGATATTGCCAGAGTTCGCGCAGATGGCGCAGGGTTTCCATACCACCTCCATCAAGCCCTCGATGTTAGAGCGGTGCGATAAACGGCCAGCAGATGCCGCCCGGCGCGGTCCCAGGAGAAGTGGCGAGCGACCCGCGCCCGCAGTTTCCGTCCTAATTCGGTGCGCCGCTGCGGGTCGTTCAGGAGGCTGGCGATGGCGTCGGCCAAGACGGCTGGATCACCGGACCGCTCGGCATACACACCCAGCGTGCCCAGGTACTCCCGGCTGACCGGGGTGTCGAAGGCGACGGTGGGCAGGGTCATCGCCATGTAGTTCAGGATCTTGCCAGCGCCCTCGGTAGCGGAGAGTTTGGGAGCCACGGCGACGTCGCCCAGCGCCAGGTGGGCCGGGGCCTCCTCGTAGGGCACCTTGCCGGTGAAGGTGACCCGGTCGGCCACTCCCAGGTCGGCTGCCATCTGCCGGTAGTGAGAGACGGCCGGGAAGCCCATGATCAAGAAGTGCACATCTACCCCGCATTGCTTGAGAACTCGCGCCCCCCGCACGAGAAGCGGCGTGCCCTGGTAGTCGGCCAGGAGCCCCAGGTAGGCGACGACAGGACGGCCAGGCGGGATGCCCAGGGCCGCCCGGCGGGCTGTGACTTCCTCGGGAGTGAGCACGCCGGGCCGGAAGAAATCCAGGTTGACGCAATCCGGCAGCGGGTAGACGCGGCGGGAACCGCAGTTGAAATCGCGCTCTAGCATGTAAGCGGCCTGTTGCGTGCTGGTGACTATGACGTCGGGTAGTTGGGCGATGCGCAGTTCCAGCAGCCGCACCCAACGGTACCACGGGCCTTTGGGGTTGAGGAATTGATGGTCCACCATCTCGCCAGTCATGCTGCCCTGAAAGTCGGCCACCAGCGGCACGCGCTGGAGCCGGCTCAGGAAGTAGCCGATGAGCGCACCCTCGTGCAGGTGACCGTGAACAATGTCGAAGCGGCGGCGCAGCACGACTTTCAGGCCAGTCCAGCCCAGGAAAGCGTCGAAGGCGATTCTGTGCAGCGAGGAACCGACCTCGTAATCGGCCCGCCAGGGCGTGGGCCGGGTGCGCACGATCTCCAGGTCAGGCAGGTCCCGTCCCAGATAATAGGTGATGATCGTTACCTGGTGCCCCAGTTTTTGAAGCCCCCGCGCTTCCTCCAGGATGCGCACGTGGCAGCCGTAGTCGAGGAAGAAGGATGTGGGGGCGACCATCAAAATGCGATATGTCTCAGTCAATGCGCCTAGCCTGGCAGGTGTGTCAAGATGTGGTGCTATTCCTTACGGGAACGGTCTGCCCCTCTCTTTCTCCGGGTAGCTATGTCGCCTAAGAACATCTGCCTAATCTGTTCCCCAGCGGTGGGTATGTGGCCTGTGTTGGTGGCGCGTTCTTTGATCCACATGCCCTGCTCCTGCTCCTTGAGCCAACGTGCCCGTCCCTCGGCGGTTGCGACGAAGATCTCCTCCAATAGTTCCGCGTCATCCTGGGTCAGCAGGTCACGCAGGCGCACCAGTTCGCCCAGGAGGGCGTTGAGTCGACGCAGAATATTCTCGCGGTTGAGAAAGATGGCTGTGCAGCGCTCGCGAGCGTCATTGGCCGCCTCGGTGGCGGTAGCGAAGCGGAAGCCTGCAAACTTGCGCATCTCCTGCCATCCGGGGGTATCCACGGTGGCTTGCAGCAGTGCGATGGCCAGCAGGTCGGGCAGCCCTTCGACGCCAGCTTGCAGCCCGTCGTGCTCGGTGACGTCGACGAAGAAGGGATGAGCCTCGAGCGCCTGGGCCAGTCCGGCGGAGGCATCAATTGCCGCGCCGGAAGTCCCGGTCGGCGTGGTGAAGCAGTAGAGTGCCCCTCTCAGCAGGTCAGCGCTCGCTTTTTCCAGCCCCTCCAGGGGGTCTGAGCCAACGATAGCTGGGTTGAGGACAGGATGGCCGCCGATGAAGAAGACGCTCTCCGGCAGCAGTTCCTTGGCCCAGTGCAGCACCGGTGCCTTAAGTCGAGCGGTGTCGGTGACGAGGCAGCCGGGTTGGAGGTGCGGTGCGATGGCGACGAAGGTCTCGCGGATGGCGGGGAGCGGCACGGCTACGATGACCAGGTCGGCACCCCGGCACGCCCGGCCCGGCTCACGCTCCACCCGATCAAAAGCCCCCTGGGCACGCGCCATATCGGCTGCCACAGCCTTGGCGTCGTAGCCGATGATCTCGGCCGGCTCTTTCTGCGCTTTCAACCCCAAGGCGATAGAGACGCTGATACAGTCAGCACCAACGATCGCGACTCGCTTAAAATCCATTACGATAATTCCCTCCCGCACCGCTGTACAACGTACCAAGCAAAGTACGGCGGCGCTAGTTCCGACTATCGGCCGCTTGGAGTGCGGCTAGCAATTGATCCTCCTCGGTTTTGTAAACTGCCAGCATGTCCTGGTGTCGCCTGATGAGGGCGACGGTGAGAGGCGAGCAGCCAGCTTCCTGAGCCCAGTGCGCGCCCATTTCCGGGTGCCGGGCGTGGACGACGAAAAGGCGACGCCAGCCCTTCGGCAAGCTCAGGGCGTGGCCCTGCGGCTCTCCTCGGCTCAGGTAGGCCAGCAAGCACGGCACGAAACGGCCCAGAAGCACGATGATCGCCCGCTGCCACGCAGATAGCCCGGCAACGGCCTTACCCACATCGTGCAGCAGCGCCGCCGATAGAAGTTGCGGATTCGTATGGCCAGCCTGGCACAGCGCATAGTACACTTCCAAGGCATGGCGCTGATCCTGGTTAGCCTGACGGCGGAAGAGCTCCCGTGCTTCCGGCGTCAGAATGTGTATTGCTTGCTCTATCTCCTCCTCTGGGACCCGAGCGGTCAACGCGCGGAGAAACTGCCCCACGCGGTAGCGGACTGTTTCCACCATCCCGTGCTTCAGTACGCCAGCAGTGCGCGGATCATGAAATTCATGATCGGGTTGAGGATCAGGCTGAGTATGCCAAATCTTGACAAGAGGTACAGGATCAGCATCAATCCTGCCCCTCCGAAGCGCTCCATCTGGTCCATCACGCTGGCCCATGCCGGTGGCAGCAACCAGGCCAGGATGCGCGAGCCATCGAGCGGTGGAATGGGAATCAGGTTGAAAATCATCAGGCTGAGGTTGATCAAAACGAACTCGATCAGGATGTCCGGCAAGCTGATGGTAGAAGTGCTGCCTGGGTAGAGGCTCAGCCATCCCATTCGAAACGGGATTGCACCCAGCATGGCCAGAACCAGGTTGGAAAATGGGCCGGCTGCGCTCACCAGCGCCCAACTGGTGCGCATGTTCCCGCGCAGGCGATAGGGGCTCACTTGCACTGGTTTCCCCCACCCGAAGCCGAAAAACACCAAAGACAGTGTCCCGATCGGGTCCAGATGGGCCAATGGGTTGATGGTCAGACGACCACGTAGGGCAGCCGTATCGTCTCCAAGTTGGTAGGCTGTCCAGGCGTGGGCCCACTCGTGGATGGGCATGCTCGTTAGAAACAGGATCGCCAGCGCAATGAGCCGATCCGGGTCGAACAAGTTCATCAGGTCCAATGTTTCCACCTCTCTTGGCTACTGCAAGAAGCAATTTGTGATTATAACACGTTTGCCGGAAAGGGGCGAACGGGCTTGGCGTGGAATGCTCTCTTCCACCGCCAGGTTGCTCCTCTTCTCCAATGATGCTATAATCGCATCATCTCAATATGTAGGGGCGAACCCTTGTGGACGCCCTCTTGGGCAGGTACAAGACCTGCCCCTACCCCAATTTATTGAAAGGATACCTATAATCATTGAGTCAATGACCAATGAACAATGACCAATGAACAATGAACGATACCAAAAGCTGATTGCTAACTGCTAACCGTTAACCACTGATTTTGGAGTGTGACATGAAACTAAGCCGGGAAGAAGTTCAACACATCGCCGAGCTGGCCAGATTGGCGCTGAGCGACGAGGAGCAGTCTCTATATCAGGGGCAACTTTCGGCTATCCTGGAGCACTTTGAACGACTGCAGGAACTCGATACCGAGGCTATCCCACCCACAGCGACCGTTCTGCCGCTGCGCAGCGTGATGCGCGCTGACGAGCCCAGGCCTCCCTTCTCCCGCGAGGACATCCTGGCCAATGCTCCTGCCACCGAGGCGGGATGCTTTAAAGTGCCGGCTGTGTTGGAGTAAGCATGAAGTTGTATGAACTGACCATTCACGAAGCCAGCGAGTTGCTCGCCGCAGGCGAGACCTCGTCGGTCGAACTGACCGAGGAAACGCTGGAACGTATTCTGGCGGTGGACAACGACGTCAAGGCATACCTGACGCTGACACCAGAGGAGGCGCTGGCGCAGGCCCGCGCCGCCGACGAACACCGCGCCGCCGGTGAGGATACTCCGCTGTTGGGCATCCCTATGGCCATCAAGGACGTGCTCTGCACAGAGGGTATCCCCACCACGTGTGGCTCCCGCATCCTGGAGAACTTCATCCCGCCCTACGACGGTACGGCCGTGGCGCGTCTGAGGGCCTCCGGGGCGATCCTCCTGGGTAAGACCAATACCGACGAGTTCGCGATGGGCTCCTCCACGGAGAACTCGGCCTTCTTCACCACGCACAATCCCTGGGACCTGGATCGTGTGCCCGGGGGATCCAGTGGGGGGAGCGCCGCCGCCGTCGCTGCCGATGAGTGCCTGGGCGCGCTGGGCACCGATACTGGCGGCAGTGTGCGCCAGCCGGCGAGTCTGTGCGGCGTCGTCGGCCTCAAGCCAACCTACGGGCGAGTCAGCCGGTACGGCCTGATCGCCTTCGCCTCGTCGCTGGATCAAATTGGCGTGCTGACCAAGGATGTGACCGACGCGGCCATCCTGCTGAGGTCTATCGCCGGCCACGATCCCCACGACTCCACCTCAATGGATGTGCCAGTGCCTGATTATACCGCTGCTCTGACCGACGACCTACGCGGAAACGAGGGAATGCGGGTTGGCGTCCCGAAGGAATACTTCATTGAGGGAATGCAGCCGGAGGTGGAAGCAGCGGTGCGTGCGGCGGTGGACGTGCTGGCCGGGCTGGGGGCCGAAGTGCAGGAGGTCAGTCTACCCCACACCGACTACGCCCTGCCGGTCTACTACCTCATCGCGCTGGCCGAGGCCAGCTCCAACCTGGCCCGCTACGACGGCGTGCGCTATGGCCTGCGGGTGGACAATGGCGGGCTGATCGAGACGTACAAGGCGACCCGTGGGCAGGGGTTCGGCACGGAGGTGAAGCGGCGCATCATGCTGGGCACATACGCCCTCTCTGCCGGTTACTACGACGCCTACTACCTCAAGGCGCAGAAGGCGCGCACGCTTATCAAAGCCGACTTCGACGCCGCCTTCGAGCAGGTGGACGTCATCGTCGCCCCCACCAGTCCCACCACCGCCTTCCGCATCGGTGAGAAGGTGGACGATCCGTTGCAGATGTATCTCTCCGATGTCTTCACTCTCTCAATGAACCTGGCCGGCATCTGCGGGCTGAGTCTCCCCTGTGGCTTCGACGCTGACGGCCTGCCCATCGGCCTGCAGGTGATGGGGCCGGCCTTCGGGGAGGAGCGGGTGCTGCGCGTGGCCTACGCCTACGAGCAGGCCACTGACTGGCATACCAGGAGGCCGCCACTGTGAACCGGGAGACGGACGTCCGAGCCTGGTTGGAATACGCCGAGGCAGATCGTCGCTCCGCCTACAACGCGATGAGGGCGGATGACTATCGGGACGTGGCGTTCCACTGCCAGCAAGCGGTGGAGAAATTTCTAAAAGCGGTCATCGTCCAGCAGACTGGGCAGCGTTCTCCTCACGAGCATAACCTCTGGAAATTCTGGCAGCACATCTTCGGTATTGAGTGTCCGCCGGACGTTCAGACGGCGCTGGCCGCTTTGAATCCACATTACTTCCTGAGTCGATACCCCGGTGGGGCGTTGAGTACGATCTGACGGCGGCGCAGGAGTTGGTGGAACGCATGGAGTGCATAAGGCAATGGCTTACGAAGACCGCGAACTTACCAGGCGCATAGCCCGCTACCTGGCGCTCGTGGGGCAGCACGTGAGGATAGAACGGGTCTTCCTGTACGGCTCGTATGCCTACGACGTTCCCCGCTCGCGTAGTGATATAGATTTGGTGGTGCTGTCCCCGGACTTCATACAGATGGACCATCGTCGCCGCCAGGAACAACTGGCTATCTGGGCCTGGCGAGCAGGAGTGGGAGACATCGAGGCCCTGGGACTGACGCTGGAGGAATTCCAGGCTGCCAGTGACCTGAGTCTGCTGGGCGAGGTGCGTGAAAAGGGCATCGTTGTATACGACACTGCTCAACCGGAGCGCACCCCGGCCGTTGCGCTGCGGGAGCGCCGGGCGGAGTACGGGAACGCGGACAGATAACAGAGTTCCTGCTTCGCAGACGACGAGTAACCAGCATCCAGCATCCGGAGGTCATAATGTCCACTCTACAAGACAAAATCACCGACCGTACCGCTCACGTCGCCATCATCGGCCTGGGCTACGTCGGCCTGCCCCTGGCAACGGCGTTTGCTAGGGCCGGCTTCCGCACCACTGGCGTGGATGTGGACCAGCGGAAGGTAGGCTCCATAGCCGCCGGCCAGAGTTACATCCCCGACGTTACCGACGACGACCTTGTTCCTCACGTCCGGTCGGGCCGGCTCACAGCTACACCAGATTACGACGTGCTGCGTGAGGTGGATGCCATATTCATCTGCGTCCCCACCCCCTACGATGCCCAACGTGCCCCCGATCTTTCCTACATCCGGGCCGCCAGCGAGGGTATCCGGCCGCGCTTGAAGCCCGGTCAACTGGTCGTTCTGCAAAGTACAACCTACCCGGGCACGACGGAGGAGATTGTCCAGCCGATTCTGGAGCAGAGCAGTCTCAAGGCCGGCGCGGACTTCTACCTGGCCTTTTCTCCCGAGCGCATCGACCCCGGCAACAAGCGGTGGTCGGCCTACAACACGCCCAAGGTCGTGGGCGGTATCACGCCGGAGTGCACTCAACTGGCAGCCGACCTCCTGCGCCAGATGGGCGCGCCGGTGCATCCTGTCTCCTCCCCCCGCGCTGCCGAGTTGACCAAGCTGATGGAGAACACCTTTCGTGCCGTCAACATCGCCCTGGTCAATGAACTGGCCCTGCTGACGGAGCGGATGGGGATTGACTTCTGGGAGGTGATCGAGGCCGCTAAGACCAAACCCTTCGGTTTTATGCCGTTCTACCCTGGAGCCGGAGTGGGGGGGCATTGCATTCCAGTAGACCCCTATTATCTCAGTTGGAAAGCCCGTGAGTACGACTACTACACCGAGTTTATCGAGCTGGCTGGCGAGGTCAACCAGGCGATGCCCTATCACGTTGTAGACCTGGTGTCTCAGGCACTCTCCCTCCGCAGAAAGCCCCTGCGTGACGCGCGCGTGCTGGTGTTGGGCGTGGCCTTCAAACCGGGCATTGACGACGCCCGCAATTCCCCCGCCGGACGGGTCATCGAGCTGCTGTTAGGCCGTGGCGCTGTGGTGCGCTACCACGACCCCTACGTGCCGCGCTTCCAGGTGGGCGGCGACGTCTTCCACCGCGAGGCGACTGTGCTGGAATCGGTGCCGCTGACGAAGGAGGAAATCGGTGCTGCCGACTGCGTCGTCGTCGTCACCGGTCACCGTAGCCTGGACTACGAGCAGGTGGTGCGGCATGCCAGCCTGGTTGTGGACACGTGCAACGCGGCGGCTGGCATATCTGACTACAGGGAAAAGATTGTGCGCCTGGGCGCGCCGCTAACCCCTCCCCCGGCCCCTCCCCGACGCGGGGAGGGGAGATTGGCCCAGTGACATGCCTGAAGTGCCTGCTTCTACTGACAACCAGGACGCTGCACCCACCGTCCCTCCTCCTCCGCCTACCGGGTGGTTGAGGGTCGTCCAGATCCTGACCGTCATCGCGATACTCGTCGCCCTCGGCGCAGCCGTCTACTTCCGTGAACGTCTTCAGGAATTGAAGCAGTACGGCTACGCTGCTGTCTTCCTGGTGGGGTTGGTCAGCAATGCCACGGTGATCCTGCCAGTACCGGGATTGGCTGTGAGTTCGGTGATGGGCAGCGTTTTCAACCCGTGGGTCGTGGGCATCGTAGGTGGCGCCGGCCAGGCCCTGGGAGAACTGACCGGCTATATGGCGGGTTACAGCGGGCAAACCTGGGTGGACGGAAACTCTACGTACGACCGTCTGACCCAGTGGATGCAGCGCTACGGCGTCCTGACCATCTTCGTGCTGGCCCTCATCCCCAACCCGGTCTTTGACCTGGGCGGCGTGGCCGCTGGCGCGCTGCGCTTCCCGCTGTGGAAGTTCCTGGTGAGTTGTACGGCTGGCAAGGTGATCAAAAACATCATCTTCGCCCTGGCTGGCTACTATGGGATTGAGGCAGTGTTCAAACTGTTGGGTTGATTTTGCAGACGCTCCGCTTTTGATGGGCGAAGTCGTGCAAAGCGCGAGCGCCACCGGTCGCGTTGCCGGTGGCGCTCATTTTGTATGCTTTGGAAGTGGCGGCTTAGCCGTTGCGCACGACAAGCGGCAAGTAGATGCGGTGGAGCGCTTCGATAGTGAAGACGGCGTCGTCGGAACCGCTGCCAGCGTTGATGGAAGTAAACCCGACTGGGTTGGTGACGTCAGCTCCGTAGTAAGCGGTGCTGGTCGTCACCGTGGCGGTGAAGCGGATGGTGTAATCCCTGCCAGCGGGCACAGACCACGGCCCCCAGGTTATGGTGTCGCCGGGCGGGTCTGGCAGCAACGCCGAGCCCTGCTGCACCCACCCGCCGAAGGCGATCTCCGGAGGCAGTGTGTCGGTCATCACCACACCCGCTGCGTCGCCGTCGCCGCTGTTTTCCAGCGTGATGGTGTAGGTGACGACGCCGCCCAGCGGCACGTCGGCGGTGGGCGTCACTTCCTTCGTGATGGAGAGACTCGGCTCGATGAGGAAGGTCGCCACGACGGGATCGTGATCGCTGGGCCGCAGGCTCGAGTAGGCGAACTCAGCGTTGACGTGGACGACGTCGAAGCCAACGAACGCGTTCTCGAACAGATAGTCGCTGGCCAGGATATGATCCAGCACCTGCGAGTTGCCCTCGTAGATGTAGGTGTACTGCTCGGTGATGGGTAGGGTGTTCATAAGATTGGTCAGCACGTCGGCTGCCAGGGTGTCGGAAACAGGCATCGAGAACTGGAAGTCGTTCAGGTCACCCAGCACGATCACGCTGGCATCGGCGTCCAGCGCCAGGATGCTGTCAACGAAGTCGTTGACCACCTGCGCCTGCAGATTACGCTGAATCTCGGAGTGCAGGACGGGCGGTTGGCTGTGGCCAAAGAGCGGGTCATCGCCACCTTTGGAGTTGAAGTGATTGACGACGACGAACAATTTGTGACCGTTGAAGAGGAACTCGCCCACCAGCGGTTTGCGGCTATCGTCGAAAGCCGGGTTGGTCGGGTCAATACGGCCAGGACTGAGCGAAAGCTCGACGCCGGTGGCACCCTCCGTCACTGTGACCGCTGTGGTGGCATCACCGCCGGGGCGGTCCACGAAGGTCAACCCGCGATCCGTGCGGAAGAGGAAGCCAACGCGGATGTTGCCGCCCGGCGCGCCGCCATCCTGGTTGTTCTCCGGGCTGATGTCGCGGAACTCGTAGGTCGGGCCGCCGGCCGCTTGAATGGCGGCGATCAGCGTGGCATAGGTCTGGGTGGCGTCAACGGTGCCGTCGTCGGTGGGGCCGCTGTTGTCCTGAATTTCCTGCAAGCCGATGATGTCCGGTGCCTGGAGGTTGTTGACAATCTGACCAGCCAGCCCGGCGAGCCTCGCCGCGCTGTCACCCGGGTCGAGGTTGTAGACATTGAACGAAGCGACGCGGAGTTGGTTGGCAGTAGGCGCTGTCGTCGTCTCCGAAATCACCCCGCCCGATGCGCCCGGTAGAGGCTCGGGTTTGAGGAGCTTAAAGTTACCGGAGCTGTAGTCAATCACACCCACGATCGGGCTGGCGAAGACTGCGCCGACGTTGACCGTCGGCTCGGCGGAGACGATGGCGTCGTCGATGATGATACGCTCGGGGTTGAAATCGTTTTGCCGGATGACGATGCCGCCGCGTGGCGTGAGGAGACCGGCGTTGGCGCCATTGTCGCCGACGACGGGGATCGCACCATAGCTGGTGGGGCCGACCACCACGGCGTCGTTGACCTGCACCAGCATCCCTTCCAGGCTTTCGTAAAAGTCAATGCCGTCCGTGGCGGGGTCGAAGCTGGTCATCCCGTCGTCGTCAATGACCATATCCGGCGGGATACGTCCGTCAGTGCCGATGATAGTAGTCGTAGGCAGTGCGTTGCCACCGGACTGCACGACGACGGTTGGCGAGTCGCCGATCCGTGTCGTCGAGAGATCGCTGCCGCTCTCCATGACGGTGCCACTCACCAACACCTCGTCACCCACAGCGACAGCGGGTGCGCTACTCGTATAGACGAAGATAGCCTCCGAAGTGGCATCGTCGCTATCGGGATCGTCATCTTGCATGTAGAAGCCGTCTGAACGTATTGCCGTGACGATGCCGCGAACATCCTGCACGTCCCGGTCAACCAGCGGCGAGACGTGACCAGCCCCCTGGATGTGGTGAATAGCCAACCTGGTATCCACGATAGTCACAACGGGCACACCGGCCGTGGGGGTGATGAAGTTGGCCGCCATGACGGCATAGTCGGCGTTGATGATGGACGTGATGCTACTGGTCGCCGTGACGGCAAAACGGGCCGTGGTGCTGTTCAGGTGGGCCAGGGTGGCGACCGTCCAACTCACGACGCCGCTGCTTTCCGCGCCGCTGTCCAGTGCATAGGCGAAGGTGGCATTGGCCGGAACGACGTCGGTGATCACCAGGTCGTTGAGGGTGAAGCCCAGTTGGTTCTCGACGGTGACGGTATAGGTGAAGAGTTCACCGGGGGCTATGTTGGGCGGTGCGTCCTTTTGGATGTCAAGGTAGGACGCCCGGGCGACGTCGTCGGTGTCGCGGGGCATAATCTTGAATTCGTTCCAGTCGTAGATCAGCGCCCCCCGCAGGATGGCGTACTTGTCTCCCACGTCCGGCTCCGCGTGGTAGGCCCAGTCGTCCACCTTGCCGGAGCCACCACTGGTGTCGGTGAAAGTCCAGATGCCGTGACTGTCTATCCCGGCTGCCACCTCGATGTCGTGCACCTCTACGAAGACCGACTCGTAGGGCTCGCTGGCGCTGTTATTGTATTTGATCTGTGCAGCGGTGATGACACTGGGGGCGTAGATGGGGTTGCCGCTGCTGAGAACGGTGTAAGAAGCGTAGTTCGCCAGTTCTGTAAGGCCGTAGTATTCTTGGACCGTGCCCTGCACCTGCACTTCGTCGCCGACCTGCGGCATCGTGCCGCTGGGGTAGTAGACGTAGATGCCGTGCCAGGGACCGGCTGCGTCGGCGATGCAGAAACCCTTGCCGGAATAAACGGCGTAGACGATGCCGGTGGTGGTGACGACCTGTCCCGCCAGCGGCGAGTCGCCCGACGGGTCGGTGGTGTACTGGATGTTGTAGATGGGGGTGATGGCGCTGGGCGCGGCGGTGGCGGGCGTGCCGGTGAGGGCCAGCACCGCCAGTAGAAGCCCGAGGGGCAAGAGCAGGGAGATGCTCAGATACAAGGTTGTCCTTTTCACTATTCTTTCCCTCCGATGTCAAAGGTGCCAGGCACCCCGTAGATGTCTGACACCTTCATAGCGATTCCTGGCTAGTAGTTGCGGGTGACCAGAGGCAGGTAGATGCGCTGGAGCCCTTCGGTGGTGAAGACGGCGTCGTCGAAGTCGCTTCCGGCGTTGACGGAGTCGAATTCAACGGTGTTGGTGACGACGGCTCCATAGCAAGTGGTGCTGGTCGTCACCGTGGCGGTGAAGCGGATGGTGTAACTGTCACCACCAACGACGGGCCGCGGCCCCCACTCGATCGTGTCGCCGGGCGGGTCTGGTAGCTCCGCCGTGCCCTCATTCACTATCCACCCACCGAACTCCACTTCGGACGGCAGTTCGTCGGTCATCACCACGCCGGTGGCTACGCCGTCGCCGTTGTTGACGAGCATAATGGTGTATGTAACGACGCTGCCCAGCGGTACGTCGGTTTCTGGCTCCACTGTCTTGGCGATAGCCAGGTCAGGCATACCAGCGGTGAAGGACCAGTCAATGTCCTTTCCCCGTGTCAGACCATTTGTAGCTGCCAGTTCCGCGACGAGCGTGGCGGTGTAGGTGGTGCTGTAATCCAGATCGGCGATGGGATCGAAGGTGGCGGTCTGGGTTGCGTCGTCGTAGGTGACCACGCCGTCCACTGCGCCGCCGGGGCCTTCTAGCAGGAAGGTGGTGGTGTCCACATTGGTCATCGTCAGGTTGAAGGTGGCGGTCACGTTGGCGCCCACGGCCACGCCGGTCGCGCCGTCCGCCGGGCCGACGCTCAGCACGCGCGGGTACTCAGTGATATCGCTCTGGAAGCGCGGGATGACCTGGTAGCCGCTGTCGTAAGGCTCACTAGGGTCGTACTGTGTGCTGACGCCCAGGACCCACACTGCGTCGTCTTCCTCAAAGTCAGCCAGGCTAACACCGGTGTCCCAGTCTCGGTAGATAGTGGTCACGCCGCTCCCGTCGTCAATGTTCAGGTAGCTGGATGTCGCCGTCAGCACCGTGCCGCTGACCTGTACCAGGATGCCCTCGGTGCTCTCGCCGATCTGGCCGGTCTGCCGTTCCCAGGGGATCAGGCTGACGCTGTTGCCAGTTGTGATGGCGTGGGCTGGCGTGACAACGATGATCTCCCGCTTGCCATTGTACTCATCCATCGTACCGCGCACGCGCACCTCATCACCGGCGGCGAAGTCGGCGAATTTGTCCGTCGAGCCGGTGTAGTAAACGGCCAGGCCGCTGGTGCCCAGGGCGGCGTCTTGGAGCATGAACTGGTCGTAGGTCTGGGTCGCGCCGTGAAGCAGGCCTGGCGGGAAGTTTACATAGCCGCTGGCGTAGACGGATGCGCCGTCGGGCAAGGCACGGGCGTCGGCGATGCTGATGAGCCGCCAGACAAAGACGCCAGTGTCCTGCGCTGTGTTGTTGCCGATCTCGCTATCCGCGGGATCGCCGACGATGCCGACCTGGTTCTGGTACAGCCCGCTGGTCAGGATGCTGTCAGTCGCCGAGACGACGACGTGGAATTCGATGGAGGTGCCATGGGTGATGATGTCGGTGAAGGTCCAGACGAGCGGGAGGCCAGCGGTGCCGGTGCCGGAAGGAGGTGCCATGCCGCTATCGTCGCTGACGTAGACGAAACTGTCCGGCAGCACGTCAGTGATGGTGAGGGCGGTGGTGTCGGTCACGAGGGAGTAGTTTTGGACTTTAATGGTGTAAGTCACCAGTTGGCCGCTAAAGCCATTCTCGATAAAGATTGGCTCCGTGTCTACACTCTTGGTGACCTCCAGGTCGTAGGCGGTGGCACGGCCGATATGTGTGTCTTCGTTGTTGGTCAGATCATCATCCCGGTCGGCGGTGATGCTGACGGTGTTGACGAGATCGCCACTAGCCGTGTCTGTGATGTGGACTACCAGGTCGAAGGAGACGCCGGAGCCGAAGGTTAGTGTAGTTCCCAGGGTCCAGGCGAGGGGCCCGGTAGCGCCCGCTGTGCAGGCAGCACAGGTCAGACCGCTGGTGTCGGTGACGTAGGTCGCGCCGGCCGGCAGTTCGTCGGTGATGACAACGCTGGTCAGGCCCTCGACGCCAGCATTAGAGTAGGAGATGGTGTAGGTGACGTCGGTGCCGGGCATCAGGGCGATGAGGCCGGTCTTAGCGATACCGGCGTCGTACTGGGCCGGGCAGTTGTTTGCTATGCCAGGTGTGTCGTCTCCACCGACAGGATTGAACTCGCCGATTAGCCAGGTTGCATAGCACTTGTATACATGGCCGGGAACGTAACTTCCATCGGGTCCGACCGTGGGGGGGCCATAGTGATACTCAGTGCCTGCAGGCGGGTTCTCTTCCTCTATTAGAGCGACCAGATCAACGATCTGCGTCCAAGGAGTGCTGTCCAAGACTCCGTCGTCATCGGTGTCGAGATCATCGCCATTGGAACCCGTGAACCCATCAACCAGCAGGTGGGTCACGTTGTCACTATTCTCGAAGTTTAAGGTGGCGGTCAAGTCGGCCACGGCCCCAAAGGTGTCGTCGTCTTCAGCCACCAAGAAGAAGCCGTCGGCCGGAATCGTGGTTCCAGTCAGGGCTACAACTGCTTCTATGACCCCGCTGCCACCGGCACCGTCACCAATCACCAGGTAGGTCAGACCATCAAGAGATGCATTAGCAGTACCAGCCAATTCAAAGTACTCGTCGTTGTCACTATCTGGCTGGTCAATGCGGACCTCGTTGATAGTCACATCACCCTGGGCGGCGCTGATATGGGGTGCTGCCTGTGCCACTGGCAATCCGCTGCCGCCGAGAGCGCCCAGCAGCACTAGCAGCGCTGTCAGTGTGACGACGCTCACAGCCAAGGATCCGAGGATGGCGACAAATCTTGTTCTACTCATTGTTCTATCCTCCATTTGCTTGCCTGATTATCATGTTTTTTTCGTTTTTTGAACGATCGTGGGGTACGTACCCCAACAACTAACTGGGCGAGGGACTTACCATTATCGTTTCCAGGCTCCACCTCCTTTCGCACTACCAGGCGACGGCTGTAGTCCTGCCCAGGGCCAGCATCGCTGGGTGTGCGAGCGCCGGCTCACAGGCCGGTCAAGTCTACACCCGCACTTCCCCCTCTTGCTGTCCGATCGCCGTCCATTGTGTTGCCATTCATGCCACCTGCCAGCGGTGCCGCAGTCTTCTCGCCAGCGCGCGGTAGGAGGCAGGAATATCATAGCACAATATCAAGGAATTGAGAAATCCAGCGGGGTCAGGAGATCCTCGCCGAGCACCAGGTTGGGCCGCTGCCCAGACCTGATTTGATAAAGAGCCGGTGGCTCCCCGAGCCACCGGCTCTTTGCTTGCGGGCCGCACGTCGGTCGACTGTCCGGGCTCGCTAGAAGTTTCTCACGACGATGGGCAGGTAGATCTTGTACAGAAGCAGGCGTGTCACCAGGTCGCGGCTGTTGCCGTCCCACTCCACTATAGTCGTCAATGCCGTGACGCCCAAGTCCAGCGTCCCTTGATCGAAAGTGCCTTCTGCGGTGACGGTCAGGGTAGCCGGCTGGCAATACGTCAACGTTGGCTCCCAGACGATCGTGTTACTCTCTGGGAACAGGAGCGTGCCATCACCTGGCAGCAGGAGCGTGCCGCTCTCGGGGTCGAAAATCAAATAGGGGTCCAGTGTGACGGTGAGTCGGACAGTCGTCGTGAGAGGGGTGGAGATTGCGTGGTGCAGCACGATTGGGTAGGTGAAAGTGTAGGTGCCGAAGTCCGTGATAGTCTTCGGCATGTAAGAATCGGTGGTGGGGGTGACGATGTTTGTGGCTCGGATGGCACTGTCAACGACGTCAGCGTCGCTTGCTTCTGGTGCCTTGGCGAACGCGATACTAGCCAAGACAATCAGCAGCAGGGCAGTCGCCACCATGGTACTGATAAGGAAACGTGTGCTTCTTGACATGTTCTCTCCTCCATGAAGATAGTCTGGGCTTGCATCTGACTGCTCGGCCATCCTTTGGCAGGGTATTTTCGCCTTTCGAACGACCGTGAGGTGCACACCCCAACAAACCAACAAGCCGAAGAACTTACCATCCTTGCACTCTAAGCATCACCTCCTTTCACATTACCCAGCGGCGGCTGTAGACCTGCCCAGGGCCAGCATCGCTCGGAGCGCAAGCACTGGCTCACAAGCCGGTCAAGTCTACGTCTGCACTCCACCTCCACCGCCAGGCGTCTGACCGGAAGATTCTCTCAAGTGCTGTCATTCCTGCCAGCGGTGCCGCCGTCCTCCTGGCGATTAGAGATAGTATATAATAGCACAATATCGAGGAATTGTAAAATCCAGTCCGCCCTTCTGCCCCCTTGCTCCACTGCTCCCTCGCCCCTTGTCACCCTGCCCATTCTGCGGTACAATCTACTCTAAGCACCAGGAGGGTAGAATTCGCTATGCCTAAGACAATCCGCATCCAGGACATTGCTCAGCACGTGGGAGAGGAAGTCACGTTCCAGGGGTGGCTCCACAATCGCACTGATAAGGGGAAACTTCAGTTCCTCCAGGTGCGCGATGGCACCGGCTTCGCCCAGTGCGTCGTCTTCAAGAAGGAGGTCAGCCTGGAGATTTTCGAGGCAACTCGGAGCCTGACTCAGGAGTCATCCCTTATCGTTACCGGCACCGTTCGCCAAGACGACCGTGCCCCGGGTATCCCCGGCGGCTATGAACTGGGCGTCACGGGCCTGCGGGTGCTCCAGGTGGCTCAGGACTATCCCATTCAGCCCAAAGAGCACGGGGTCGAGTTCCTGATGGACCACCGTCATCTGTGGATCCGTTCGCAGCGGCAGTGGGCTGTGCTGCGGGTGCGGGCCACCGTCATCCGTGCCATCCGCGATTGGCTCGACGACCACGGCTTCGTCAACCTGGACACTCCCATCCTCAC
>CAYPOY010000010.1:0-34202 GCA_964412395.1 uncultured Anaerolineales bacterium | reverse complement strand
CTTTGACTTTGCTGGTGCACTACCTTCGATGTCAGTCGTCGCGCGTTTGGGCCTTGGGCGGGGTGGTCTTTGTGCTGGGTTGTGTTATGGGAGCGATCCACGCCTGCCAACTCTTTTTTATGCTGGCCTGGCTGGTTGTTTTCCCGGCCACGTATCTTCTCCTGATCGGGTGGAACCGGCAAGTATTGGTGCGAGCCGTGGGCATCGTGCTCGTCTTTGCGTTGTTCCTTGTGCTGTTGCTTTGGTTGGTCCACGTCTGGTTGCCCGATCACAATTGGTCATATTTTAATACTATCCAACGTGACAACGTGCTTTTTGCCCCTGACGAATATGGGTCGTACATGGATGATATCAGACCACTGTACCTGATGGCTGGAGCCATAGCCTTGTTCCCGTTGCTTCTGGCTGTCGGTCGAAGGACGCTCCCTCTCGTTGTTGCTTTCGTGTTTGCCGGGTTGATCGCTCCCCCTTTGCTGCGTCTGGAACCGCATATCCTATCCGTGGCCATGCAGGTGATCCCCAGCTTCTGGCGAATGCATGAGCAGGTCCAATTCTTCGTGTCGGTACTTATCGTCACCGCTACCATCAGTGCGCTGCTGCCCCTGCTGGATCGCCGGGTCGTACATCCAGGTGTGCTCATGGCGCGACGCATGAGCACACGGGCACGATGGGGAGGGTTTCTTGGAACCTGCGCAACCGGCGCTCTGCTTGTCTGGCTCATCATACGCTGGCAGTTCTTGAAGGATTTTATCCTATATAAGGAGCTGAAACTGTCGCCACTGCCGTTTTTCGCATATCTGGCCCTCGTGGGATTCCTGGCTGTGTTGGCTCGATTTCGCCTGGCCAGGGACGGTCCTCGGGGTGTGGTCTCACGTGTATGGAGCACAGAGGCAGAGAGGCGGTATCCACTGCCGACGGTCACAGTTGCAGCCGCCTGCCTGGTTTTTCTGACCATCCCCGGCTTGTTCTGGTTGCCACCCATTCACGGATACCAGATCACTAAAGGCCAACCACTGTTAGAAAGCGACCTGAACACAGAGGCCGTGGCGGCCCGATTTCACGGCACAGGGCTTTTAGCCCCTCCCAGCGCCGAAGGTTGGTGGGACCCCGGGCTCATCAATTTCCTCCGCGATCACACGACTGAGGACGCGGTGATCTGGGGATTCTGGTTGTCCAGCAGGCTCGTCCCTGTCTATGTCAACCGGCGCTTTATCGGGAACAGCCAGCGCGGTGGGGCGAACTGGGCAGACGTTGGAAAGGTCGAGAATCTGAGACAACCTGAGCCCACGTACGTCTTGCTTGCGCGACCGTTCGCGCCGTCTACCGATATGAATGACCTCATCTACTTGAATCAAGCATTCCGGGCCGGTGGGGAACTCTTTGAGCCAGTCTACGAATCGGCGCGAGTCGCGCTGTTTCGGCTGGGACCAACTTCTCAAGGAACGGCTGAATTGCAGCTTAATCATGTTCTCGCCGGTAATGTCTATTCCGTTGAAGAGGAGTGGGGCAAGGCCATCGCCGAGTACGAGGCCGCTCTCGCCCTCGACTCTGACGACACATTGGCTCACCTGGGATTGGGTCGGGCATATCAGGCCCAGGGTAAAATGGCGAAAGTGATAGCGGAGCTCGTATCAAAAGGCGCGAGGCAATGGACAGATCAAGCCCAGGACAAAATGGAGAAAGCAATAGCGGAACTCGAGAGAGCGGTGGCAGCGAGTCCAGAAGATGAGTGGGCACATTTTTATCTCGGCCAGGCCTATGCGGAATTGGCGGAGGTGGCGGAAGACAGCGCCCATGCTCACCTCCAAAAGGCCGCTGAAGCGTATCGGCGCTCCTGGGCTCTTGGGGAAAACGCCGCAGCAGGTGAACGGCTGGCGGAGACGTGTGAGAACCTGGAAGAATGGTGTCAGCAATCAGGCGTGCTCGACGAGGTGGTGGCGCACTTTGAAAAGGAGGTGGAGTTGGATCCAGAAGACGGCGAACTGCAACTCGACCTGGCCCATTGGTATCAGGTGGTAGGGCGCTATGAGGAAGCAGTGGTCGCCAGTCTTAGAGCTGCAGATTTGTGCCCGGAGGATGCAGAGGTATACTTCTCTCTCGGCGAGGCATATCTGGCTCAACATAGGATGGATGATGCTGTGGCAGCATTTGAGCGGGCCATCGAACTGGAGCCTGTGCGGGGGCACGTGAGCGTGGCCCAGTTATACGAGCGCGAAGGCCGGATGGACGAAGCAAATGCTCACTACCTGGCTGCCGCCGATGCAGCGGATGGGTTCGTTAAGGCTGGTTATCTTGGAAAGACGGGCCAGATCTATGAGGCCCAGGGCCAGTTCGACAGAGCCGTTGCTCAGTACTTGACCGCAGCGCAGGCTACGGTTGACACTGGCGCTATGCGCGCCTGGTATCGGTGTGCGGCGGACGTATACCTCGCGGCCGGCAATCCAGAAGGTGCCAGGTGCCTCGTCCGGAGCGTGCTGTGGAACGAGCGCCGGAATGCTGGCTCGTGGTCGCTGGCTGTGGATGTTTATCCTGGCCTGATAGAGTGGTATAAAGCTCGGGGAGAAACGACCAGGGCGAGAGCGATGGCCTGGGAGCTCTTGGGCATTGTTCCCGAGCACGAAGCTGCTTTGCAGGCGCTCACTTACTATGACTTTATTGCGAGTTTCAGCGCCGCCGAGGTAGAGGTTCCGGAGAACCCCTTCCCCCTCGTCAGGATCACCGGGTTCACCGTACCCGCCACCTGGGATCAGCGGGCAGTGCTTTTCGTGTTTCCACGGGCTCGGGTCTCTTACAGACTCGAGGTGCCACCGGAGCCATCGGTTCTTCGCTTCAGCCCGGCCGTGAACCCCGAGACCCGGAGCCTGGATGGAGACGGCAGCACCTTTGAGATCTATGTGATAGATGAAGGGGAACATCGGTTGTTGTTTTCAGAGCACGTCGGCAACGATCCCAAAGAGCAGGGGCATGACCGAGAGGTGAGCCTGGCACCTTACGCTGGTCAAGAGGTGACAATCACCTTCGTGACTCAACCGGCCCCAGGGGGCGATTTCACCGGCAGCGAGGCCGGCTGGGCAAACCCACGCGTGATGCGGGCACGGACGGAGGAGTGGGACTTCTGGGACTATTCGGAGGAGGAGATACAAGCGGCGGATACTTTGAAGACATCTCCCGAGCTTTTCACGACGCTGCAGCCGCTGGATTGATGCGTCCGCACAGAAGTGAGGGGTGACCAATGTCTCGTTATTTATCAGCAGGCATTTGGTTGATGAAGGAATATAGCCAACAAGCAGCGCCAAATCAAAGATTTCGGGCGAACTGGTGATTGCTAGCCAGGGTGGGCGGAGCCAAGATATGTCGAATGGCTGGGTAGTTGTTCAAAACACTGAGCAGGTTAACCAAGCTCTGGACTTGGACGATGCCTCCCCCTCCAGTGCCTATAGCTTCTTGTCCACAACCCCGAGCGCGTACTTTGCTCTGCTGAGACACCACTTGCCGGGACGGGATACGCATGAGTTCGCCTCCAAAGACGATCTCAACCAGATAGCCTGGCAGAACTACCACAAGATAAAAACGGCTACTCGGAATCTTGACCAGCTTTTGCATAGCCAGATAGCTGGACTTCCAACAGGCTTTAAACCGTTCGAGGCACTGGAGTACCAACTCAAGCATTTTGCTGACTCGGTCTCTTTTACACTGAAAGAGTTAACAGAATTTTGCAAAACAGAAGCACCAAACGAGCTACTCTACTGGAGTAATAACCAAGGCAAGGATGGTAGTGTTCAACTACATACCCAGCAACTTGAGAAGATGGGTCATTTCTCACTATATCCCACCGGTGACACGGTTGCCTCCCTGGTTCTTAACGTCCCTCTTTGGTGGGAACAATTTGGAGTTCGACCTGAATGCTTGCCAACTGCGACTCTCGCCAATAGAACAAGCACCGAGTTGGGTTGGCGTCAAAGAGTCTCCCAGTCGCTCAATCCAAACCGCCTTGATGCTGTTAGGCGGTTTCACCTGAATATCATACGTATCCCACTGCGAACCACGGGACACCGATTGCTGGTTGTCAAGTTGGGAGATAATGTACATGCGTTCGTTAAACATGCTTGGTTGAAGCTTGGAGCCCGGTTGGATTGGTGGATTCACTACGCCCATAATCCGGTTCATCTGCCCACCCTCAGACAGATACCGGTCAATGGCTCCATTGATGGCTTCCCGGAAACATTGAACCAGATGATAGCGCAACCCCAACCATTCGATGCGCACGTCCTGTGGGCATCTGACGGCGACGACCAACCGGTGCGCGATATTCTTTGGGAGCGCCTGGGGCAGTTTTGGCGGCAAAGAGTGCCTCATTTGCTTACGCTATACTTGAAGTCAGTTGACTATATCAGCCAATGCCAACCGGTGGCGATAGTATGTGGCTCGGTTGTTCGGGATGAAGAGCATATCATCCGTCAGGCTGCACAGGCCTGCGGAGTGCCGTTTGTTTCGTTTCAACATGGCGGCAGTTTTGGTTACACGCATCTTGAGTGTTTGAAATTATCTGACTTGCGGGCCGATTTTTTTGCAGGGTACGGGCCAGAAGCATGTAAGAATCTCGAGAAATTTGCTGCCGGTCGCGAGCTGACTACTAAAGCAGTAAGTATTGGCTGGTCGCGAGGTTCACAACTGGTAATGCAAGCACAACCTGCAAGATGTACAAATAGAACGAGTGTTGATCTTGAGGTAGTATCTTCTCAGGCTACTTATAAAGTACTATATGCTCCTACAGGGTTGAAGGGGGACCTTCGTTATGGCCCCAACCACAGCCTCCATAGTACGGCTTATTGTCTCCACACTATTCAAGTTGTCCAGGCCTTGAGCCGATTGCCTGACACTTGTGTGTTGGTTAAGCTTCACTATAAGGACAAGATTGCCAATCCAGTGGAGGGATGGATTCAGCAACAGGCGAATTCAAACATACGAGGGCTGAAACAAATGGGATTCGCTGGCGTGCTACCATGGGCTGATATAGTTGTTCTTGATCTTCCGACTACTACCTTGATTGAAGCTATGGCTGAAGCCAAACGAGTCGTCTATCTGCATCCGGATATCTTTAAGCTAACTACTGACGGAGAAGCATTGCTGAAAAAGACCGTTGCGTGGGTAGATATGACACCTGGGTGGGAGGAAGCTCTGTGCCACACTGTCATTCAGGCGTTGCGGACACCAGCTCCAGATCCGGTCGAAAATGCTTTCCTGGCGGCATACGCAAGCCTCAACTTCCAACCTGAGCGCCTGTGGGAGATACTGGTAGATGAATCAAGAGTTTCCAATGTTGGGTCCTGATTCACTCCAAGTATGATCGCAGCTTGATAGAATAATCTCAATGACAACCCAATCGTCGAATCTGGCTAGTAAAATTGCCCTGGACACTGGTAGCTTACTGACCGGGTCTCTCTGGAGCCGGGCACTGGGCATGGTAGTGGGCTTTGTTACTGCGCGCATCCTTGGCCCTGCCGACTATGGTGTCATGAAAGTCGTTGGCTTTGTCCCGTCGTTGGCCAAATACGGCAGCTTTGGCTTCGATACTGTAGCTCAACGGGAGGTTTTGCACCTGCGTGGTGTCACAACCACTAATGTGGCTGAAGAGAGGCATGTCAAGAATACCGCCTTTACAGCCGACTTGATCTGGGTCTGCTTGTTGGCGCTGGCGGTTGTGGTTGTATCATTGTTCTACGAACGGCCTGAGGTGCGCTATGGCCTGTGGATATCTGCCTTGTCGCTGGTGGCCTCGCAAGTTGGTCGCCTGTATGCCGTGGTCTGCTCAGTCAATAAGCGCTTTGTGAGCATTGCTCAGGCCAGCGTCGTCGGCAGCACTGTCCAGTCACTATTTGTGTTGACGACGGTCCACTGGGGCCGGATATACAGTGTATTAGGTAGTGCTTTGCTCGGGGGCCTGATCGGCATTATCTGGTACCATCGGCAACGGATCCATCTCGATTTCCGTTGGTCCTTGGATCGAGCTGAGTTATTGCGTCAGTTTCGGATTGCCGTGCCACTAGCCGGGGGGACGGTGGCCTTGGGTCTCTTTGCCTGGGTAGAGCGGCTACAATTGCTCCACTTGTTTGGTAGTGAGCAGTTGGGTATCTACATGCTGACTGTCACATTTTACGATCTGGGGTTACAATTGGTTAATACCATGGTACGTGCCAGTTCTGTGCACCTGTATGAGCGGCTGGGCTATGGCAGTGACTCACAAGCCAGCACCAACTTGGTACTCAAACCCTCCCTGATTGGAGCCTATCTGTTACCTCTGGCTGGAGGGCTGCTGTGGCTGGTAGGGCCACTAGTCTTTGCTGCCTTGTTACCTGCCTACGTAGATGTGGTTCCCTTGCTGCCCTGGGTTGGGGCGATGCTGACAATGCGGAGCATGTTGGCTATGCCCACAATAGCTATGCGATCAGCACGTCTGAATATGCAGACACCAGTAATGCTGATATGGCTGGGGGCAACTGGTCTGTTTGCCGGGCTTACCTTTGTTGGCTCTCATCTGGGTTGGGGCATTGCAGGCGCTGCCATGGCTAAGACCTTGGCCTTTGGCGCTGTGGCTCTGGCAGCCTATGGACTGACGTACCCCTTCTTCTTTGCATCTCTGCGCAGCTTGCTGGCCTATTTCGTGCGGGTCTTATGTCCACTGTTGGTGTCAACTGCAGTCGTGTGGGGCCTGAACATTGTTTGGCCGGTCAACGGCTGGGCAGAAACTATGCTCAAAAGTCTGCTACTCGTGATCTTGTATGCTCCGTGTTTGTATTATCTGGAACGTCAGACAAGGGTCTTCGAGATGGTAGGGGGGCCATTACTCAGAAGGGTATGCTCGCACATCGGTCAAAAGCTGTCCAAGTTATGGTACCGAGATTCTTGTTAACCACTCTTGCACCACGAACGAAAATTGGTAGCCTGAAGTCGGCGAAAGGAGTTCACATATGATAGCAGCCCTCATCGCTGGTCGTCTGGAAGATAGTAGATTCCCGGGGCGGAACATCTTTCCGCTCCTTGGAAGACCAACCATGGTCTACCCGATTCTAGCGGCACTAAACGCTCAACACACGGAGCGCGTATTTGTCACAACGGATGCTGCCGCGATAGCGCGTATTGCCCGACACTACGGCTCTGAGGTGATCGAACGCCCGCCAAGATTAAGTGGACCAGCGGTCCCTCTGAGAGATGTCGTGGAACATGGGTACGAGTACATCACGAACAGCGTGAAGGTTGAGCTGGAAGCAATTGTAGTGTTATTGTGCAATGCGCCCACTGTGACTGCAGGGCTCATTGATAATGCAGTTGATGTTTTGCTCAAGACTCCCTCACTGGATGCGGTGATGTCGGTTTCGCGGCGCAATGAGTTTAGTCCGTGCTATGCACTTCAGCTTGGTAAAGACGGCTTACTCAAGCCCTATTTGCACTTGCCTGACGCACCGAAAGATCAAAAAGATGCTTACTTCCCCGATGCACTTTTGTGGGTCTTGCGCTCCAACAGTCTGCTCGATGGTTTGCGGGAAGGCATACCACCAAGCTGGATGGTTAACTGTACCACGCAGCATGTGTTCCCGTTGATCCACGAGGGTTATGGTGATGTAAATTATCCTTGGGAGGTGCCAGCTATTGAAGAGTGGCTACGGCGACATGGGTTCTCGGAAGAGTCAACCCCCTACGATGTCAAAGCGACCCCGGCTGCTGCACCCTCAAGAGAAGTATCAGTTATGGTCAGTCCCCCTGTAACCGCGGCCGAACGACGCGTTTTGATCACTACGGTTCCTTTTGGTGAAATCAATCGTCGCCCGCTTGATCTCCTTGAAGCAGCGGGGATTGAGTACGTTATCAATCCCCTCGGTCGCAAGTTGAAGGAAGATGAATTAGCTGACTTGGTCAGCGATTACGGCGTACTCGTTGCTGGTACTGAACCCATTACGGCGAAGGTGATGGATCGTGCGCCTAACCTGCGCCTGATCTCACGCGTTGGTATTGGGTTGGATGGCGTAGATCTGCATGCAGCAAGGGAGCGCGGCATTCTGGTTTCCTACACGCCTGACGCACCTTCACCTGCCGTAGCTGAACTAACAATTGGCCTGATGATCTCGCTTTTACGCTTTATCCCTCATACCGACCGCCAGATGCGCAATGGCATCTGGCATCGTTTCATGGGACGCCGTCTTGCAGAGAGCACAGTTGGTGTCATTGGGGTAGGACGTATCGGCAAGCGGGTCATCCAGCATTTGCGAGGGTTCGGGCCTCATGTGCTGGCCAATGACCTGGTGCCCAACCTGGATTTCGGTGCCAGGTATGGGGTGGATTGGGTTGATAAAGATACTATTTATAGAGAGGCTGATATCATTACAGTCCACGTTCCCCTGACCCATCTGACTAAGAATCTGATAGCTCGACGCGAGATGGAAATGATGAAGCCCCATGTATTGCTTATCAACACGTCCCGTGGCAGCATCATCAATGAGCATGACCTTTCCGAGGCGCTACGCAGTGGATGTGTGGGAGGGGCGGCTATAGACGTTTTTGAGCAGGAGCCTTATTCAGGTGAATTGATGACACTAGACAGGTGTATTCTCACCTGTCATATGGGCTCAATGTCAGAAGATTGCCACCTCCAAATGGAGTTAGGGGCAACTGAGGAGGCTATCCGATTTCTGAAGGGTGAGCCATTGTTAGGGTTAGTGCCGGAGACAGAATACGAAACGTGAAGGCAGGACCCATGAGTGCGAAGGGGATCCACGATGAGGATTGTTCGCTACCTGGAAGAAAATGGTTCTCCCAGGTTCGGATCAGTAGGTGAGAATGGACTGGTCTATGCTTTGCAGGGAGACCCGTTGACGGTTTACCAGATAGGCTCACCGGTGGGTGAACTTGTTCAATTACACCTCCTGGCTCCCTGCCAGCCGACGAAAGTAATCGGCATAGCAATTAACTACCAAGGGGCGACGGGGGTCGTTGAGGGTATGCAAGAGCCTCTTGTCTTCCTGAAACCTGGAACCAGCGTATGCGGGCCTGGAGACAGCATTATCTGTCCCTTTCCGGACATCCCGGTCTGGGGCGAAGCGGAACTAGCCATCGTAGTAAAGAAGACGCTGCGAAATGTCCTACCTGAGCAGGTGCGGGATGGCATTCTGGGCTTCACGGTTGCAAATGATGTGTCTGCGCAGAATATTGCGGGTAGGGACCATCACCTGGCACGGTCGAAGGGCGCCGATACGTTTTGTCCGTTTGGACCCTGGATCGATACTGATTACAATCCGTCAGATCAACTCGTGGAGGCGTTTCAGAACAGCGATCTTATCCGGCGTGGTCGGATATCTGAGAGGATTTGGGACGATACTCAGATTGTGTCGTGGCTGTCCACCTGGGTAACCTTGGAACCGTGGGACGTGATTCTGACGGGAACGCCACCAAGAGTGGTGCCCAGGTGCTACTTGAACGAAGGCGATCAGTTTGTGGCACGTATTGAGGGCCTGGGGACGTTGACAAATACGTTTCACCGCCGGGTTTGATGATCAACCGATGATGCAGTCGCCCCGTTAGTTCTGTGAACTTTCATAATCACAAGGAGTAATGACCACTATGTATGATTTCTATTTTGGAGAGCCAGATGGCATTGCTAAAGATGAAGTGAAGTTTCTCATCTCTATCAAGAGGATGTTGCCCAAGTGGTGCAACTCTATCCCTGACTCTGAATTCATTGCCATCTGCAAACTATTAGAAGAAGCTTCGGCCAGAGCAGCCGCGGCTGAGCGTCAACTTGTAATCGTTGAAACTGGAGTGGGCGCCAGTACGATTGCTCTTGCCTACTGGGCGCTGAAGAGCGACGGCGTTGCTTATTCGTGGGATTTCAATGGGGAGAAGGGCTCGCTGATTCGAACAGTCTGTACAGAGACCCTCTGTAACGTAATCCCGAGAAATATCAACGATCACTGGAAACTCGTAGCCTATAATAGCCTCTCACCCTATCTTGGCCTGCCTGTCCTCGGAGACTTGACCGACCACGTTGACTTTTTTTTCCACGATAGCCAACACGTGCTGGAAACGGTGTTGGGAGAAATGTCTGCGGTGCAATCGCTCCTCCTTGACGGCAGTTTGGTCACGATGGACGACGCCAACTATGACTTTCTGCACACTGACACAGCCTACGTCAACATCTTCCGAAAAAAACTGCGGTTGACTCCAATCGCTCCCCTCGAAGGCAATCAGTCCCGACCCTTTTACATAGAAGTCGAGGAGTTTCTTCGTCAATATTGGGACGAGGTGACGTCTGTGTCGGAACACTATCGTTCCATATATCATGAAGACATTTTTTGGCCCTATTTTGCCAGCGAGATTGAGGTTAGACGCGAAGCAGGTATGGAACGTGTTGATGCATTGGAGCATCGGTTTGCTGGCTGGTCGGTCAGTCAGCGTAGACGATGACACTCTATGTGTTATGTCGTAGGTGAAGCTTTTTGAACGATTGTTACAAACGGTATCTGCTGCTCTGTGAGATATACAGGCTGGCAACGAGACGGCGACGAAACAGTTGCTTGAAGGTGTTGAGGTGAGTGTGCAGTTCACTATTACCTTCGTGGAGAGGAATGTGATTGATCGTAATCTACTTGAGATCTTGCGTTGCCCAATAGCACTTCAGAATCACGATCCAAATACTGATCCAGGGCGCCTTGAGGTAATCGAGGATTCCTGGCTGTTTTGCGCTGACTCTGGGCGCAAGTATGCTATTCGCGATGACATTCCAGATATGCTGTTGAAAGATGCTGTCGAGGACCGTAGCGTACGGCTAACGCTCGAGTTTTATGATGAGATCACTGCGAAGCGATATGACTTTGAGTGGGCTGAGTTTGAGGATTGGCAAATTGAGCTTCGACAGAAGTTCATTAGCCAGGCCAAGCTTCGCTCGACATCTCCCAATGTTCTTGATTTGGCTTGTGGGCCAGGACGAGACCTGGCATACTTCGCCAGCCAGGGCTGCCAGGTGGTTGGGGCAGATCTCTCTTTCAGCCAATTACTTCTGGCTCAAACCAAGACAGATGTGCCACTCGTGCGTGCTGATATGCGTAACTTGCCCTTTCGGGGCAACACATTCGACTCGCTATGGTGTTGTGTGGCGCTACAACATGTTAGTCGCAATGATGCGCCACGCGCACTGGGTCAAATGTCTCGCTCTTTGAAACCTGGTGGTTTACTGTTCATTTCGGTACTTTGGGGAGAGGGAAGCTTGGAAGTGCGGCGAGAGATTTATAACAACAAAACTGAACCGACCAACTTTTACAAGGAGGAAGAAATCTCTATGTTGGTAAGCGGAGCAGGGTTTGATATAGAAGAGATCTATCGGCGAGAGGCTTTTCAGGGCAGAAAGACCTCCGAGTTTACCGGCGGAGTAAAGACCTATATAGACTTGTTTGCACATAAAGATGGAGGGTATAACTATGGCCGATAAAATTGTTGTGGGCATCCCAGCCCGAATGGGATCGTCTCGTTTCCCTGGCAAACCGCTGTGCAAGATTTTGGGCATGGCGATGGTAGAGCATGTTTACAAGCGGAGTTTGCTTTCCGAGTGTGTCGACGAGGTATTTGTGGCCACTTGTGATGAGGAGATACGCCAGGTGGTAGAAGGTTTTGGCGGAACGGCGCTGATGACCCCGCCGGAAATATCCCGGCCTGGCCTGCGGGTCGCAGAGGCATGTAAACAACTGGACTTGGCTGACGATGATATCGTTGTCGTTGTACAGGGCGACGAGCCCATGGTGCATCCGCAAATGATTGATCTGACTATTCAGCCTTTGTTTGACGATCCAGAGGTTTTCTGCGTGAATTTAGTGGCCGCCATGACTGAGGAACAATGGTTAGACCCTAATGAGATCAAGGTGGTGACCGATCTTCACATGAACGCTCTGTACATGTCACGCAGTGCCATCCCCTCCATGGTGCACCCAGAGCGGCCTGTGGTGGGGCCGCGCTTGCGCCAGGTATGCATTATGCCGTTTCGAAAGAAATCTCTTCTGGACTTCCAAGAACTGGAACCATCTCCCCTGGAAATCGCTGAATCAATTGAGATGAACAGGGCCATTGAGCATGGTCTGAAAGTCAGAATGGTCAAGTCGCCCTTTGTTAGCAAATCGGTGGATACCGAGGATGATCGTCAAGAGGTCGAGAGCTTGATGGCCAATGACCCAGTCTGGCCACGCTATGCTCCGGCGAGTTAACATTTAGAGTATTGACAAGGAGTGAAAGATGCTGCCTGAAAACCTGCTCAAGAAAAAATTGGCTGCTGGTCAGCCCGTTCTGGGGACCTGGACAATGCTGGCGTCCCCCTCTGTAGTGAATGTTATCGGCATCAGTGGCCTGGATTTCATAGTCATTGATATGGAGCATGGACCGATGTCTTTTGAGACGGCGGAGGACATGGTTCGTGCCGCTGAATGTACGGGCTGTTCACCTATTATCCGCACCGCTGGCGATGATGAAGCGACTATTTTGAGAGCCCTGGAGATTGGATCTCAGGCAGTGATGGTACCTCATATATCTACAGCAGATGAGGCATACCAGGCAATCCAGGCCATGAGGTACCACCCTCAAGGTACGCGAGGACTTTCACCCTACACCAGAACTCATGGTTACACCCATAAGAAAATTGCCGAGAGTTTAAATCGCGCCAATGAGAACACGTTAACAGCAATTATTGTCGAAGGTCAGGAGGGATTTGATAATCTGGATGAGATTGTCAAAATTAAGGGCATTGATCTCATTTACATAGGTACCTACGACTTGTCGCAATCGGTAGGATTGCCAGGCCAGTTAATGCATCCCTCAGTTTTGACCATGATTGAACAGTGTGTCCAAAAAATTCACGCCTATGGTATTGCGGCTGGCTCATTTGCTAGTGATAAAGATTACATCAAACTGTTAGTTGAACTCGGTTTTGAGCTTGTTGCCTATTTGGTGGACTCGGCGGTTCTTAGACATTCATACGAGGATGTTTATACGTACTTTACCAGTCTGACCCATTCCTCTACATAATATCTATACACGTATGATGACAACGCTTGTTATCCTGGATGGTGTAGAAAACATTCCTGTTACGTTGCCGTCAATGTCCGATAGCGGTTCAGCAATCTTGCTCACGCTCTCGCCTGATGAGCAAATTACGAACTACGTAGAGCGTTATCTGGCCCAACAATATGCCCAAGTTAGGGTCTTGAGTGCAGCGAGGTGGCTGGACGAAGTAGCCCTACAGGTGAAAGAGAAATACAGCCGCTTGGTGGCCGAAGCACCAGACAAAATCAAAGTAGGTGATAAAACCCTGCGCGAGGCCTTGACCTTTGAAGGCAACTTTTCACTTTGGTGGATAAATGAGATATTTGGTAAACGCTCGGATAGGTATCCTACGTTTAGCCGCCTTTGTCAACTTGAGGCTATTCGCACCATTGTTGATTCATCGAAAGTCACTGACTTCTACCTGATTTCACAAGATGCGAATTTTTGGAAAGTGATAGCTTCATATTGCCAGCACGCGAATATCCTGTTGCGTAGCCCAAGCCCGTCCCGGCCAAGGCAATGGCTCCCTTCACTTTCACCTGCACGCATTTTTTCATCGTCTCGTTCCTGCCTTGTTCAAATGTTGGCTGCTTCCCTGGCTTGGTTCCTGATGACAGGCATACAGACTTTTATTGCCCGACGTATCGCCAGGTATGAACCAGTGGATGAACTCTCCAGGATGCCAGTTTGTGCCTTTCATACCATCTACCCAAGGCTATGGCGAGTTGGAGGCAATAGTTGGGATGAAAAATATGGGAAGGCCCCGCATATCATAAGGGCATCTGGCAAAATACAGTCAGTATACGCATGTACTTTTAGTGCTGATGGCTTCCACCAAATTGTTGGTCCCAGACGGTTTTTACGTCTATGCCGCTGGCTACAGGCTCGATGGGAAAAACGAGAAGAACAAGAAGTACCTATCTTTTTGCTTGATGCCTACTTGTCGTGGGGTGATTTTCTGCGCACTTTTGCCCAAGCATTTCTGATTTTGTGGAGGTATCGCCAACTGGAGAAATCCGTTGCATTTCAAACCTATTGGCAATACAAAGGGATCAACTTTGCTCCCTTGTTAAAACAAGAGTTAAGCGTAGCAATGGTCCGTACACCCCGTTATTTGCTACATGCACTTAGAGTGAGACGTTTTATTAGACAAATGATGCCTGACGAACTTGTTTACTGCCATTTTGAGTATGGATTGGGACGGGCCATAGCTTATGGAGCACGTAGTGCAGAAACCAGGACATCTTTGGTCGGCACTCAGGATGGACCAATGTCAAAACGCAGATTGGCTAATTACCATTACCCCGGCGAATTACCTATTAATCCAACCAAGACCAATGATTTCATTTTACAGCCTCCTTTACCCGATTATTATTTGCTCGAAGGAACTGGGGCTCTGGAGCGTATGAAGGAGGCTGGCTATCCTCCAGAACGATTGTATGTGGGCGGTGCGCCACGTGTTTCGGGTATGCTACAGACCCCGCGCCGAAGCGACGCCAGTAAATCGAAACAGTCGTTGTCAGATCGGCGGGGACAGAAAACTGTCCTGGTAGCATTTGGGGCGAGTGATTCCGTAGCTATACTGGCGGCATGTTTACCTGTCCTTCACAGTAGAGCCGACTATCATTTTATCTTCAAGCTTCACCCTCGTGGTGGTTCTGCTCAACAAATTGAGATACAATTGACTGGACACACTTTGGCTGGAACCTATACGATTGAAACTGGCGACATCTATCGGTTGATACCCCTGGCCGACGTGATTGTGGCTACTTACTCATCAGTAGCGCTGGAAGCAGCGGCTCTAGGGTATCCAGTTGTCTGTCTACATCTGCCCAACCGGGTTAACACAACCCCACTGCTTGACATTGATACACCGGCTGTGCGTTTTGTAGCTAACGCTAAAGAGTTAATGGTAGCCCTTGACCAGGTTACTACTGTCCCCGTTGAAGACGAAACACAAACCCAGAAGATTGAGGAGTACTGTTTCTATCGCCTGGATGGACACAGCGCCGAACGCTGGGCAGAGAAGATTATTGAGATTGCAGAGGCAAACAAACAGCACTGATGAAGATTGCGCATTTTCCTTCTGGTTTTTTACCCACGCTGGGGGGAGCTGAGATTGCTGTTCACAATGTCGTTCTACAGCAATATCGGGCTGGCCATGAGGTCACACTGATTTCACCGTACGTCTGGCGGACTGAAGCATATTATGCTGTGCCCTACAAAGTGGTTCCTTTGTTTCCCCGGTCTATGAACTTTGTAGTTAAGGTGATGCAATGCCGTTACGGCACAAGATGGCTGGTGACGGCTCAGTTGGCTTTCTATCAGTGGATTTACAAGTTTGATGTTTGGCATATTCACGTGGTTTACCCGGCTGGCATTCTGGCCATACCTATGCTAAAACGTATGCGGCTTCCTTCTGTATTAACCTGTCAGGGAGGGGATATTCAAACACTGCCGCAAATTGGTTATGGGGCTCGCCTTGACCCAGCCGTAGATCGCGAAGTTGTCAAAGCTATACTGGCTTTTGATCGAGTGGTAGCCATTAGTGACGATATACGGTCTGAATTTCTGAGCATCGGGGTGGCACCGGACAAAATCCGAGATATCCCCAATGGCGCCGATGCCGTCCGCATTCAATCACTACCGGTGGATCGTCATCAGGTTCGGACCAGGCTGGGGTGGCCCGCAGATAAAATGATCCTCCTGACGGTTGGTCGCAATCATCCTAAAAAGGGCTACAAATTTATCCCAGAAATCATCAAGCACGTTGCCGCTGTTCGACAGGATTTCCTGTGGGTGATTGTTGGACGTGCAACTGAGCCTATCAGGGAAATGGCGCAGGGGCTTGGCGTTGGTGACTACCTGCAGGTTCTGCCTCAGATTGGACATAAGAAAAAGCATGCAAGACATCAAGAAATGCTCACGTTACCCTCAGAAGCGTTAATCGAGATTTATAAGGCCACTGACATTTTTGTGCTTCCTTCAATGCTTGAGGGGTTAGCATTGGTAAGTGTTGAGGCAATGGCCGCCCGATTGCCTGTAGTGACAACTGATGCACCTGGTTGTCGAGATGTGGTTGAACATGGCGTGACAGGCTTAATCTCACCCGTTGGGGATACTTGGGCTATGGCGCAGAATATTCTAAGGTTGATGGCAGACCCTTTGCTCGGAATTCGATTGGGCCGGAATGGCAAGACGCGATCCATAGAGCACGAGTGGCAACACGTGGCCGCTCAGTATTATGAAGTCTACGAAGAACTCGTTTCGTCTCGTCCTGCGGCAACGGCATTCTGAGTTCTTCAACCAATCGTCTTAGCTTGACCCGAAGGTAGAGTGGGCAAGCAGATACTTCCCAAGCTCCTAGCCTCCGTCCCGGGGGCGGGTTCGCAGGGCAAATCTCGTCTGAGAAGCCCCCGTCTCGGGGGCTTCGAGCGGGAAAGAGGCATTTATCATAACCAGAGGTTGACACAATGAACAACTTGGCGATCATTCCTGCCCGTGGTAACTCCAAAGGTATTCCTCGTAAGAACGTCAAATTATTGGCCGGCAAGCCGTTAATTGCGCACATGATTGATCAGGCTCGCCAGGCTCGCAACGTGAACCGGGTTGTTGTCTCTACCGATGACCCCGAAATTGCTGCTATAGCTGAGCAGCATGGTGCTGAAGTCATCTGGCGGCCAGCGGGAATTAGCGGTGATATGGTCTCATCGGAGTCGGCATTGCTACACAGCCTGGGATATCTTCAGCGGAAGGAGGGCTACGAGCCTGACCTCGTCGTCTTTCTGCAATGCACCGCACCACTCACATTACCAGAAGACATTGACGGCACAGTCCAGGCTCTTCTAGATGAAAATGCTGACTCTGCCTTGGCGGTGACGCCCTTTCACTACTTCCTTTGGCGGCACGATCAGCATGGAGACGCAATAGGTATCAATCACGACAAGCAGGTGCGGCAACTGCGCCAGGACCGCGAGCCACAGTTCCTGGAGACAGGGGCTGTGTATGTGATGCGTACAGCAGGTTTCAAAGAAGCAAAGCATCGCTTCTTTGGCAAAACGGCTATGTATGTCATGCCACCAGACCGCTGCTGGGAGATAGATGAACTCGTAGATCTCCGCATTGCTGAAGTGTTACTGCGTGAGCGTCAACAGCAGCAGAAACTGCAAGCTCTCCCACGTACAATTGCCGCACTGGTGCTCGATTTTGATGGCGTCTTGACAGACAACCGGGTCATCGTCTTGCAAGATGGCCAAGAAGCAGTACTGTGTGATAGAGGCGATGGCTTGGGATTGGCATGCCTAAAGAAGCTTGACGTACCTATCTTGGTTCTCTCAACTGAAGTGAATCCGGTAGTCAAGGCCCGCTGTGATAAACTGGGTGTTGTTTGTAAGCATGGCATCCAGGACAAGTCAGCGGCGTTGTTGAAGTGGCTGAGAGATCGCGGAATAGATGCCTCTCAGGTGATTTATGTCGGTAACGACGTCAACGATTTGGCCTGTATGCAAGCGGTAGGGTGCGGGGTTGCTGTGAGCGACGCCTATCCCCAGATTCAGGCCGCCGCGCGGATTATTCTATCGGCACCTGGGGGGCGGGGTGCTGTTCGAGAGATTGCTGAACTCATCCAGCAAAAACTAGAGAGGTGGAAAAATGGCGAGAGAAGTTGAAATTGGAGGACGTCGTATTGGTGATCGTCATCTTGTCTATATCATTGCCGAGATTGGAATCAACCATAACGGCGATCTCGACATTGCCAAGAAGCTGATTGATGCTGCGGCGTTAGCTGGCTGCGATGCTGTCAAATTCCAGAAGCGTACCCCAGAGGTATGTGTGCCAGCGGAGCAACGCGATGTTATGCGGGAAACCCCTTGGGGACTCATGTCGTACCTGGAGTACCGGCATCGGGTCGAGTTCGGTCGAGATGAATATACGGAGATAGACCGCTACTGCAAAGAGAAGAATATTGCTTGGTTTGCTTCTTGCTGGGATAAGCCGTCTGTGGATTTTCTTGAGCAGTTCGCGCCAGTTTGCTACAAGATCGCCTCGGCATCCCTGACCGACGACAGATTGCTACAGCACATCAATGCCACTGGACGTCCTATAATCCTCTCCACTGGTATGTCTACAATGAGAGAGATTCGCCACGCTGTTTCACTGCTGAGTCAGGATCGTCTGCTCGTTGCCCATAGCACCAGCAGTTACCCATGCAAGCCAGAGGAACTCAACCTGCGCGTGATACACACTTTACGGCGGGAGTTTGATTGCCCTATTGGTTATTCGGGCCACGAAGTAGGCTTGCAAACGACTTATGCCGCAGTAGTGCTAGGGGCTTGCTTCGTTGAGCGGCATATCACACTCGATCGGGCTATGTGGGGGAGTGACCAGGCGGCATCGGTGGAGCCGTGGGGTTTTATGCGGCTAGTGCGTGACATTCGGGTGATTGAGCAAGCATTGGGGGATGGGGCGAAACACGTCTATGAGAGCGAACTGCCGGTTATGAAAGCGCTGCGACGAGTCAGGTCGTCTCATGTGTAAACTGTTTTCCAGTGCTCCCAGCCCTCGTCCCGGGGGCGGGTTAGGCGCAAAAACACCCTGATAGGATGAGCGAGATAGCTTACGTAACGAGATACCTGGGGGGTGGCACAAGTGGAGCTAGCCGGTCGGCGACCGATGTGCTGATTGCCCTTCTGGCTACCAAAATGTCGGTGACGGTTGTCAGCACCTCCGGAAGTAGACATTGCGCCTTACCAGCCCAGGTGGACGGACAGCCCCTTGGCTCACCGCACTGGATTACTCCGCCCAGACCATTTCCAGGGCAGGTTGACAGGCGCTTCCCACGGCAGGTGGCTGGTTGGTTCAGAAATGCAGTACAGGACCCCTTCTGGGCCAGGCGGTTGCGGCAACTTGACCCGCCAGGTTTGACGATTGTCAATGGTCTCGGTAGTCACGATTTTTGGGAGCGGATTAGCCGGGTTAACTCAGGCCTCAAAGGACCATCGGTGCTAATTGTACGTGAGTCGCCCAGGTACTTTAACGACTCGCGGCTTCTGAACCTTGATTGGGCGCTCGAGGCCATGGACAAGCACACTCATTTGATTTTCGTCTCGTCTTATGGGCGGGATGAATGGCGAACTCTGTCATCTTTCGAAGGCAAAGAGTTGTTTTGTATTCCCAACTGCTGTCAAGAAGATTTAGTGGCTCGTCTGTTGACCCAAAAGCGGGCTCAAGTTCGCCAGCGTCTTGGGCTTCCCCCGGATCGCTTTGTGGCCGTGTGTGTCGCTAGCATCCAATATCGCAAGGGGCAGGATTTGCTCCTGAAATATTTCCCTGACCTTTTAGCGGTTATACCCGACTTGATGATATATCTGATTGGGCCAATTGATCCGATATGGGGGAAGCCGTTACATCAGCAAATCGGGGCAACCCGCCGTTCGCCGAAGGTCTCTGACCGAGGCTTGCAGGTTCTTGGTCCCAAATTCAATGCGCTGGATTATGTTTATGCGGCCGATGCATTAGTCCTACCATCACGAGCCGAAGCCATGCCGCGAGTGATCCTCGAAGCCATGGCCTTGAAGACACCGGTCATCGCCTCTGACGTTGGCGGCATTCCAGAGCTAATTGAGCATGGCCAATCCGGGTTATTGTTCTCACACGATCAACCAAGAGGGCTTGTAGATGCCTTTGAACATCTGGCTGCCGACCCAGACATACGACGGATTTTTGCCGAACGCGCTTACCAGAAGTATTGGTCAAATTTCTCAAGAGCGCACCAGATCAAACGATATGGTGAGGCAATTGGAAAAATGTTGGTCTAGAGATAAAGACTTGTACTAACACACTTTCTGTAGTAACATCTGTCCGAAAGGAGAACACAGTGTCTAACGATCCCCACTTTGCGACCGATCTGGTCCAGACCGAACCCTGGCCCATCGCCCGGCACGTGCTGGTGATTGGTGAGATTGGCATCAATCACAACGGAGACGTCGGTATCGCCAGGAAGCTCATTGATATGGCCAGGAAGGCTGGCTGCGATGCGGTCAAGTTCCAGAAGCGGACGATTGACATCGTGTACAGCGAGGAATACCTGGACTTCCCCCGCGAGAGCCCATGGGGCACTACGCAGCGCGAGCAGAAAGAGGCGCTCGAATTCGGCAAGGAAGAGTACAACGAGATTGACGCCTATTGCCGAGAAGTGGGCATTGACTGGTTTGCCTCGGCGTGGGATGTGCCTAGCCAGCATTTCCTGCGCCAGTATAACCTAAAGTACAACAAGATTGCATCGCCGATGATCACGTACCGCGAACTCTTAGAGACAGTCGCCGAGGAGCACAAGCCGACGTTCATTTCCACGGGGATGAGCACGTATGAGCAAATTGACCAGGCAGTTGAGATCTTCCGTCGCCATGACTGCCCATTTGTCCTGATGCATTGCATTTCGGAATACCCAGCAGCGGAGAGCATATTGAACCTGCGTTGCATCAACACGTTGGGTGCGCGCTACGGATGCCCGGTGGGCTACAGCGGCCACGAAGTGACCATGGTTCCCGGTGTGCTCGCCGCGATGATGGGAGCTGTGGCAGTTGAGCGCCACATCACCCTCGATCGAGCTATGTACGGGAGCGACCAGGCCGCCTCTCTCGAGAAGCGCGGTCTGGAGCTGTTGGTAAGTTATATCCGCACAATCCCGATTGTGATGGGCGATGGAGTCAAGCGAATTACAACGGCTGAAGAGGCAAATGCAAGGAAACTACGTTACTGGGGACCACACTTCGATGTTCCTGAGCGCAGGCAGGTGAGGGGGTGATCGCTATGTCCACCAGGCCGACGGTAGTTCTGATACTTCAGGCCAGAATGGGCTCGACGCGGTTGCCTGGGAAGTCTATGATGGATTTGGCAGGCGCCCCTCTGGTAGGCCGCATCATTGAGCGCGTCAAGAGGTGCAAAAGAGTTGACGAGATTGTGTTGGCCACGACTCGGAAGGCCGAGGATGACGTGCTAGAGGAACTCGCACGCAGTTATGGGATTTCCGTGTTTCGTGGCTCAGAAAATGATCTCGTAGACCGCTATTACCAGGCTGCGAAGGTCTTCAACGCCGATGTAATTGTCCGCGTACCTGCTGATAACCCAGCGGCAGAACCCAGTGAGATTGACCGGGTGATTCTGTATCACCTCCAGAGCGATAACGACTTTTCCACAAACTATCCGGATGTGTTGGACAACGGCTATCCAGATGGAATTGGGGCGGAAGTGTTCAACTTCGAAGCGCTGGAGCGGGTATGGGAGACTGCCACGGATCCCCGTAATCGTGAACACCCGCACACGAACTTTTATGAGCATCCGGAGAGGTTCAAAGTAGGGACCATAGAATGTCCACCCGAGTTTCGGCGTCCGGATCTGGTGCTTGATGTCAACACGCGAGAGGAATATGAGTTCATGGCCGAACTTTACGAATACCTATACCCTCGCAACCCGCAATTTCACATCACGGATGTCATTGAGTGGTATGACAATGTGTACCAGCCAGGACAGACATGATCTGCCTCGAAAATAACCGCCCCCGCCGTTGGGCGAAGGTCTCTGACCGAGCCCCACCCGGCTGCGGTCGGAGACCTTGCCGAAAAAGCACAGCCTTTCTACGAAGTGATTGCCCAAGTCAACCGCCTTTATGATGAAGGACATCGGATCCCACTTTATACGGCACGCGGTGCCACGACGGGAATCGACTGGCGTGAATTGACCGAGCGTCAGTTGAGAGAGTGGAAGGTGTATTATCACGAGTTGTATATGGGCAAGCCCACAGCGGATATCTATGTTGACGACAAAGCATTGAACTTGGACAACTGGAAGCGGAGTGGCTTCCGAGTTAACTTGTCGTCTCTTGGGGACGAAACAGATAGAAAAGGAGGTCAGTCATGAGTTGCTCAGAACGCGTCGTATATTGGAACGGTGAATTCGTCCCAGAAGGTGAGGCACGCATCTCGATCTACGATTCAGCGCTTATGTTTGGGGATATGATCTTTGAGATGACGCGATCTTTCAACAAGGTGCAGTTCAAGCTGCGTGAGCATCTCGACCGGCTCTATGCATCTATCAAGATGGTTCGGCTCCCTATGTCTATGACCATGGACGAAATGGAGAAGGCGGTCTATGAGACCATCGAGGCTAATGACCCGGCTTTTGCGGAAGACGACGAACACAGGGTGATGATTGACATTTCCCGGGGCCTTCTCTCGATCTATGAGGGAATTGTCGGGGTGCCGCCAGGCCCGAACATCATCATAGCAGTGTTCCCGCTGCGCTGGACCGTGGTAGGCATGGGGCGCCTCTTTGACGTCGGGATCAATGCAGTCATTCCCTCTCAGAGAGCCATACCTGCCCGCCTATTGGAGCCAAAGGTCAAGAACAGAAGCCGGTTGCACTATCTGATGGCTAACATAGAGGTGTCCAATTACCAGGGTGACGACAATTGGGCACTGCTTTTGGACCCAGATGGCTTCATCGCCGAGGGCACAGGCGACAACTTCTTCATTGTGAAGGATGACGTGCTCATTACCCCGGAAGGACGCAACATTCTGCGCGGCATCAGCCGGGCTTACGTCATGCACGAGTTAGCCCCGCAGTTGGACCTGAAGTGTGCCGAGAAGAACATCGTACCGTACGATGTCATTACGGCTGACGAGGCATTTATGACAGGCACCCCGATGTGTTTGTTGCCAGTTACTTCACTGAACAGTGTACCAATTGGCGACGGTGAGGTCGGCGAGATCACAAAGTTGTTGTTAGATACGTGGAGTGAGAGTGTAGGAGTTGACATCGTAGGGCAAATCAAGGCCTGGGATGAAACGAGATCAGCACAATCCACAGAGGCCCCTTCGCCTTACGCGTTCGGAAAAAAGCGATGAATCCTATCGGCATTATGCAAGGCCGCCTGTCGCCGCCGATTGGCGGGCGTATTCAGTCGTTCCCTGTGGACACGTGGCGTGAGGAGTTCTATCTCGCACGCGAAGCAGGGTTGGACTGCATCGAGTGGATCTACGAGGCCGACACGGAGGCTGCCAATCCGCTGCGGACCGATGAGGGAGTGACACAAGTTCACCGGCTGTCAGAGGATTCGGGGGTTGCCGTATGGTCCGTGTGCGCCGACTACTACATGGCCGAGCGTCTGGTCACGCCAGACGGAATGCCACGAGATGCTGCCGTCGAGCACCTGATCTGGCTGGTGGGACGTGCCGGTTTGCTTGGCGTTCGGTATATCGTCCTGCCATTTGTAGATGAATCGTCGTTGCGGTTCCCTCAGGAAGTTGAAGCGCTACTGGCTGTTTTGAAGTCTGTCATGCCGGCGGCCGAGCAGGTCGGTGTAGAACTCCATTTGGAGACTGACCTGAAGCCTGCTGACCTGGTTGCAGTCCTGGAACAACTTTCACACCCATTGGTGCGGGCCAACTATGACATTGGTAACAGCGCCGCGCTTGGGCATAGTCCGATGGAGGAATTGACATTACTTGGACCGTGGCTGGGTAGCATACACGTGAAGGATCGAGTGCTTGGCGACGGCACGGTGCCACTTGGCGCAGGTTCGGCCGATTTTCCGACCTGTTTCCGGCTGATCCGCGCTGCCGGCTTCCGTGGTTCGTTCATTTTGCAGGCGGCACGCGAAGAGGGGCTGAGCGAGGTTGAGTTGGCTGAGCGAAACCGACGGTTCGTGGAACATCACCTTGCTGTAATAGCCAGCGGATCGTACCCGACCTGGACGAAGAGAGAACTATCAATGGAAATCGTAGAGCCAACTCACATTCCTTCTGAGTGGCTGGAAGAGTTTGAGGCTGCCGCACGCCGTCCATTAGACATGCGGCTGCGCTATGCTTTTATTCACACCTACAAGCCGGTGCTGGACGATGCGCCCTATCGTGCTTTTGATACGCTGGAAGATTACCGGCGCTGGTGCCAGGAAAACCTGCCCGACTGGTTAGGCTATGGCCGCGTTTGAGTACCGTCAGGCTCAGGAGGTCCGTGACGCCCTTGCGCGGCGCGGTGTCCGGTACTTGTTTATCGGCAAAGCAGGAGCGATCCTGCTGGGTTTTCCGGATACCACGCAGGATGTGGATCTGTTCGTAGACCGTTCGCCGGACAACTGCCGCGCGCTGGTGGCGGCTCTGCGTGAACTGGGATTCGCTGTAACCGATGATCAGGCCCACGATATCGAGTGCGGCAAGGATTTCGTGCAACTCAAGAATGGCCCATTTGACCTTGACCTGGTATTTGCGCCTGACGGCATCGAACGATTCGAAGATGCCTGGCGAAGACGCGTTGAAGTTGAGGCATTTCCAGTCTGTCACCTGGATGACATCATTGCCAGCAAGGCGGCAGCCAACCGGGTCAAGGATCACGAATCGTTGCCGCGTTTGCGCTCTTTCCGCGCCTACTGGATGCAGAAGCGATAAGGTTGGCATCGGGGACAAGTACTGATCGGATCTATCGGGGAGGCTATGGATTTAGGGCTTGAAGACAAGGTAGCTTTCGTAGCGGGGTCGAGCCGGGGCATCGGTCTAGCGATCGCCGTGGCGTTCCTGCGTGAAGGGGCGAGAGTAATCCTTACAGGCCGCAGTGCCGAGCCATTGGCTAAAGCCGTCGCTCTGCTTGCTGAGGAGTTTGATCCCCAACGTGTGCTTTCAATTCAGGGCGATATGACGAAGCCGGCCGAAATTCAGCGTGCGCTAGATGAAGCAGAGGCTGTTTTCAGCGGCCTCGACGCTGTCGTCGCCAATGTGGGCAGCGGCACGGCACGCGGAGGGTGGGGACTCTGTCTTGAAGATTGGCAATCCATCCTCAATATCAATTTGCTGGGGGGCATGGCCCTTGCGAGCGCGGCCTTGCCCTATCTAATCGCTCGTGGCGGCGGAAGTCTCACGTTCATCTCCTCTATCGCGGGGTGCGAGGCGATCAACGCGCCTGTGACGTACAGTGCGGCGAAAGCCGCCGTCCAGAGTGCCATGAAAAGCCTGTCGCGCCTGGTCGGACCGCAGAGCGTCCGGGTGAACGCCGTTGCGCCGGGCAATGTGCTATTCCCGGGCGGAACCTGGGAACGTAAGTTGGCCGAGCGCCGAGAGTTCTTTGAGCAGTATATTCAGTCTGAGGTGCCCCTGCAGAGGTTTGGCCGGCCGGAGGAGATCGCCAACGCGGTCGTCTTCCTGGCTTCGGAGCGGGCCTCTTTCATCACAGGTGCCTGTTTGGTGGTAGACGGTGGACAAACTCGATCTTTCTGACGACATCCTTTCAGCCGACGCACGGGTTGAACTAGCGTCACGAACTCGCTCGCTTTTTGAGGCCTCCATTGCGCTGAAGCGGCGGGTCATGGAGACGCAAGCCGATACCGTTGTACGGATGGCAGAAGCGATCTTTCAATCACTGCGACAGGGTGGAAAAGTCTTGCTGTGTGGCAATGGTGGTTCAGCAGCCGATGCGCAGCATATCGCTGCCGAGTTGCTCGTGCGTTTGCGGCCCCAGGTCAGCCGAGAGGGCATTCCTGCACTGGCTTTGGCCACGGACACTTCGTCGCTGACTGCTTGTAGCAATGATTACAGCTTCGAAGCCTACTACGAGCGTATGACCCGCGCACTGGGCAAGCCGGGCGACATACTGATCGGGATCTCGACGTCGGGCGAGTCGCCAAACGTGGTGCGGGCTCTGCGTGCAGCGCGTGAAAAGGGAATGGTAACGATTGGCTTGCTCGGTGGCGATGGCGGCCCTGCCCTGGCCGAATGCGACCTGGCCTTGGTTGTACCCTCAACAGCAACGAACCGCGTTCAGGAAATTCACATCACCGTCGGACACGCACTGACGGAACTGGTCGAAGATTTGCTGCTAGAACGTGGGTATCTGGCGCAGGGGTGAAGGGACACATGAAATCTGTAAGAGACGCTTTCGATCTAACCGGACGTGTGGCAGTCATCACAGGCGGTGCCGGCCTGCTAGGCGTGAAGCATGCCGAGGCTATTGCTGAGATGGGTGGCATCCCCGTGTTGCTGGATCTCAATGGTGAGAAGGCTGAGGCACGTGCCGGAGAAATCACCACAGCCTATGGGGTTCAAGCACTTGGCCTATGCTGTGATATCACACAACCCGAGGCGGTTTCCGATGCGCTCGCCAGGACTCTGGCTGCGCTCAGGCGAGTGGACATCCTCATCAACAACGCCGCCAACAACCCGAAGGTGGAGGAAGTGGGCCTGTCGGGCGCGCACTGGTCGAGGCTGGAGAACTTTCCGCTGGACGTCTGGCACCGAGACCTGGAAGTGGGTTTAACCGGCGCGTTCCTGTGTAGCCAGATCATCGGCCGTGAAATGGCGCGGCGGGGCAAGGGTGTGATTCTCAATGTCGCTTCCGACCTGGCGGTTATTGCGCCCGATCAGCGTATCTACCGCCAACCAGGCTTGCCCGAGGCGCAACAGCCGGTAAAGCCTGTGAGTTACTCTGTGGTTAAAGCGGGGTTGGTTGGCCTGACCCGCTACCTGGCTACGTATTGGGCTGACAAAGGTGTGCGGGTAAACGCCATCTCGCCTGGGGGAGTCTACAACAACCAGGATCCCGCTTTCGTAAAAAGGCTGACTAACCTGATCCCGATGGCGCGCATGGCAGACCGAGACGAGTACAAGGCGGCGATTGTCTTCCTCGTCTCGGATGCATCGTCGTATATGACCGGTGCGAATCTGGTCGTGGACGGTGGGAGAACCTGTTGGTGAAGAGGGACAACAGCGTAGTATGCAAACCAATAGATCCTACGAACCCAATAGATTCTTTGAAATCGTTGACGACCTCAGCCTGTTCTATTTCAGAGGCTACAATCTCTTCAAGTTGTTCTACTTTACATTCGTGATAGAGCAAGAAAAACGAATAGGAGGGGAGCGAGTTAAGCCGCGCCGGGATTGGGTGTGGGCGCTTTCAAAGTCCGTGAACCTTTTCAAAGCCCTGGCGGTTGCCGTCTACGTAGGCCTCCGCAGCCGGATGGCCCCACGTGTGCTGTTCTATGGTACAAGCGGTAGACATGCCGTTATCGGTGATACGACCTACGATCTGTATAATGCCCGCCTTGTGGATCAAAAGAGGCGCAACCAATTCATCATCATCGAAGACGCTGGCGATGGAGTGTCCAAACAATATAGGCCAGATTTTTGCCTTCATGATTTCGCTGTCCTTATCGGATTGCTATACGGTATCAGCCGTCTGATCTTGGCCCGTGACCTGCGACAATACTCGCAGACTTTGGTAAACAGATACCCCGAGTTGGGGTTCAATGAGGCTGAAGCTGCAAGAAAAGTTCTGCTTTTCTACGCCAAGTTCCTTACCTACCGTTTCCTGCTGACCCTGCTGGCTCCAGAGCGTGTGCTCTTGATGGCTCACACCGGGAAAGAAGCCTTTATCGCTGCCTGCAAGCACAGGCATATTCAGGTGATCGAGTTGATGCACGGCATGATAGCGGCTCATCCTTTTTACAACTTCCCCAAGTCCTATAGTTATTTGTTTCGCCAGGCCCTATTCCCAGACAAACTGGCTGTCTACGGTGAATATTGGAAGCAGGTGGCTATCCAGGGCAACATGTTCCCCGAGGACTCGATCATTGTAGTGGGGTACTATCTCAAGGTCCCGGAGAAGTCAGAAAGGCCAGTTTCACGGGACAGGTCCGTTATTCTGATCAGTGCACAGGGAATCTTTCAACGCGAGTTATGTCACTATATCTCTTTCTTAAAATCGCAGTTGGACAGCAATCAATGGCACATTATCATCAAACCACATCCACATGACGACAGCCAAGCGTACGTCAACGTGCTTCAGCCCGGCTTCGTCACACTCACCAACAAGAACGCTTATGAACTTTTGGCCCAGGCTGACATTCACATCAGTTTCTACTCAACGCTGTTGTATGAAGCGGTACGATATAATGTGTGCAATTATGTCTTGCTGGTGGATGGCGCACCTGAACAATGCCACATTATCATCAACAGCGGTGTGGCTTGGCCATTGATGCCAGACCAGGTGCCGGAGATTGGCAAAAAACCTGGTGTGGCGGCCCAGTTTTACTTTGCAGATTTCAATCCATCTGTGCTCTTCGAGCCATGATTTTGCATAGACATCCCCTTCCGACGGGTGGCCGGATTGTCATCCGGCCAGAATGGCTGGGTAATTTCACTCAAGGTAAGACTGAGTTGATGTCCTCTGTTTTGATGATTATGCTGTGCATGCGCTGCCGGCTGGGTGGAGCGGAAAAGCGCTACGCACGCGTGTTCGAAATGCTCGTGGCTCAGCCGGGTGCCCGGCATAGTTTTCATCCACGACTGCTTATTAACAGGTCTATGTTGAACCTGTTACAGGCCGCGGGCATTCTCTCGCAACATGATCCTTATTTGATTGTGCTGGAGCCGCCGTTCCGCCGTTATGCACAGTCGCGAGGGACGCACTGGTCGTCGCGCTTCTTGCAGCCCGTTATGTGGCTGCTCGACGCTTTTTGGTATACCTGGCAATGCTGGCGAGCAGTTCGCCGCCACAAACCAGAGATAGTGCATCCGCTACTCACAGGAATGTATTTCAGTTTGCCGGCACTTTTATTGCATCCTGGGATACGTCACGTGATGTCTGCTTACACCGCCCAATATTACTGGGACAAGCGTATCCTGGGCATTGGTGTGGGAGCAGCTATTAAAGGCTATGCCATGCGGCGCTGCCATGCCATAGACGCTTTGAGTTCATCCATTCGCGATGATTTGATTTCTCGTGGTATTGATGGCGACAAGATACAGGTCGCGCCATGCTCGTTCACGAATCTTTCATTGTGCAAGCCTGCCTTACAGAAAAAGAAGTGGGTTGTGTTTGCCACACGTTTTGTTGATCACAAAAACCCGCTACTATTGGCGCAAGCTATTCCCAAGGTGGTAGCCCAAGACCCCGATGTCCATTTTTATCTTCTTGGCGAGGGTTACCTTCAGGCGCAATTAGAGTCGCTGGTGCAGGACCTAAAGGTCGCTAGCTACGTAACAATTCGGTTTGAACCGTATCCGACGCGCATCTTGAGCCAGTCTAGCATCTTTGTTTCGTTGCAGGACGAAGAAAACTATCCATCTCAGAGTTTACTTGAAGCAATGGCGTGTGGCAATGCAATCGTCGCGACTGACGTAGGGGAAACCTGGCGCCTTGTGGACGAAGCGAACGGAATTCGCATACCTCCAACTGTGGACGCTGTAGCAAGCGCCATCATTAGACTGCTGAAAGACCCACAATTGCCCCAGCGAGGGCTTGCTTCACGGCAACGCGTGTTATCGGAACATACGCCGGAGCGCTTCTTTGCTTACATCGTCAATCTGTATCAAACTACTGCTATCTGGAGCAACACATGAGGATACTGGTACTCTCGCCCCACACCGACGATGCCGAACTCGGTGCTGGCGGCTCACTCGCCAGGTTTCTTGAGGAGGGGCATGATGTCTTCTGGGTTGTATTCTCTACAGCCGAGGAGTCTTTGCCGGAAGGCATGGCCCCGGACACGTTGCAGATAGAATTCCAGGATGTAATCGCCGAACTTGGTATAAGGGACTATAAGGTGTTCGATTTTAAGGTTCGCTATCTCTTTGAGAAACGGCAGATAATACTCGAAGAACTGGTACAATTACGGAAAGACTACAAACCCGATCTTGTCCTCACACCTTCAACTTATGACCAGCATCAAGATCACCAGGTGGTCAGCGCTGAATCTATTCGTGCTTTCAAGAATTGTGCCTCAATAATCGGGTACGAATTGCCATGGAACCACACGCAGTTCACCAACCCTCTATTGATTCGGCTCGACGAGAGGCACGTGGCGATAAAATGGGGGATTCTGAGCAAGTACCGCTCTCAGATTATCCAGGGGCGACCCTACTTCACCAAAGAGTTCATATATGGAATGGCTAGCATGAGGGGCTGTCAATGTGGCGCGAGGTACGCCGAGAGCTTTGAGGTGATCAGATGGATCCTGTAGGAATTCTCATCACTGGGACCGGCGCCCCAGGCACCGTCGGAACTTTGGAGGCCCTCAAACAGGCGCCATTTCAGTACAGGCTTATTGGTACTGATATTGACCCGCTGGTCGCGAACAGGCTCCTCTTTGATACGTTTTATGCCGTTCCGGAGCCCGAGAAAGCGGAGTTTGTGGACAAGTTGCGAGAAATAGTGACACAAGAGCACGTCTCGATCGTATTGCCGCAGGTTACGAGAGAGCTCGTGCCACTCGCTGTCAACAAGAAACTGTTCGCACAATTGGGCTGTCAGGTCCTCGTAAATGATCACGACAAGATTGAGATTCTCAACGACAAGTACAGGCTTATGCAGAGTATGAGGCAACTAGGTCTTGAAGTTCCCAAGCACTACCTGGTAACGACTAAAGAAGAACTGAAGGAAGCAGTATGCTGGCTTGGCTATCCCGAAAGAAGAGTTGTAGTCAAGCCACCTGTATCCAATGGGATGAGGGGACTGAGGATACTTACAGAGTCGTCTGACAGAGTCTTTGACTTCTTGCACAAGAAACCCGATTCTGCTGAGTGCTCTCTCGACGACCTTCTAGCCATCTTTCCAACTGAAGCGATCCCTGATTTGCTCGTATGTCAGCACCTGCCCGGGCTGGAAGTTTCAGTCGATTGCCTGTGCAAAAGTGGAAAGCCTGTCCTTGTTCTCCCCCGAACCAGAGACAAGATCAGGAGCGGCATCACATTTACTGGCACATCTATTCGCGAAGATGCGATAATTGGTCAGTGTGCAAAGGTAATCAGAGGATTGAGCCTTGAGCATGTAATAGGTTTTCAATTCAAGTACAGCGAAAAAGGCTATCCAATGATCCTCGAATGCAACCCTCGCATCCAGGGCACGATGGTGTTAGGTGCCTTTTGTCGGGCAAATGTGATCGTCGGAGCCATGTGTCAAGCACTCGATATGCCATTTGAGTTCGCTCAGACGGACATCAACTGGGGTGTTAGACTGTCCCGGTATTGGGGTGGAATAGTATACAAGAACAATAGTTTGATTGTGAAGTTCTAAATGAGCAATCAGCTTCTGGACTATTCTGAGTACTTTAACAGCCAGAGAGCGTTGTGGCACGTGCACACAGATTACACCGACGGAAGCTGCTCAATTGAAGAAGTGTTCGACCTCGCTGCTGCGCGGGGTATTGAGTTCATTTGCTTTATAGAGCACATAAGGCGCTGTCCAACTTATCCTCCAGAGGCTTTTAGGAATAGGATCACGAAGTGCAGCGCGGAATGTGGAGTCGAAGCCATTGTGGGCTTTGAAGCAAAGCTACTACACGACGGTGCCGTAAACATACCCGAGCAGGATCTCAACGCCTTCATCTTTCTCGCGGAACACGGTCACATCTCATCTAGCAAAGAGGAGTACCTGTCAATCTTGTTCAAGGGATTGTCCGATCCGGTCATTACCGGTTGGGTGCATCCAGGGCTTTTTGCGATGAGGATGAGGTGGACATTTTCAAATCATGAACTAGACCGGATAGTTTCAGTGATGAGGCAGAATGAACTCGTCTACGAGATGAACAAAAGATATGGATTGCCCGTCCCTCCACTATCCGACGCTCTCAGGCAGGCAAACATCCCGTTCTTCACTGGCGTAGACTTTCATCGAGAGGAAGATTTGGAGGAAGCCGCATGTACGGGCCAAACGCCGTAGAGAGCCCTATCATCGTCATCGGGGCAGGGCCTGCTGGCCTGGCAGCCGCCTATGAACTGTCCAAGCGTCACCAGAAAGTGATTTGCCTGGAGGCCGACTCTATGGTCGGCGGCATCTCTCGGACAGTCGAATATCAGGGCTTCCGCTTTGACATCGGCGGCCATCGCTTTTTCACCAAGTACCAGGTTGTGCGTGACCTGTGGCACGAGGTGCTGAGTGAGGAGCTGCTGATCCGGCCTCGTCTCTCCCGCATTTACTACCGCAACCGGTTCTTCTACTATCCCATCCGTCCCGTTAATGCGCTGGTGGGCCTGGGGCCCTGGGAGGCTGTATGGATCGCCTTGAGTTACTTGAAGGCTCAACTGTTCCCCCGCCGTCCCGAGGATACCTTCGAGGACTGGGTAGCCAACCGTTTCGGCTACCGGCTGTACCGCCACTTCTTCAAGGCCTACACTGAGAAAGTATGGGGGATTCCCTGCACCGAGATTCGGGCTGAATGGGCTGCCCAGCGTATCAAGGGGCTGTCCCTTGTATCAGCCTTGATGAACGCCCTCTTCAAGTCACGAGGCCCTCGGGTCAAGAGCCTGATTGGGCAGTTCGAGTATCCTCGCCTGGGGCCGGGGCAGATGTACGAGCGAATGGCCGAACGAGTACGGGAGATGGGCAACCAGGTTTTGCTCCAGCACGAGGCAAGGCAACTGGTGGACGATGGTCAACGGGTAACAGAGGTTATCGTTCGCACCCCGCAAGGCGAAAAAGCGTACCCAGCCAGCCACGTGATCAGCAGTATGCCCATCACCGAGTTGGCAAAACGCCTATCCCCATCTCCTCCCCCTGAGGTTCTCTCCGCCGTCACCCAGTTGAAGTACCGCTCTATCCTGACTGTGGACCTGTTGTTGAACCACGAGGAGCGTCTTCCCGACACGTGGATCTACATACACGATCCTCAGGTGCGGGTAGGACGGGTGCAGCTTTTCAAGAACTGGAGTCCCTGGATGGTGCCGGCTCCCCACCAGTCGTCGCGGGGCCTGGAGTACTTCTGCAGCGAGGGGGATGAACTGTGGATGACCGACGATGCTACCCTGATCGAGATGGGAAAAGAAGAGATGCAGCACTTGCGGCTCTGCGAGCCGGATGACGTCTTCGACGCCTTCGTGGTGCGTATGCCGAAGTGCTATCCAGTATACGACGCACACTACCGGGAGCACCTGGAAACCATCCGAACCTATCTGGCCCGATTTGGCAACCTACACCCGGTAGGCAGGTACGGGCTTTTCAAGTACAATAACTCCGATCACTCCATCCTGACCGCCCTGCTGACCGTGGAGAACCTGTTCGGTGCCAACCATGATGTATGGGCCATGAACGCTGACGACGAGTACCTGGAAGAAGCGAGGAAGATATGAGAGAACCATCCGTAAAAGAAGTAGCCTCTGGCTCGATGGTGCTAACATCTGGTGATTGTGCGCCCCGGCGGCGCGGCCCGATACAGATTGCGCAACCTGCAAGGGGTATCAGATACCTGCCGGTTCTCATATTGCTCGTCGCCTTCGCCATGCGCCTGCTGGTTTTCCAGGCCATGGCCGGTCATCCAGAGAGATTCCTCCAACCCGATTCTCACGGATACCATGAGCTGGCCGCCAACCTTCTCCAGTTCCACCACTTTGGCTCTCCCGACGAAGCTGGGGTATGGAAGCCAGAGGTAAACAGGACGCCCTTCTACCCCGCTTTTCTGGCGGCTAACTATGCCATCTTCGGGCCGCTTCCCGCAGCGGCGATCCTGGTGCAAATCCTCATCAGCACCCTCACCGTGGCCCTGGCCTACAGCCTGGGGAGATTATGGGGAAGCCCCCGCACAGGAACACTGGTGGCGACGTTGATGAGCGTAGAGGTCGGAAGTGTCATTTACGCCAATCAACTGATGACGGAAACCCTGTTTAACTGTGCCTTCCTGGGGGGGATGGTCATCTGGAGTGTGATGATTCGCAAGAAGCGATGGCAATACGGCTTCCTGAGCGGGCTGCTGCTGGGCCTGGACACACTGGTCCGACCGGTCCTGTTTTACTTTGGCCCAGTGTCCGGTCTACTGCCCGTGTTGTTGTACCCCAGGGGCAGCAAGCAGTGGTGGCGGGTAGCCCTTGCCGTCGTTCTGACCTTTGCCCTCGTTGTCACCCCATGGATGATCAGGAACTACTCTATCACAGGGCGAGCAGAACTGAGCACCATTCAGAGTATCAACCTGGTCTTTTACAACTTGGCCCAACTGCGCGCCTTTCAACAGGGCACTTCCTACACGACTGCCCGTGCTCATCTGAACGAAGAGATGCAGCAGGAGACTCTTGACATTCAACAACATCCAGGGAAACTGGCGGCCTACTATCAGCAGAAGGCGATTTCTGAGATCCGTGCCCACTGGCCCGAGTACACGT
>CAYPOY010000009.1:0-34308 GCA_964412395.1 uncultured Anaerolineales bacterium | reverse complement strand
CGCGGCGACTACGACGCCGCGCTGGTGTGGTACGAAAAGTCCGTCGCCATCCAGGAGCAACTGGGCGACCGCGCCGGCCTCGCCACCTCCTACAACAACATCGGCAACGTCCACTACGCCCGCGGCGACTACGACGCCGCGCTGGTGTGGTACGAGAAGTCCGTCGCCATCCTGGAGACGCTCGGCGCGCGCTACGAACTGGCGGCACTGGAGAGCAACCTGGGCATATTGGCGCTGGGAGTGGGCCGCTTCGACCAGGCCAAAACCCACCTCCGCCGCAGCGTGGCGCTGTTTGATGAGTTGGGGCTGCAAACGGGTGAAGCGAACGCTACCCGGATGGTGCTGACGAGGGCGGAGCAGGCCGGCTGGGAGGCGGCGCAGGCGCTGGCCCGCACCCTTACCCGCCACTCCGCCGAGCCCACGCCGCCCACCTGACCACGCCCCACGCTTCACGTTTGACGTTTGACGTCTCACGTCTCACGTCTCACACCCCCCCACCCCAAGGAGAAAACAAAAATGACCCTCTCCACCCAAATCGAACACACCCTTCGCACCCACCGCCTCCCCGGCCTGGAGGGACACCTGCCGGACGAGTTCATCCTGCCCCACTACGGCGGCTACTCCATCGCCAACGTCCCTGCCACCGCCGCCGCGCTGCTGGGCGCGGAACTGGCCGGTGCCGCGCCGCCGCTCCCCGACCACCTCTGGGCCGACCTGGCCACGGGCGTGCGCTGCGTCGTGATCATCCTGCTCGACGCGGTGGGCTACCTGCACCTCCAGCGCATACTGGCCGAGGAGGACTCTGCCCTCCGCCGCCTGGCCGGGGCAGGCCGGCTCGTCCCCCTCACCTCCGTCTTCCCCTCCACCACCGTCGCCGCGCTGACCACGCTCTGGACCGGGCGCACGCCGCTCGGCCACGGCTTCCTCGGCACCAAACTGCTGCTCTCCGACCAGGGTGTGCTCGCCAATATGCTGCGCCTTGCCCCCGCCGCCCACAACCAGCCCGAGGAACTGCTGGGCTGGGGCTGGGAGCCGGAGAAGTTCGTCACCGTCCCCAGTCTGGCCCAGCAGTTGGCCGCAGCCGGGGTGCAGACCGTCGCCCACACCTACCTGCCCTACATCGGGGGCGGTCTCACCCGCATCTTCCTGCGCGGGATGGCGAGCATGCAGGGCCACGTCGGCTTCAGTGACCTGTGGATCAACCTGCGCCGCACCCTCCTCCAGCGGCAGGCGGCCCCCCTCTTCGTCAGCGCCTACTGGGGCAGCACCGACTCCATCGCCCACCTCTATGGCCCGGACGAGGAGCCTTTCCGCGCCGAACTGCGCCACCTGGCCCGCGCACTGGAGGAGGACTTCCTGGCCCCCCTCCCGGCGGAGGCGCGGCAGGGAACGCTGCTCATCATCACAGCCGACCACGGCCACACCGCGACGCCCCCCGAGCGAGCGGTGCGCCTCTCCGACCACCCGGCCCTGCAGCAGACGCTGCTCCTCCCCCCCGCTGGCGAGCCCCGCGCCGCCTACCTCTACGTCCGTCCCGGCCAGGCCGGACCCCTGCGCGCCTACGTTGCGGAGCACCTGTCCGACCGCTTCCTGCTGCTGGAGATGGAGCGGGCGCTGGCGGCGGGGATCTTCGGCCCCGAGGAGCCCACCCCCCAGTTGCGGGCCCGCCTGGGCGACTTCCTGCTCCTGGCGCGGAACGACAGCCGGATCATCGTCGAGGAGCACAAAGTACCCATACACGGCCACCACGGCAGCCTGACGCCGGAGGAGATGCTCGTGCCGCTCCTGATGGTGCGGCTAGACGCACTATAGGTATCACGTTTGACGTTTCACGTTTGACGTTTGACGTTTCACGTTTCACGTTTCACGGGCCCCAATGCCCTCTCCATTCATCCACAAGGCGCTCCTACAGGAGCCAACCGGCGACAAAGTGCGCTGCCTGACCTGCGAGCGGCGCTGCGAACTGGCCGACGGACAGGTGGGCTGGTGCCGCACGCGGCAGAACCGCGCCGGCACACTCTACACGCTCATTTACAGCGCGGTCTCATCGCTTTCCTGCAACCCCATCGAGAAGAAGCCGCTCTACCACTTCTACCCCGGCTCAGTGGCTCTCACCACCGGCTCCTGGTCCTGTAACTTCGCCTGCCCCTGGTGCCAGAACTGGGACATCAGCAAGCAACCTCCCTCCGGCGGGGAGTTCATCTCCCCCAGCGAGTTCGTCGCCCGCGCCCGGCAGTACGGCTGCCAGGGCACCTCCATCAGTTTCAACGAGCCCACGCTGAGCCTGGAATGGTCGCTGGAGGTGTTTCCCCTGGCGCGGAAGGCCGGGCTGTACAACACCTTCGTCACCAACGGCTATCAGACCCTCGCCGCGCTGGAGTTGTTGGTCGAGGCCGGGCTGGACGGGATGAACGTGGACGTGAAGGGGGACGCAAGGGCGGTAAAGAAGCACTGCCAGGCGGACGTCGAGGTCGTGTGGCGCAACTGCCGCCGGGCGCGGGAACTGGACGTGTGGGTCGAACTGACCACGCTGGTCATCCCCGGCGTGAATGACGACGACGAATGTCTGGAAGGAATCGCTCGCCGCATCGTGGCCGAACCAGGCCCGGAGACGCCCTGGCACATCACCCGCTACTACCCGGCCTACCGCTTTACCGCCCCACCCACGCCTGTAGCGACGCTGGAACGGGCGCGGGAGCTCGGCCTGCAAGCCGGTCTGCATCACACCTACCTGGGCAACGTCCCTGGACACCCCGCTGGGCACACATTCTGTCCGAACTGTGGCACAACGCTTATCAAGCGGGGGCTCCTGCGGTTGCTGCGCTGCGACGTCACACCCGATGGCCGCTGTCCCTGCTGCGGGCAGGGGATCGCTGGGACAGGATGGGCCTGGAATAACTAGTTCGCGGTGCAAAACAGTTTTCCAGTGCTCCCAGCCCCCGTCCCCGGGGGCGTCGCGGGCAAGAATACAGCGCGTTTTGTACCGAAAACGGCACCCGCTCGTCGCATGGGACGCCCCCGAGACGGGGGCTTAGAGCGTTTTGTACCGAAAACTAACTACCCAGTGAAGCTCTGCCAAGGCCACGTCCTTGTTCGCCGAAGGTCTCGTCCTCGTTCGCCGAAGGTCTCGTCCTCGTTCGCCGAAGGTCTCTGACCGAGGCGTAAAGGGCTTGGTCGGGAGACCTTCGCCCATCAGCGGTCGCTGGGGTAGGATGGGCTTTGAGCATTTTGCACCGAGAACGAGCCTCACACGTCCAGGTTGCGTACCTCTTTGGCGTGCGTCTGGATGAAACGACGGCGGGGGGGGACACTCTTACCCATCAGCATATCGAAGGTGCGGTCAGCCACCGCTGCATCCTCGATGGTCACCTGCAGAAGGGTGCGCTTCTCCGGGTTCATCGTCGTCTCCCAGAGCTGTTCCGGGTTCATCTCGCCCAGGCCTTTGTAGCGTTGAAGGTTGACCTTCTGGCCTTTCAGTTCCTCGAAAATCGCGTCCTTTTCTGCTTCAGTGTATACATAGCGCACTTTCTTGCCAGCACTGATACGGTAAAGCGGCGGCTGGGCGATGAACAGGTGTCCTTCCTCGACGAGTGGCTGCATGTAGCGGAAGAAGAAGGTCAGGAGCAGCGTGCGGATATGGGCCCCGTCTACGTCAGCGTCGGTCATAATCACGATACGGTTATAGCGCAGGTTGCCCAGGTCAAACTGATCGCCGATGCCGCACCCCAGGGCCGATATGAGTGCCTGCACCTCCCTGTTGCTCAGAATCCTGTTCAGCCGTGCCCGCTCGGTGTTGAGGATCTTACCCCGCAACGGGAGGATGGCCTGAAAGTGGCGATCGCGGCCCTGTTTGGCACTGCCGCCGGCGCTATCCCCCTCCACGATGAACACCTCTGTCTTATTGGAATCCCGTTCGGAGCAATCGGCCAGTTTGCCGGGCAAAGTCAGGCTCTCCAGCGCGCTCTTGCGAATCACCAGGTCGCGCGCCTTGCGCGCCGCCGCCCGCGCACGGGAAGAGGTAAGACACTTCTTGACGATGCTGCGCGCTGCCCGTGAATCCCGTTCCAGGAACTCCCCCAGCGCCGTCGTCACCACCGACTCCACCAGCCCCTTGACCTCGGCGTTCATCAACTTCACTTTGGTCTGGCTTTCGAACTGGGGGTCGGGGTGCTTGACGCTGACAATGGCGGTCAGCCCCTCACGCACGTCGTCGCCGGAGAAGTTGGGGTCCTTCTCCTTGAGCAAACCGGCCTTGCGGGCATAGTCATTGATCGTGCGAGTAAGGCCGGAGCGCAGCCCGGTCAGGTGCGTACCGCCATCTACAGTGTGGATGGTGTTGGCGAAGGCGTACACCGATTCGGCGTAGGCATCGGTATACTGCAGCGCCACCTCGATGCCCACGCCGTTTACCTGCTGTTCGGCATGCACCACGTCGTGCAGCACCTCCCGGTTGCGGTTGAGATAGCGCACGAACGATTCGAGGCCTCCCTCGAAGTAGAACGTCGTCTGGCAGGGGAAGGGCTTGGCCCGCTCGTCTACCAGCCGGATGGTGACGCCCCGGGTGACGAACGCCATCTCCCGCATGCGCTGGGCCAGCGTCTCGAAGCGAAAGTCCACGCCTTTGAAGATGGTGGGATCGAAGCGGAACGTGACCTGGGTGCCCTGTCCTTTGGCCTTGCCGATTTCCTCGACCGGCGTGACCGGCACACCCCGCTCGTACCGCTGGCGATGACGCCGCCCGTCGCGGGGGTCGTCCACCACGACCTCCATCCGCTCAGAAAGGGCGTTGACCGCCGACACGCCCACCCCGTGCAGGCCGCCGGAGACCTTGTAGCCAGCGCCGCCGAACTTGGCCCCGGCGTGGAGTGTGCTCAGAACCAACTGCAGTGCGGAAATCTTCTTCTCAGGATGCGGAGCGGTGGGGATGCCCCGCCCGTTGTCCGTCACTGTCACACTCGAGTCTGGGTGAATGGTGATCTCGATCCTGTCACAAGCCCCGGCCAGCGCTTCGTCAATCGCGTTGTCCACCACCTCGTACACGAGGTGATGTAGCGCCTTAACGTCCGTGCCGCCGACGTACATCCCAGGCCGACGACGAACTGCCTCCAGTCCCTCCAGCACCTGCACGTCCGCGGCCTCGTAACCACCAACCTGACTGACCGCCCGTTCTTCTCTCCTTGCCATTTCTACTCCACTCAAGTCTTTGCCGGCGCCTGGCGCATCTCAATCAGTTGCCCGATGCGTTCCTGGTAGAAGACAAAGATAGCCGCCATCAACCCTGTGGCGATGCAGCCGTTGCCCAGGATGCCAACCACCAGCGACCAGGAGTCGCCGGATGGGAGCGACCAGACAAACCCCAACCCTTCATAAATCACCACCACGAGCAGGATCAGCCCCACCACAGAGGGAAATTGCGTATGAATCAGCAAGATACTCTCCAAAATGGCCTGCAGCAACCCACGCCCGCCGAGCAGGATACCGGGGACGACAAACAGCAAATGCAGGGCGATGTAGCTGCCCAACCCGATGCCGAGTGACCAGACCAGGAGGCCCAATGGCGGTGCAATCGCCAGGACCGCCCCGACCAACAGCGTCCAGAGCGGGACGAGCATGATCCCGACCATCAGCAGGCCAGCGGCAAACAGGAAGACGCGGATGAGTTCCCCCACTCCAGGGAAGTGTGGGGATGTGGGAGTATGGGAATTCTCGGCACGGACCCAGTGGGCCAGGCCGTCCAGGTACAGAGATCCCAATGCCAGGCCGGCGAGAACAAGCCCAGCCACCCAGGCCATCAGCGCCAGTACGCTCGTGACCGAAAGCACGCCGGGTGAGCCCAGCGGCGCTACCGTCCCTGGCGCGTGCCGGGACAGCAGGGTAGGCACGTCGAGCAGTGGCAGCATGCTGAGGAGTGAAAGCAGATTGAACCGCTTGCCAAACTGTTCCAGCAATTGGGCTGCCTGCGCAACCTGGCGGGCCGTCGTCGGATCAAGCACAGGTTGCGCCATCAGGAGAGCGAAAAGCTGCCGCAACACCGGGGCTACAGAAAGTCGTGGCCCCAGCCACAGAAGCAGGTCGAGCAGCACCGGTAATGCAGTCAACCACAAATGTCGACCGATCACCTCGAACCCGGCCGTCAGGCAGCCGATCACTCCCAGCGGGCCAGCCGCTTCCTTTTGCGTTCTCGTGCTCATCAATGAATATTCTACCACAAAGACGGGCAATAAGAAAGCCCTGCACCGGTTCGCGTTCCACTTGACACTGGTCTCAATATGTAGTATAAAGGTAAAAAGTTCCCACCAGGTCCAGCGAACCGCCCATGCCCCGGAACAACGACCCACTGGTGCGCTCGCTTGGCGATTGAATTCACGCCTAAGGCTCGAATCACTGCATAAAGGAGTAGATCAATGAAAACGACCATTGTCAGACTCACCGGTTTGGTACTGACGCTCACGATGCTGCTCGCACCTTTCACGACGAGCGTTGGCGCAGCCCCAGCCCCTGGCTCGTCACCGCCAGTGCCGGAGGACCAGGCAGCGAGTGTGCTCCCGGCATGGGCACAACCACTGGCTGCCGGGCAGCCCTCTAACCTGCCAGCAGACAATCGCCCCCCCCCAACCGTTGCGGCAGTGCAACCTGCGGCCTTTTATAAGGTGATTGCGCAGCCGGGCGTGCTGGATGCCTCGCAAGAGGGCATTACCCTGTGGCATGACTACGGTGCCTTTGCCTTGTACAAGGTATCCGCAGCCACATTGAGTCAACTCTCCAGCGCCATACGCAGTAGAATCCAGGTGGCAACGGATATGGACAACATCCTGCTCGACGCCTACCCCTTTAACACCCAAACCGATACCTTCGATGCCATTCCAGAGCCCTTCCGAGTCACGCGACCGGGCGGCCCGGCGTTGCATCTCATCCAGTTCGTCGGCCCCATCAAGGATACGTGGCTGCAAGCCGTCAAAGAAGCCGGTGCCACACCGATTCACTACATCGCCAACTACGGCTACCTGGTGTGGGCGGATGATGCTGCCCGCGCGCGCCTGGGTGACTTGGCCCGCGCGAAGGACTTTTTGCAGTTCAGCGCCCCGTACCAGACCTACTTCAAGTTGGGGGCCTCGCTGAACAAGCGCCTGACCGGCACCTACGACCCGGAAGAAGTCGTTAAGGTCACCATCCAAATGTACAACCACGCTGGAAAGGGTGCCACGGAACAGTTGATCGCAGAATTGCTGCGTAAGCAACTTTCCCCCTGGACGCCCGTCCTCGACTACCAGAACGTCGTGGCCAGGGTGCGCGCGGGGGACCTGGCGACCATCGCCGCGCAGCCAGACGTTTTCTGGATCGGCGAGTACTTTGAGCGCGAGCGGATGGACGAGGTGCAGGACCAAATCCTCGCTGCGAATTTTGACGTCGGCCAGACCGGCCCCTCTGGTCCCGGCTACCTCGCCTGGCTTGCTGGCTATGGCTTTAGCACCGACCCCAGCGACTACCCCGTCGTGGACATCACCGACGACGGCATCGGCAACGGCACCGTCAACTCCGGCGACTACACCCTGCACGAGTTTGGGAACATCGCCAACCCCACCCGCCTGCAATACGTGGGGAATTGCACCTCCGCGGCGGATGGCGGCGGCCCGGATGGTCACGGGCACATCAACACGAGCATCGTGGGCAGCTACGACACCACCACCGGCTTCCCGTACCAGGATCCGGATGGCTTCAATCGCGGGTTGGGCGTCAGCCCGTTTGCACGCCTGGCCGGGACGCGTGTTTTTGACGCTGGCGGCTTTGACCTGAGTGCCTGCGGCAATACCGACACTGGCCTGATCAAGCACGTGCAGGACGCCGGTGCGCAGATCGCCAGCAACTCATGGGGTTGCGATAGCTGCGCCGGCACCTACGATGACTCCTCGCAGGCGTTTGACGTCGGCGTCCGCGACGCGGACCTGACGGAACCAGGTAACCAGGAGTTGATCTTCGTCTTCGCCGCCGGGAACGCTGGCCCTGGCGCTGGCACCGTGGGTACCCCCGGCAATGGCAAGAACATGATTACCGTGGGCGCTTCTGAGAGCGACCGCCCCTCCGATGAAGATGGTCCCTGGACAGATGGGTGTGGCATTGGTCCGACCGGCGCTGATAATGCAATGGACGTGATCAGCTTCTCCAGCCGTGGCCCGGTCCCCGGCGACCGCGTCAAACCCGAGGTGATTGCCCCCGGTACGCACATCCAGGGCACGGCCAGCACCCACCCCTCGTACAACGGCTCCGGCGTTTGCGATCAATATCGCCCCTCCGGGCAGACCATCTTCGCCGCCTCATCGGGCACCAGCCACTCGACCCCGGCCGTCGCAGGCGTCAGCTCGCTCTACTACTACTGGCTGCAAACCCACTACGGCATAACCCCCAGCCCGGCGCTGATGAAGGCCTACCTGATCGCCCATCCCACCTACCTGACCGGCGTGAGCGCCAACGATACTCTCCCCAGCAACGACCAGGGCTACGGGATGCCCAATATGGCACTGGGGTTTGACGACACCCCTCGATACATGGTCAATCAGACCGAGGTGTTCGATAACTCCGGCGAGAACTGGACCTTCAGTGCCGACGTCGTTGACCCCGGCAAACCGGTCCGCGTTGTCATGGCCTACACCGATGAGGCCGGCGCCGTCGGCACCAGCCCCGAGGTCAACGACCTGAACCTGGAAGTCGCGGCGGGCGGCAACACCTACCTGGGCAATCACTTCTCCGGACAGTGGAGTGTCACCGGTGGCTCCGCCGACGACGACAATAACTACGAGGCGGTCTTCCTGCCGGCGGGCACGAGCGGCCAGATAGACGTTACGATCACAGCCTTTAATATCGCCGGTGATGGCATCCCCAATTTTGGCGACGCCACCGACCAGGACTTTGCCCTGGTCATCTATAACGTGGCTCAGGAGGGCGCCGGTTTCCTGGACGGCACCGTCTACGAGTCCGGCGGCACTCCAGCGAGCGACCCCATCGCCAGCGCGAGTGTGCAGGCCACGGGCCTTGTGCCCACCCACACCGGCAGCACCACCAGCGGTGCAGATGGCTACTATCGGATGGGGCTGCTTACAGACACCTACACCGTCACAGCCGTCGCTTACGGCTACCAGATGGCCCAAATCAGCGGTGTGTCGGTCGTGTCTGGCACGACGACCACACAGGACATCGCGCTTACGTCAGCCGCTATGTACGTTGTCTCGGGCACCGTCACCGACGTCACCACGGGTTGGCCGCTGTATGCACACGTCGCCATTGGCGGTGACCCCGTGAACCCACCGTCTCCCTACGACGAGGTCTGGACCGATCCCGCGACCGGCTACTACAGCATCACCCTGCCCGAGGACATCACCTACACCTTTGACGTGGACGCCTGGGTGGACGGCTACAACGCCGCCAGCCGCGACGTCGGCCCGCTGACGGCGGATGTCACCGAGAACTTTACGCTGACGGTAGATGCAGCGGCGTGCAACGCACCGGGGTACGTGCCAGGAACACTCTACTCCTGGGACTTTGAGGCGAACGATGGCGGTTTCGCGGCCACCAACGACTGGGAGTGGGGCATTTATAATTGGGCAGGAACCTGCGGCACCAGCTATCCTCCTGCTGCCCCTCACTCCGGCACTCACATGTGGGGCACTGTGCTCACCGACTGCTACCACAACCTGGGCGACACCAGCATCCTCTCCTTCACAGTGGACTTGAGCAGTGTGGGATCGGCCACTTTGTCCTGGTGGGACTGGTACGACGTGTACGAAACCTTTGATCACGGCGAGGTGTACGTCAATGGTGACCTGGTGTACGATCGCGCCACCAGTTACGTCATACCCACCGCCTGGGAGCAGCACAGCGTAGACCTGGGCCCTTATGTGGGCGGGGTAGCGACCATTGAGTTCCGCATGTATGCTACTGCTGTGGTGGAACGTGCTGGCTGGTACATCGACGACGTGGAGATTCCCAGTGGGTGTAACCCGCAACCCGGCGGCCTGGTGGTCGGCAACACCTACGAGGAGAGCACCTCCGATCCGCTGGCCGGCGCCGAGGTCGCCAACGAAGACGGCTTCCTGGCGACCTCCGAAGCCACGCCCGACGACACCAGCGTGGACGACGGGTTCTACACCGTCTTTTCACCACACGGCAGCAAGACCTTCACGGCCACGATGACCGGCTACCAGGCCGACGTGGTTACCGTCACCGTCGTCCAGAGCGACACGGTCGTGCAGGACTTTTACCTGCCCGCGCCTCACATCGAAGTCGCTCCTATGTCGCTCAGCTACACCCTCGAATTGGGCCAGCAGTTCACACAGATGCCGGGCCTGGTCATCAGCAACACCGGTTCGGGCGCTCTGGACTTTGAATTCCAGGAGCAAGGAGGTGGCTTTGAGCCAATGCGGATGGTCTCCATCCCGGCCAGCGATGGGAACTTCCCACGCAGCGAGGAAGCGCCTTCTATCGGTCAGGCACCGGTGTACAAAGAGAAAAGGGAGCAAACCGAGAGCATGGCGGCCGTTAATCCGGGCTTACTTGGCTTACTCCAGAGCGGCGTACCTGCGTATGGCGTTGACCTACTCGGCAATCAATTTGTCCACTTCACCCTCGATGACGCCACCAATCTGACAAACATTGCCGCGGCAACCCAGGACTTTTACGCAGGCGACTTCATCGGCGGCGACTTCTCGACGCTCTACGCCATTGACAACGCTACGCAGATGCTGTATGCCATTGACACCACCACCGGTGCTATGACGGCCATTGGCTCATCCACGCCACAGAGTGGGCACACCTGGACCGGAATGGCGGGTGACCCCATCACCGGCGTGATGTACGCCATCTCAACCGACGGCACGGACAACACGCTCTACACGCTTGACCTGGCGACCGGCACGCCGACCGTGGTGGGCACCGACAGCAGTGGTGTCGTCATCATTGACATCGCCATCAACGCAGCCGGTGAGATGTACGCTGTTGATATCGGTGGTGATCAACTGGTCTCTATTGACAAAGCCACGGGCGCGGCGACACCGATCGGCTCACTAGGCTTCGACGCCAGCTACGCCCAGGATATGGACTTTGACGAAGAGACAGATATTCTCTACCTGGCGGCCTACAACAATACCAGCAGTTCGGCCGAGTTACGCATCGCCGACGTTGACACAGGCGCTACGACGCTGGTGAGCACGATTGGCGATGGCGTAAGCGTTGAACTGGATGCCTTTGGTATTGCTACCGCCATATCTGACGTGCCGTGGCTCTCCGAGGACCCCATCAGCGGCACCATTCCATCCAGCGGCACGGTGGACATTGACATCGGCTGGTGGGCCAACGTACCCGAGGTGGACCAACCCGGCATCTACTATGCGAATCTCAGGATCAAGAACAACGATCCAACCAACCCGAACCCAACGCTGCCGGTGACGATGACGGTCACCACGCCCGCGAGCTACGGCAGGCTGGAGGGCACCGTCACCAGCCTGGGCCACTGCGACGCCAACCCGGTCCTGCTGGAAGACGCCGAGGTGCTGATCGAGAACGGCGCCAGCGTCACCCTGACGACCGGCGTCAGCGGCACATATAGCCACTGGCTCGGTGCTGGCACCTACACGGTGACCGTCTCTGCGACTGAGCATCAGACCGATACCGCTGTGGTGTTCGTCACTGCCCAGGCGACGACCACGCAGGACTTTAACCTGCGCTGGCTGCGGCCTTGCGTGGATGTGGCGCCGGCCGGTATCAGCGCCACGCTCAATGTGGGCGTGAGCACCACCCTGCCGATGAGCATCACCAACAGCGGCGCGGTGTCCACATCGTTCGAACTGCTAGAGTCGGACCGCGGCTTCCAGCCAGTACTGGCCTTTGGTGCACTTGACAGGTCACAAGGTAGAAACGAGATTGTGCCCATTCAGCGGTTACCCAACGCTGTGTTGGCAAAAAGCGGCATACCCGACGGCAAGCCTGTCCTGGGGCCAGCGGCCAGTAACGTCGCTCCCGAAGACATCGGCACCGCCTGGGAGACTATGGCCTCGTTGCCATCGGCGCGCGTCTTCAACGCGGTCGTGGCCCATGGCAACTACGTGTACGTGCTCGGCGGCACCAGCGATGCGGGCGGCGGGACACCCACCGACACCGTCTACCGCTACAACACAGGCACCGACACCTGGGATACGATGACGTCTATGCCGGGCGCGTTGGATAGCATTGACGGCATCGCCATCAACGGCAAAATCTACATTCCCGGCGACGCCACGACCGCCGACGCCTACGTCTACGACGTCGCCGGCGACTCGTGGACCACTATCGCCGCCAACGGCGGCTATACGGCCCGCTCACAGTACCAGGTGGTGGCCATTGGGACGGACGTGTACGTCCTGGGTGGGATTATCGCCAGTGCTTCAGCCAGCACGACCGAAGTCTGGATCCTCGATACGACGACGGGCACTTGGTCGGCCGGGGTGCCGATGCAGAGCTCTCGCACCAGCTTCTCGGCGGCGGCGATTGGCGGCAATATCTACGTTGCAGGCGGAGTGGCCTTCCCGGGCTTTACCCCTGATATGACGTCCGAGGTGTTCGACGGGGCGTCGTGGAGCTACATCGCTGGCGTGCCCGACGGCGGCGGTGCTTACACGCGCTGGTCGTACAACGCCGATGGGCACGGCGCGGATGGACTGTGGCTGGGGGCCGGTCGCCGAGACGCAGCCTGGAATGTGCTCAACCACGCCGGCTACTACGACCCGGACACCAACGCCTGGACCGACTCGCCGACGATCCCGACACTGAGCCAGGGGCGCGTGTACATGGAAGGCGACGTGGCCGAAGACGGCTACTTTTACGTGATCGGCGGCCGCGACTCAGCCGGCAGCGTCATCTACGACACCAACGAGCGCTTGATGGTGGGTTACGCCGGAGGCGGTGACGTACCCTGGCTCTACGAAGACCCTATCAGCGGCACCGTGCCGGCCGATACCGGCTTCCAGCTCGTAGACGTGACGCTGGACGCCGCCTACGTGGGCCAGCCAGGCGTGTACTACGCCACGCTCATCGTCAACACCGACGACGCCGTCAGCCCCACGATCAACATCCCGGTCACAATGACCGTCGTCACCGCCGCCAATTGGGAGAAGGAGGTCTACGTCAACGGTGTGCCGACCGACACCAGCCCTATTACCGTCATCCCCAGCGACACGGTACAGATCGTGGACCGGGTCTGGGTCACCCACACCGGCAACGTCACCTTCACGCTGGTGGAGACCTGGACCGAGTCGCTCGAGTTGACCGGGACCGTTGACTTCACCGCCGGTGGAGTGACGAGCGGGACCAACTGGCTGACCTGGGGTGCGACGGGCGTCACGTCAAACACCTGGCACGTCCTTACCAAGACCTTCCACGTCACCGGCACCACGTGGCTCTTCGATTACATCACCGAGACGTTATGGGTGGAAGGCACCGACCCACAACCTGACGCCCGCGTGTTGATCTTCCAGCACGGCGGCGTCTGTCGGCCGGTGAGCATTGACGACCTGCAAAGCGACAGCCCGGTGACGGTGGGTGAGACGCTGCACTTCACCGCCACGGTCAGCGGCGAGACGCCCATCACCTACACCTGGGACTTTGGCGGGCCGGGGAGTGGCAGCGGCACCGACGGGGCCACACCGGTCTACACCTACACGGTGGCCGGCACCTACACCGCGACCCTGGACGTGGAGAACGGTTGTCCGTCCACCGACACCTACTCAATCCAGGTGACGGTGAGCTCGCCACCGTGCGTGGAGGTCACGGGGGTGGACCTGACGCTGCTGACGGTTGGCACCATCTACACCGACACCAACGTCCAGTTCAGCGCCGACATCGCGCCGGACAACGCCGACAAGCCCTACACCTACACCATAGACTATGGCGAGGGCGCTGGCCCCAGCGCACCGGCCCTCAGCAGCACCGACCCCCTGACGTCCCCGCTCGACCACACATTCGCCACCACCGGCACCTACACGGTCGAGATCGCTGTCTGGAACTGCGACATGACCGTGCCGGAGACCGATACGGTGCAGGTGGTCGTCAGCGAGAAGCTGGCCCCGTGCGTTGAAGTGACGAACGTGGACCTGAGTCTGGTGACAGTTGGCACCATCTACACCGACACCAACGTCCAGTTCAGCGCCGACATCGCGCCGGACAACGCCGACAAGCCCTACACCTACACCATAGACTATGGCGAGGGCGCTGGCCCCAGCGCACCGGCCCTCAGCAGCACCGACCCCCTGACGTCCCCGCTCGACCACACCTTCGCCACCACCGGCAGCCACACGGTCGAGATCGCCGCCTGGAACTGCGCCATGACCGAGGCGCAGGCCATGACCGACACGGCCGAGGTGGAGGTCACCGAGTATGGCGTCTGCGTGGACCTGACGGGGATCACCATCGCTGGGGCCACCAGTGGTATGCCGGGCACCTACACCTTTACCACCACCTACCAGCCGCTCAATGCCACGTCGCTCATCGCCTACCTGTGGGACAACAGTGACACTACGTCTACCACCGTCCGCAGCCTGGACGCGGGCACCCACACCCTGGTGGTGACGGCGACCAACTGCACCACCGCGCTGGTGACGGATACACACGTCATCGCCATCACCGAACCGGACATAACGGTGAGCCCGCCGACGCCGACAGATCCGGTGAACCCAGATGAGACGTTCACCCGCACGTTGACCATCGGCAACGCCGGCACGGCCGACCTGACCTGGAGCCTGACAGAGACAGTGGCAGCCGACTGGCTGAGCGAGACACCGACCAGTGGGACATTGTCGCCGGCGTTCAGTGAGGATGTGACGCTCACCTTCGACTCCACCGGGCTGACGGCCGGGGACTATACCATCGCCCTGCGTATTACCAGCAACGACCCTGACGAGCCACAGGTGGACGTCCCGGTGACGCTGACAGTGGTTTGCACTCAGGTGACGGGCGTGGATCTGAGCCTGGTGACGGTTGGCACCATCTACACCGACACCAATGTCCAGTTCAGCGCCGACATCGCGCCGGATGACTTCACGCCCAACTACACCTACACCGTGGACTACGACGACGGCACGCCGCCAGTCACAGGCAGCAGCGACGCTGATCCCCTGACGTCCCCGCTCGACCACATCTTCACCACCACCGGCAGCCACGCGGTCGAGATCGCCGCCTGGAACTGCGACATGACCGGGGCGCAGGCCATGACCAACACAGTGGACGTGGAGGTCACCGAGTACGGCGTCTGCGTGGACCTGACGGGGATCACCATCGCTGGGGCCATCAGTGGTATGCCGGGCACCTACACCTTTACCACCACCTACCAGCCGCTCAATGCCACGTCGCTCATCGCCTACCTGTGGGACAACAGTGACACTACGTCTACCACCGTCCGCAGCCTGGACGCGGGCACCCACACCCTGGTGGTGACGGCGACCAACTGCACCACCGCGCTGGTGACGGATACACACACCATCGTGATCGAGGCAGAGATGCACTACGTCTACCTGCCCGTGGTGCTGCGGAACTACTAGAGCAAGCTCGCCAGCCTGTCGAGGCCGGCAGAATCTACGAGGGGCCGCCGATGCTCGGCGGCCCCTCTCTTTACTTGAGCGGTCCTACCTGGCGGCCTTCAGCATCCGCCCCACCAATTGGCTGCCGAGGATGGCCAGCCCATCGGTGGGTAAGTAGCGCGCGGTGGTGTCCTCGAAGAGCACCCGCGCCTGCGAAGGAAACTCCTCGTCCCCCTCCCAGTATACGAGTGCCAGGTGCACTCGCGGCAGTACAGTGAAGACGTAGCCCGCATCGCCAATTTCCAACGGCTCACCGCCTAGCGTCTCGGCAGCGCGGCGGAATGCCTCGATGCCACCCCCCAGTTCACGCACCAGCCGATCGCCGGAGTAGCCCTGGAACGCCTGGACGTAGAACATGCCGTCGGGGAGCTCGCGGAAGCCGATCCAACGGCTCGAAGGCGTCGTGCCGTCGGCGGTGGCCAGGTAGGTGAGGATGAGGCTCTGGATAAAGGAAGAGGGCGGCTCACCGGTACCGGCACGCCAGACGGTGAAGTCGTCGGCAGAGATGACGTACTCCTGCCCCAAAAAAGTGAGCTGAAAGTTGCCATCCTCGTCCCGTTCACAGCCGCTGCGTAGCACCAGTTTGCCCGGCTTGAGACGGTGCAACGTCGTTCGCGCCCCCTCGACCACCGGAGCCAGCCGGTCGAACCACTGCTGAAGTTGTGGAGTTGGCTTACCCTGCTGCAGCACGTCCTCCCACCTCTCTGACCAACCCCATGAACTCCACCCACTCTTCGCGGAAGAAATGCACGGTGACGGTGCCCAGTTCCAGGTGGTAGGTCATCTCACCGTCGGGCTCCTCGGCCTGCCACAGGCTAAAGTTCTCGCTCTCGGCAAGGATTTCGATCCTGGGTTCTTCCATGCGTTCCCCCCGATCAGGTTGCAGTGGATATGTAATCATGAGCGGCGTAGACGTTTGAGGACAGCAGCCAGTTTTGGTGGCAACGGGGCTTTGAACTCCACCTCCTCGCCCGTAGCGGGATGAGTAAAGCGTATCCGGGCAGCGTGGAGGAAGTGGCGGTCTCGGAGCAGCCGCTGGCGGCGGCGGCCGTAGACTGCATCCCCAACGACCGGGTAACCCAGCCAGGCCAGGTGCACGCGCACCTGGTGCGTGCGACCAGTGTGGGGACGCACCTCCAGCAGTGTGTGATCGTCAAAGTACTCAAGGACCCGGTACAGAGTACGCGCCTGCCGCCCGCTCCGCACCACGGCCATCTTATTACGCTGCCGCTTGTCGCGTCCTATAGGCGCTTCGATGACCCCCTCCCGAGGCTGTACCTGGTCTTCGACCAACGCCAAATAGGTCTTGACGACCTGCCGATGCTTGAACTGCCGTTGGAGCGCAGCGCGGGTCGCATCATCCTTGGCGATGAGAATCAGGCCAGAGGTGTCTTTGTCCAGCCGGTGGACGATCCCGGCCCGCTCCGGTCCGCCGACGTCAGCGACCTGGGGACAATAGGCCAGCACTGCGTTGACCAGGGTGCCGGTGGGGTGCCCCAGGGCTGGATGCACGACCATCCCCGCAGGCTTGTTCACCACCAGCAAGACATCATCCTCGTAGATAACATCAAGAGGTATATCCTCAGGGATAACCTCTTCGGGCATCTCGGCCGGGACGCGCACGACGACTTCGTCGCCCACCTGCACGCGGTAACTGGGCTTACTGGGCCGCCCGTTGACCGTGACCTCGCCGGTCTTGATCAACCGCTGAGCCGTCGCCCGGCTGAGGTCCTGCACGTGAGCCGAAACGATCTTGTCCAGCCGCTCGCTGCCGCGTTCCACGGCGAACGAGACAACGGATTGCTCCTCAGCCATCCTCAGCCACCCGCTGCCTGTCCCTTCCGCGCCGCTCTTCCCAAATCATCAACAGCGCCAGCAACACCACGCCAGCGACGATGGAACTGTCGGCCAGGTTAAAGACCGGCCAGTTATGCAGGGGCCAGAAGTTGAGATCAATGAAATCCACCACAAACCCCTGGCGCAGCCGGTCTACCAAATTGCCGATGGCCCCGCCCAGTTGAAGGCCCAGCGCCACCCGCACCAGCCACTGTCCATCCGGTAGATGCCAGTAATAAGTGATGATCGCCACGATGACTATCGCAGCGAGGGCGGTGAAAAAATCACCCCCCCCGGGAAACAGCCCAAAGGCTGCCCCTGTGTTGGTCACGTGCGTGAACCGAAAGATAGGGGCCAGCCAGGGCGCAATGTCCCAGGACTGGCCCTCCCCCAGCCACATCGCCACAAAGTACTTGCTGAGCTGATCAACGAGCAAGACCAATGCTGCCGTGGCTGGCAAGATCAGGGTGTCTCGCTTGCGTCGCCTCAACGAGAGACCGTCCGCATACCACCGTGCTCCTGACGCGATTGACAATCCAGGCAATACTCCGCGTAGGGCAGCACCTCCAGGCGTGCACGGTCAATCCTGGCACCACAGGCCTCGCAGAGACCATAGGTGCCATCCTCAAACTTGGCCAACGCTCGTTTCACCTCATCTAACGTGGCCTCAATCTTACGCTGGAGTGCTACTCCCACAGCCTGCTCAAAGGCATCGGTAGCATCGTCGGCTATATGATTGCTGTAGCCGACGCTTTCGTACTCAGCGGCCTCAAGCCGCTCCAACTGCTCTTGCAGTTTCGACAGCTCTTCTAGCAGTTCCCGCCTTGCTCTTTCGTACGAAAAAGGCATATCCACTCCTCTGGGTTGTATTTTACCCTACTCAACCCGAATTGGCAAGACGAAGAACACACACTGTGGTGGATCACGCCCTGCGAACCCCAAGTCCAAGTGTGTGACCAGCCACTCGATCCTCGCTCACGGTGGCCCCCTCATCCGGCGGCCCGGCCCGCAGTTCCACGCTCAGGGTCTCCGCCGCGACGAAGGCCCGCCACACCTCGATCGCCTCGGCCAGTTCCCCATCGGCCTGGTAGGTGGTGACGATGCGGTCGTCCAGGTTGAAACCGGCCTCCTTGCGCAGGTTCTGCACCCGCCGGACTACCTCCCGGGCCAGCCCTTCAGCGACCAACTCGGGGGTAAGGACAGCGTCCACGGCGACGGTCACGCCCCGCTCCGAGGCCACCGCCAGCCCCTCCCGGGACTCTTCCCGCACCAGCACCTCATCGGGAGTCAGTTCCACCTCCTCCCCCTCCACCCCTTCGGCCCCGCTCAGGGCAAGCTCCAATCGCAGGGGGAGCTTCGCCCGCAACCGCCGCACCGCTGCCAGCGGGTCCTGCGCAGCGAGCGCCGCCCGCACCGCTGGGAACCGCTTCCCGAAACGCGGGCCGAGTAGCTTATTGTCCGGGAGGAGGCGATAGGTCACCAGGTCGCTCACGTCGTCCACGAAGGCCACCTGCTTGACATTCAATTCATCCCGCACCAGGGTCACCAGCTCATCGTCCAGTGCATCGGTGCCCGACTCCCGGTGAACCAGCACGCGGGCCAGAGGCTGGCGCAGCTTGATATTCCGGCTGTTGCGGGCCGAGTGGCCCAGCGCGACCACCTGCCGGGCCAGCGCCATCCGCACCAGCAGGCCGGCGTCCACGGCGGCCTCGTCAGCGACGGGCCAGTCGGTGTGATGCACGCTCTCCGGCGCGTCCGGGTCCACCGAGCGGACCAGGTTCTGATACATCGCCTCGGTGACGAAGGGAACCAGCGGCGCCAGCAACCGGCACAGCGTCGTCAGGACATGGTAGAGGGTGGCATAAGCGGCGTTCTTGTCCGCGTCCTGCTCGCTCTTCCAGAAGCGACGCCGGCTGCGGCGCACATACCAGTTCGTCAAGTCGTCCAGGAAAGGCTCCACTGCCAGCGTCACTCCGTAGGCATCGTAGTTGTCCATCCGGTCGGTGACCCGGGCAACTACTTCGTTCAGGCGAGCGAGGATCCACCGATCCAACGCCGAATTTACGAATCCCGAATCTACGAGTTCCGTGATTCGTAGATCCGTAGATTCGGGCGGGGACCAGTTGTCAATATTGGCGTAAGTCACAAAGAACGAATAGACATTCCACAGCGGGATCAGGAACTGCCGCCGCACCTCGTCTGCCCGGCCGTAGCCGAAGAGCAGATTGGTCTCCGGCTTGTGGGCACAGTAGAGCCAGCGCGTCACGTCCACCCCCATCTTGTCGGCGGCCTCGTTGAACTCGATGGCGTTACCCCACGACTTGTGCATCTGTCGCCCGTCCTCGTCCAGGAGCAGCGCGTAGCTGAAGCAAGTCTTGAAGGGTGGGGAGTTCTCCAGCACCGTCGCCATCGCCAGGAGGCTGTAGAACCAGTTACGGAATTGGCCGGGGAAAGATTCGCTGATCCAGTCGGCCGGATACCACTGCCGCCAGTAATCCGGGTTCGTGCGGTACTGAAGAGTGCTGAAACTGACGATGCCCGCGTCGAGCCACGGGTTGCCCACCTCGGGGATGCGGCTCACCTCCGCACCACACTCAGGGCAGGCGATGCGTACCGCGTCCACCCAGGGCCGGTGGGGGGTATGCCCCTCAAATTCCTCCCAGCCCGTCACTGCCCGCGCCTCCAGTTCCTCCTCGTCGCCGATGACCTCGAAGTGGCCGCACTCCCCGCACTCCCAGATGGGCAGCGCCAGCCCCCAGTACCGCTTTTTGCTGATCATCCAGTCGTGCATGTTACGCAGCCAGTCCAGCTCACGGTCCAGCCCAAAGGACGGGATCCAGCGGATCTGCCGGGTCACCTCCATCATATCGTGCCGCAATTCGCCCATCGAAATGAACCACTCGTCCACCAGCCGGAAGACCAGGTCGGTCCCGCAACGCCAGCAGACCGGGTAGCGGTGAGTGTAGTCCTCGATCTTGTAGAGGATTCCTTTCTCCCGCAGGCTCTCGAAAACCCGCTCGGCGCTCTCCGAGACGCGGGTGCCGGTGAGGGAGCCGAAGCCCTCTATGAAGACCCCCTCCTCGTCCAGCGGGGCGATGGCAGGGAGGTCATACTCTTTGCTGAGCAGGAAGTCCTCCGCACCGCACCCCGGCGCGATGTGGACGATACCAGTACCCTCCGTCTCCCCCACCTCGTCCCACAGGATCACCCGGTGGACCTGGGGAGCACCAGTGGCTTGCTGGGCCTCCAGTTCATCGAAGGGACCGTCGTAGGTCCAGCCCTCCAGAGCCATCCCCGTCATCTCCTCTAACACCTCGACGTTTTCCATTTCTGGGCCGTCCAGGATGGGGAGGGCCCCTTTGGAGAGATAGAAGACCTCGTCCCCCTGGCGGATCTTCACGTAAGTCAGTTCCGGCCCCACCGCTGCCGCCACGTTGCTGGTCAACGTCCAGGGCGTGGTGGTCCATACCAGCAGGCTCTCCCCCGGCCGGCCCCGCAGCGGGAAGCGCAGGGTAACGCCGGGATGCGTCATCTCCCGATACCCCTCGGTGACGATCTCGTGCTGGCTGATGCCCGTGGCGCAACGGGGGCACCAGGGCATCACGTCCCGCCCCTTGTAGAGCCAGCCTCGCTCCCAGCAGCGCTTGAGGAAAGTCCAGATCATATAATTGTTCTCAGTGGAGAGAGTGAAATAGGAACCGCCCAGTTCGGGCAAACCCAGCCGGCCCACGATCCGTTCCACCGTGTCGGTCACCGGGCCACCCGGGCCCTGGACGGTGATGACCTTCTCTGGGTCCTGCGCCAATTGGTCCGCCAGGTCACGCAGCAAATCCGTGTCATCCCAGTCCATCCAATACCCCAGGCGAATGGACTGCTCGGTCTGGATTGCAGCATATCGAAGCACCCGCTCCTTACACTTGCGCACGAAGCGAGCGATGCCGTAGGCCTCGATGTCCCGCTTGGAGTGGAAGCCCTCTTCCCTCTCCACCTCGACCTCGACCCACAGGCCCTGGCAGTCGAAGCCGTTCTGGTAGCGGGTGCGGAAGCCTTTCATCGCCCAGAAGCGATGGTATAGGTCTTTGTAGGTGCGTCCCCAGCCGTGGTGGACGCCCATCGGGTTGTTGGCCGTGATCGGCCCGTCAATGAAGGACCAGCGTGGGCTATCTTCCCGCAACTCCACCAATTTACGGAAAGCCTGAGTTTCCTCCCAAAGAGCCAGAATCTCGTGCTCCTGGGCGACAAAATCCACCCGGTTGGATACTGGTTTGAACATCATCTCCTCCCTGAAGTCATCTGGATGACCTGGCATTGCACTGCTCGATTCTGATAGAAGCGTCGGTGTTGATCTTCTCCTCAATCAGAAGGCGGTCCGATCCAGCACCACCCCGTCGCCGAGACCCCGGTCACGACGGCATCGAACTCGCGCAGGTAACTGTCTGTTCGATACAGCAACTCGGTCATTCCACCTCCAGATCGTACCACATCGTGAAATTCACCTTCCCCTCCGTAACGAAAAAACTCCCATCCCCGAAGGGACGGGAGCTTGAGATTCCCGCGGTACCACCCTTCTTGCCCCGCGCAGGCAGGGCCTCTCTGCCGGCGACGCGCGATCGCCACATCCTGGTAACAGAGGATGAATCCGTCTGAGCTTACTGGATTCAGGACCTGGAATTCGTAGATTCAGAACTCGTACCCGAATTCCGAATTTACGATTTACGAATCGCGAGTCCTCAACCGTTCGGTCAGCGGTTCCGGAGGGATTTTCGACGCGGCTCCCGCACCCGGATCTCACCTACCCCGGGCTCTCTGGGCCGGTACCCCACGCCTACTCGTCTCCATCATCACCTTTGGAATACATCTATATTATGCCACAGGAGCGCGGGGCTGTCAAGCGCTGCAATCGCCGCGAGAATTCGCTCTACGTTATCGCTCACTGTGGTGCCATTCGATCGTACAAGGCCAGCAGATTCGCCACGTGGATCTGCTGTACCAGCCCGTTAAGCGGGAGGCGCGACAATCCGCAGGATTCGATGTTGTCCCATTGCAGTGCCCCCTTACCCCTGCCTCTCCTGATCGCCTGCGCCACTTTAGCCTCAATGGCATCCAGATAGTCCAAACTGGCCCGCACCACGTCCTTCACCTCTCCGCGCAGTATGACCTCTCCATGCCCCTGCACCATATTCTCTACTGGCAGCTCCGCCACCTTTTGCAGAGACACCCTCAGTGCCTCCACATCACCGTCCACAATGGAGGGCACCGGCAGCACCGTGTCGGCAGCAAACAGCACACGGTCATCTTCAACGTACACCATCACTGAATCCTGCGTGTGGCCAGGTGTGTGGATCAGCCGCACCACTCTGCCTGCCAATTGAAGCCCCATCTCTGCACTATCGAACGTGATGTCGGGTAGGCGCAACACGACCTCCCCCAGGTCAGACTCCTCGGCCTGCGCCTCTTTCAATGCCGGGACGCCACATTTGACGAGCAACTTTCGACAAAGCGCGTGTGCTACCACATCGGCCTGAGGAAAGAAGTAAGCACCGTAGGTGTGATCGGCGTGATAATGGGTCAGGATCACGTATCGCGCACCAGGTCGGGAAACCCGAGCGACGAACGCCGCCATCCCGCGCGTCTCGACAGGAAATGGCAGGCTGTCCACGATGACCGCACCCTCGCGAGTCACAATCGCTCCGGCCGTCACTTGCGCATACAGGTCACTGGTGAAAACGTAAATGTCATTAGAGACTCGTTCTCGTAACACAGCGCACCTCACACAGAATGTTGTACAAAAGAGGATAGCACAAAGAAAGAACCAGGTCAAGGGCGGGTATGCAAACACCACCGGTGTACCGGTGGCGTTTGCAATCAACCATCAAACCGAACCCCGCCGTGCCGTGTGCCGACGTGTTTTGAACCTGCTATCGCAGATAGGGGCCTGCTCAGCGGTCTGCCTTGCCCATGGGCTATCGCATTCCTCTCTGAAGAGACAGCCCCCGATTTTATAGGTGTTGGCTCAAAACGCAAAAACGGCGATCACGCGCACAGCAGGGCTATTCAAAATATACCACGCATTGGCAAAAAGCGCAAGTCGCTCCGTGGCTTCCTTACGCCGTCTCCAGATAGCGTTCCAATTCCCAGTTCGTCACCTGGATGCGATATTCGTCCCATTCCGCCCGCTTGGCCCGCAGGAAGGCATCGGTGATGTCCGGCCCTAACGCCTCCTGGATCACCCCATCCTGCTCAAGTGCATCGAGCGCCTCGGCCAGCGTGCCCGGCAGCGTGCCGATGGCCCGTTCACGCAGAGTGCGCTCGTCGAAGTCGTAGACGTCTTCATTGACCGGTGGCGGTGTATCCAGGTCCCGCTCGATGCCATCGAAGCCCGCCGCAAGCATAGCAGCAAAGGCCAGGTAGGGATTGGTGCTGGGATCGGGGCAGCGTAGTTCGGCCCGCGCCGCGCTCTTATGCCATGCGCCGTGGGCTGGGACGCGGATCAACGCCGAGCGATTCAGATGTGCCCAACAGATGTAGACTGGCGCCTCGTAGCCTGGTGTCAAACGCTTATAACTGTTGACCGTCGGAGCTACCACCGCGGACAACGCTCGCGCGTGCTCCATCTGCCCAGCGATGAAGTTGTAGGCCAGCCGAGAAAGGCGGTATTCATCGTCTGCGTCGTAAAACAGATTTTGTCCTTCGGTGTCGAAGAGACTCTGGTGGGTATGCATACCGGAGCCAGCAATGCCAAAGATGGGTTTGGGCATGAAACTGGCGTAGATGCCGTAGGTGGCCGCTATCGCCCGCACGATGTACTTGAATGTAACGGCGTTGTCGGCGCTGGTCAGCGCATCGGCGTAGCGGAAGTCAATTTCGTGCTGGCCGATAGCACACTCGTGATGGCTCATCTCAACCTGCATGCCCATCTCTTCCAGCGCCAGGACGATCTCGCTGCGCACCTGCTGCGCCTCGTCCCGGGGTGAGAAGTCAAAATAACTGCCCACATCGTGCGGGGCAGGTCGGGTTGGATACCCACTGCTATTCTCACTGTTGCGCTTGAACAAGAAAAACTCCAGTTCAGGGCCAACGTTGTAGACGTACCCCCCCCGCTCGGCAGCCCGGGCCAGCATACGCTTCAGCGCCTGGCGCGGCACACTGAGAGCCGGCTGCCCGTCAGGACCGTAGATATCGCAAATCAGGCGTGCCCGCCGCCGCTCCGGCGCACTCCACGGGAACACCTGATACGTGGCAGGGTCGGGCACCAACACCCTGTCGCTCTCGTAAATACGAGCGAACCCCTCAATAGACGAGCCGTCGAACCAGAGCCCTTGTTCCATGACCTCCTCAAGCCTGCCCACGGGGATAGTGACGCTTTTAATTGTCCCCAGAATGTCGGTGAACTGGAGACTGACGAATCGTACCCCATCCTCTTGCACACGGGCAATCAAATCGCTGGACATTTTTTCCTCCTATTGACCTGGGACACTCTGGGACATTTCATTTCTTTCTACCCTCTTTACCCCGGTAGTCTTCGATCGCCGCCTTGATCGCCTCCTCAGCCAGCAGCGAACAGTGCACCTTGATAGGCGGCAGGCCATCCAGCGCCTCTACCACCTCCTGGTTGGTGACCTGCAGCGCCTCTTCAATCGTCTTCCCTTTGACCAGTTCGGTCACCATGGATGTGGTGGCAATGGCCGCGCCGCAGCCAAAGGTCTTGAACTCCACGTCCTCAATCCGGTCACCCTGGACCTTGATCGTGATCTTCATCATATCGCCACAGACCGGGTTACCTACTATTAGATGCGTTTCATGTCCCGTTGCCCCCCAATGCGCGATTGTAAGTCAATTGAGTGATTGTGTCAACTACTGACGATGTTTCCTTCATTTCTCGTGAACCTGACGCGCAACGAGGCTGGCATCCAGGTCTGCCAGCCCCGTGCTTTGTGGTGGAGATGGCGGGAATCGAACCCGCGTCCGAGAAATTCGACCAGGGACCTCTACAAGCTTAGTCGGCCCTTTACCTCTCGCCCGGGGAGTCACCGCCGACCGCGCTACACCCGGACCTGGCCGATGGGAGCCGAAACTCCCGCTTGAGCACCCCTATCGGCATCGGAGTGCCGCACGCCGGCTCTTTGACATCCGGCCCCCGGCTCACCAGCGCGAAACCAGGGCGGACGTGACCGCTTGTGCGGTCAGTTTGTCCTCAAGCCAGACTAGCCTGCTAATGGAGCAGCAGCCATCGCCGCTTGTGGGACAGGAATCCAAGTGTTATTGGCACTTTGGAGTGTGTGCTCCGTTGTTAACGGGGGCAGAGCGCCCCGGCTTGCCATCCGTGACCAGCCTTCCCCGTCGAAGCCTGTCATCCCCACGGTGATGATATTATAGCATGCCTCTGGTATATTGACAAGGCCCCCAACAATGAACAATGAATAATGAACAATGAGCAAATGACTAATGAGCAAATGACCAATGTGGGCCTATGCCGCGCACAGCTCGTAGCGTTCATCACTTGCCCCCAATCTTAAAACCTGGCCGACGGGGCCAAGAAATGGCCTGAGATAGTTGACAAACAGGCAAGGTTACGTGTATAATAGGTTTAACTGAGCCGGCCTGTAGGATCCGCACTGCGAGGCCAGCAGAGGCCGTGAGAGCTCTCTCGGAAAAAGGTAGCAGCCCAAGGCGGGCAATGCGATTGGTCTGCCACCCACTGAAAAGGCTCACGCGCGACTTTCCGAGAAAGCTCCATGAGCGAAAGGAGGTGGTGTGCACTGTCCGATTCTCCCCCTATTGTTCCCCAGGTCATGCTTCATGCATGCGTGCAACCAAACTTTGATTGATGAAAGGAGTCTAAAGTCATGAGATCGAAACTATGGCAAGTTCTAGCACTGGTGGCGGTCGTGGCCATCCTGGTACCGCCGGGTGTGATGGCTGAGCCCAATCACCAGCCACCGCCCCCCCAGCCGGAGGCCCGCGCACTCGAAGCGGTAGGTCCCGGCGGGCGTGGCGCTCAAGTCGCCTCACTGTCCAGGCTGGACAGCGAACTGCGGACACTGGCGGCGGAGGGCGGCGACGAACCGGTGCCCGTGTACATCCTGGCCGAGCCCGGTGCGGACCTGGGCTCCGTGGCCGAGGTGACCGAGACACGCCCCTTCCCGGGCGGCGAGCTGGTCGTGGCCGAGGTCAAGCCGGCCATGCTGACCAAACTGGCCTCCCATCCGGGGGTGGTGGCGGTGGAAGCCTTCCACGCCATCGAAGCACCCATCCCTCTCACCCCCCGGGGAGAGGAGTGGGAGCGGCTGACCCGCGAGCAGATCCGCCAGATGCGGGAGCAGGCGGCGGAGCGCAAGGCAGCCGGCCCGCCGCGTGAGTATGCCCCGATGGCACTCGCAGCGCCCACTGGGCCGGCGAGCCCCGGGGATTGGTACGGCAAGGACATCATCGGCGCGCAGGCCGCCTGGGACAAGGGCTTCACCGGCGAGGGGGTCAACATCGCCATTGTAGATAGCGGCGTGGACTTCGGCCACCCCGACCTGGAAGGCAAGCAAGCAGTCTACGAGGACGGCCCCTACGCCGGCTGGCCCATCGCGCTCGACCCTCGCTCCATGCGCAACTACTACTACAACGGCCTCACCTCCTGGGACAACTACAGCGACTGGTGGGACTACACCTGGTACGCCGGGGTCTATGATATGCTCCACTGCACCGAGGGGCTGACCACCACCTTCGACTTCAACGGCTACGAGTACAGCATCGCCCCCGACATCGCGGCGCTGAGCAAGAGCGATGCGATCCGCTGGAGTGTGCACCCCGACGAGCAGTTGGCCGACTTCGTCTGGGACTGGGTGCCCTTCATCCTGCTGGACACCACCACGGCCGGCGTCTATGACACCGTCATCGCCGACCTCAACTTCGACCTGTGGTTCGACGAGCACGACGACGTGGCGGACAAGGCCGACCCGGTGCTTAACCAGGACCTGGGAGCCTACCTGACCGAGCCCACCTACGTCATGACCGGCACCATGTACATAGAGGACTGGTGGGGCAGCGCGGGCTTGCCGCCGACCTGGTGGGGGCCACCGATGGATGAGTGGTACGGGCCAATGACCACCGAGCCGATCACCCTGCCGGTCGGTACCTGGGTCTGGGCCCCCAACCACTGGACGCCCGAGGGCGCCGACACGCTGGAGGACAGCATCACCGACGTCTCCGGCGGCATGGTCTACTACATCGCCGACGGCGAAAACCCCATCCCCGGCATGGACTACCTTTACCCCCTCATCCCACCGGGTGGTAATGCTATCCCGTTCAACGGCCAGTTGGTGGCCTTCATGGTCGGCTCTTACTGGGCTGGCGGCGGGGAGCACGGCACGCTGTGCGCTTCGGCGGCGGCGGCTGGCGGTGTCATCACCGACCCACGGGCGGCGACCGGCGAGCAGGTCCAGTACGCGGAAGTGCCTGCCCCCCCCACCTACCCCATCGCCGTCGGGATCGTTGGAAGTTACTCTGACGACATGTACGACGAAGTCGTGAACGACGACTACCTCATGAAGGGCGACTATGCCTTCTCCGATGAGGGAAATAACTGGTCGTATAATGACATCCGCGACTATGACATGCTCTTGGTGGACGAATGCGATAACTGTCTGACCGAGGACGAAGCAGATGCGCTGGTTGAGTTCTACGACGCGGGCAAGCCGATCATCCTGGGCATGGAGGATCTGGACGAGGCTAGCAGGCCCGTGCAGGACGCCATCAACTACGTTTTTGGCGTCATCAATGCCCGGGATAAAGACTTCTACTTTGGCACCATCACCGAGAGTTTGGGCATCCCAGCCAACCATCCCATCGCTCAAGGCATCACGTTCCTGGACGATGGAGAGATAGGTGGGGATCAGGACTACTTTGAGGCAGACGGCGCCGACTGGGTGGTGCGCGGAGACGATCCTGTTGACCCTGATAAGGACGATAACTTTGTCCTGGCCTACGACGCAGGCCCGGCCCGTACCGTGATCATGGGAGAGCATCTCCACGACTGGTACGATGCCGGCGACGACTACGACGGGGTGGAAAAAGCCCAACCCCTGGTAAGAAACGCCATCAACTGGGCCGCCGAAGGTATCGAGGATAGAGGCACGTCCCTCTTCTTCGACGACTTTGCCAGCACCGGCAATTGGCAACTGAGCAGCCTGTGGCACCTGGATCATATGAGCGATCCTTTTGATCCATGGACACCCCCACAGGTCTACTCGCCCACTGTGGCCTTCAACCACGACGGGCTTGGCACCTACACCGGCACCACAGCGGTCGCCGGCAGCCTGACGCTGGCCGCCCCGGTGACTCTGCCAGAGGCGGAAACGCTCGAGTTCCTCTTCCGGAGCTACGAGGAGGCAGAGTGGGCGACCCGGCTGACCGCGCCCATCACCGCCTCCCAGGAGATCACCATCGGGGTCGTCGGGGCCTACTCATGGCTCGCCGGTACGCTCAATGGCGACTGGCGCTTGAGCCCCCCCTACACCTTCATAGATGTGGGAGACGACTTCACGCCCACTCAAGTCATTACCTATGACGCCCTCGTGGTGGCCGAAAGCGCTGCTGGCCTGACGGTGACCGAAACCCAGGCACTGAAGGATTTCTACGATGATGGTAAGCCGATCGTCATGGGCATGGATGACGTAGGTATGCTTGACTGGTCGGAGCAGGATGTCATCAACGAGATCTTTGGCGTTGACAAGGCCCGGGATGACGATTTTGGCACGCCGGGAAGCCTCAGCGACCATCCCATCAGTCAACAGGTCCCCGATCCGTTCACGGGAGACCCTGGGGGTGACAACGAGTACTTCCTCGAAGACGGCGCCGAGTGGGTTTTGCAAGACGACGACGGCCTTTACCATGTCCTGGCCTACGAAGGAACGGCGAACACCGTTATCTTTGGAGATGCACTCGATGACTGGTACTCGGCCGGCGGTGGCGGTGACCAACTGGTGACCAACGCCATCATCTGGGCCATCGAAGGCATAGACGATCCCGAGTCCACAGACCCCGAGGAGTACGACATACGCTACGTCGAAATCAGCGACGATGGCGGCAGCACATGGGACGAACTGTGGAACTCTACAGACAATGACCCCGCCTACCCCGAGGGTGAGTGGCATCAGAAGTGGTTCGACCTGTCGGGCTACGCCGGGAAGGACGTCCTGGTCCGCTTCCGCTTTGACAGCGTTGACGAGCGGTTCAACGACTACCTCGGCTGGTACGTGGACAACGTGACCATCCGGGCGGCGGGCATCGGAGGCGAGGACATTGACTACCTCAAGCCCGATGACGAAGGCACGGTGCAGGGCCCGGCCCCCGATGCCAAGATCATCGCCATCGGCGACTGCTACGAGGTCGTCAACGACATGCAGGGCATGTACGACGCCTACACCTTCCTGGCCTACGGCGTGGATGGCGAGCCGGACAGCGGCGACGAGTTCGTGGACATCGCGAGCATGTCTTACGGCGATGGCTCGGTGCACAACGACGGCTGGGACTGGGAGTCGCGGCTGATTTCCTACTACAACCAGCAGTACCTGCCCAACACCACCTTCCACGCCTCCTCCGGCAACGGCGGCCACGGCTTCGGCACCATCAACTCGCCGCAGGGCAACACCGCCGTCAGCGTCGGTGCCAGCACCCAGTACGGCGCGACCGACGTCTTCGGCGGTGGGCTGGCGCTGAGCCAGATCAACGACGGCGAGGTACAGCCCTTCTCCGGACGCGGGCCCGATGCGCTTGGTCGGCCCGACCCGGACGTGCTGGCCAACGGCGCCTGGGGTGCCGGCGACACGCCGGTTAACCTGGCCTACGGCTACGGTGCTTACGCGGTCCCGTACCTGGACGGCGGCAACGCCTGGTACGAATGGGGCGGCACCAGCCGCTCCAGCCCCGAGGCGGCCGGCGTCACCGCGCTGGTCTACGATGCCTACTACGATGCCAACAGCGCCTTCCCCGACTTCGAGACCGCGCGGCAGATGCTGATGTCCGGCGCCGACGACCTGAACCACGATGTGCTGATGCAGGGCGCGGGCCGGGTCAACGCCGACCGGGCTACCGATGTAGCGGGCGAACTGGACGGCGTATACGTCTCGCCCAGCCTGCTGGCGGCCGGTGAGTACGACGGCACGCAATACGAGTCCTTCGCCAACGTCCTCTACCCCGGTGACACCTGGGATCAGACCTTCACCGTCTACAACGTCGGCTTCGCGGCCGCGCCGGTGACGGTGGACGACGAGGTGCTGATGCAGATGGACGTGCTCACCTACACCGTCGTCGTCTCGCCCGAGCTCGGCCTGGAGGACGACTGGTATCCGGACAACTACTACTACTACGCCGACTACTTTGTGGTGGCCGATCCCTCCAAGGCGGTGATCACCACCACCGGTGTAACCACCCACGCCATCCACGGCGATAGCCTGGCCATCCCCGTGCCGGCCGGTGCAGACCTGATGCAGGTGCAACTGGTCATCCCCTTCGAGATCTTTGACCGCGGCGGCTACAACGACCCGGATCCCTGGTCCGTCAGCTACAACATGGACCAGCGCTGGTCGCTGACCGTCTACGACTGGGAGGACCGCAACGGCGACGACAAGCTGTGGGAGGACAACAGCGGTGACGGCGTCGTCAACCCGCAGGACTTTGGCGACGACGTGGACATCTCCCACCTGGGCGTCGTCACGCAGACCGAGATCAACCGCTTCGCCTACTCCTACAACTACGCCGCCGAGCAGGAGGTCACGGTGCGACTGGGAGACCGGACCGACTACGACAGCGTCGTCCTGGGCATCGTGCACCGCTACCCCAACGACTCGCGGTCCGGCTGGGGCGAAGAGGAGTACCAGGAGAACCCGCTGCAGGTCAAGGTCGTCTTTTACGAGAAGGCGGACTGGGACCTGGTGACGGAAAACCCGACCAGCTTGAGCGTGCCGGCGGGCGGCTCGGACACCTTCAACGCCACCTTCACCATCCCCGCCGACCAGCCTCCGGGCCTGTACGAGGGCGCGATCACCGTGGACGATGGGGAACACACCACCATCATCCCGACGACGATCAACGTGGCCGTGCCCGACGACGAGCTGCTGTTCACGCTGGGCGGCACCGAGCGGGCCGGCACGCCGTATGACAACGGCCGCACCACCGGCGGCTGGACCTGGTACAATGTGCTGGAAGAGGGCGACTGGCGCTTCTTCTACTACGACGCCGACGCCGGATTCGAGCAGCAGTACCTGTACGTGCGCAACCAGTGGGGCGAGCTATGCGACAACATGCCCACCGCCTACGAGACGCTGGTCTGGGGCCCCAACCCCGGCGACCAGTTCTCGCTGGCGGAGCCGGAGAAGTACGGCCCCTACGGCCTGCAGTACGCCGGCGGCACCTGGGACGCCAACGGCCCGCAGAACGGGTGGTACGACCCGCGCCGTGGCTCCTGGTGGTCCAACGCCGACGGCACGTACCTGCCCGAGAGCCGCGCCTGGGCCACGCTGTGGGATGGCCTGAACCAGGTGCAGTTCCGCAACATCCTCAACTCCGGCAAGATCGTCTGCGGCGAGGAGTTCGAGGCCACGGCCGGCGTCTTCGGTGTGGACGCCCCCTATAGCGGCATCGTCGTCAACACGAACGCAAAGTCCGGCTCCTTCACCCTGGACGCCGTCAGCCCGGTGGACGGCCTGATCGCCTGGGCCAGCGGCTTCGGCCAGGAGCAGTGGTTCCGCAACCAGGACGTGCCGCAGGGCAAGCACTACGAGGAGTGGCCCGAGGACCTGCTGGACGGCTGGGTGTACACCTTCGAGGCCACCAACGTCAGCGCTATTGACGTGCAGACACAAGGGCCAGGCTCCTCGGACATTGATCTCTACCTGCTCTACGACGCCAACGGCGACGGGGTCTTCAACCCCTACGACAACCGCGAGGCGCTGGACTACTCCTACAACTGGGGCTCGAACGAGAACATCTGGTACGACGGTAACTTCTCCAGCGGCTACTGGGTGCAAGACGGCACCTACGCCGTGGTGATGTACGGCTACGACGTCTACCCCGGCGACCAGTTCGACCTGCGCCTGATGCTCTACGGCGGAGACAACCTGAACATCGAGGAGGCCGACCCGGAGGACAACTACGTCCTCGACGTCACCCCTGGCGACCCCGAAACCCTCACGGTCAACTGGGAGGTGCCCGGCCCCGGCGTGTGGTACGGCTATCTTGTGTTCGCCATGCCGTGGGAGGAGGAGGACACGTACTGGTACATGGGCCCGTACTTCTACGTCCCGGTGATCATCAACAAGGAGGGCCTGGACGTCAGCGTGGAGAAGGAGGTGGACAAGGAGATGGTCGAGTGGGGCGACATCCTCACCTACGACATCACCGTGTCGAACGAAGGCTCTGAGCCGGTCTGGATGGACGTCACCGACGTCTTGCCGGAGGGACTCGAGCTCATCAACGAGTGGGACGTGTGGGGGTACGACTGCATCACCTCGACGCTGGCGGTCGAGGCCCCAGAGTACTTCAAGTCCAATTGCGGCATGTGGTACGACGGCGGGATGCGGACCGTCCACTACTCCTGCCAGCTCCCCGTCGAGTACGAGGGCGAGCTGTACACCGAGGACACGATCACCTTCCGGGCGAGGGTGGAGGCCCAGCCAGGCACCATCCTCCTCAACAAGGCCGACCTCAAATGGTACGGATCCTACCACAGCGACTTCCTGTGGGATACCGCCTACAGCTACGTGCCGGTCAAGGTGTACCTACCGGTCATACTCAGGTAGCGACTGGGTGATGGGCGGTGAGTAATCACTAGCCAGAAGCCAGCGGGGTTGCCCCCGCTGGCTTCCTTCTTCACCCGCAGAAGAGCAGCCACACTCCCCCACTATGGTACTCGTACTGCACCCCCTCGGCGGCCAGGACGATGCGGTAACCTGGGATGGGGCCGGGGTAGGCGCGGTCGGGAGTTTTGCCGGGCGGCTGCGGACAGCCCATCGTCTCGTCGTCCCACGTCGCTTCCTCCACGCTCACTACACCCACCGCCTCCAACACCACGCCCAACCGGTCGGCCAGGTGCTGGCGGGCCAGGGCGACGATCTCCTCCTGGGAACGCGCCCGGCGCAGGGGAATGCGTTCCCCCGGCACCGGGCCTGGGCAGAGCACCACCCGCTTGCCAGACCGGTCGGTGTGCAGTTCGTACTGCTGATCCTGCACCTGTAGCACCACCCGGTACCCGGGCGTGAGCACCTGGGCGTACACCTTCCCCGGCTCCGGGCAGCCCAGGCCGGCGTCAGGCCACTCGGCCGGCTCTACGTACACGAGCCTGACTTGCTCCACACCGATGCCCAGATGCCCGGCCAGGAACGCGCGGGCTGCCTCCACCGCCGCCTGAGCCTCAGGCGGCCGGGTGGGGTAAGGTCTCACAGGAAACGTCGGCTGTGGGGCTGGCCCGGTGGGGGGAGCGAGTGGCGCGCGATCCGTTGGGGCTGGCATAACCGTTTCGAGGGGGAATGGCTGTGTTGGGGAAGGCGCCGGTGAGGGTGTGGAGAGCGGCGAGGGAGTGGCCGCAGCCAGTGGGGAAGTCTGAGCGCTCTCCAGCTCCATCCCTGCACAGCTCGTGATCAACGACACGGACAGACCGATAAGCAGGCATTCTCTCCATTGCATAGCACCTCTCCTCTCACGCGTTACGCTTACGTATAATAGACGTACCGCTGGCACTGAAGGTTCCAGCGCTCGCCCCCACCTCTCGGAGAGCGTATCGCATTGGGGACAGCCGATGATTGAAATCACCGGCTGATACCACGAAGTGCGTTAAAAACGCACTGGCGAAACCTGTTTCCAACAGGTTTTGAGTATCAGCGGGGCGTTT
>CAYPOY010000008.1:27333-34966 GCA_964412395.1 uncultured Anaerolineales bacterium | reverse complement strand
CCCCCCCCCCCCCCCGCCCGGGGGGGGGGGCGGGGGGGGGCCCCCCCCCCCCCCCCCCCCCGGGGTGGGGGTCGGTGGGGGGGGGGACCAGTTCTTCGGCCGTCTGGCCCCGCTGCCAACCGGCCACATCCGGCTGGCGCTCAAGACCGACGCGACCATCCTTGTCGCCAGCCCCTACCATGACCCCCAGAGAGGCAACGTAGTGCGCCTCTCACCGCCGCTGGAGATGGTCCGCACCGGCGACCGGGACGAGGATGTGCGGGTCAATCTGCGGCACGTGACCGCCTGGCTGGAGAAATTTATCCGTGCCCGGCCGGAGCAGTGGGCTATGTTCGTCCCGGTGTGGCCGGGAAAATAACTGCTATGGGGTAATGCTCAGAACCTGGCCGACTTCGATGGTGTAAGGTAGGGCAATTCCGTTGAGCGCGGCCAGCGTCTCGACCGTCGTATTGAAGCGGCGAGTGATGGAGTAGAGCGTATCGCCCGGCTGGACGACGTAGGTGTCTGTGCTGGTTGGCGAGCCGACCGGGATGCGCAGCACCTGGCCGGCCTGCACAGAACCTGAGTCAGACAGGTTGTTGGCAGCGACGATGGCATCTACGGTCGTGCCGTAGCGCAGGGCGATGCGAAACAGGTTTTCCCCTGGCTGTACGGTGTGGTAGGTGTCCGCCGTGGGCGCAGGGCTGCCTGGAACCGCAGGGGGCGGCGCAGTCGTTGGCTCAGGCGTGGTGCCGCCAGAGCCGATGACGACCAGCCCATCTATTTGTTCCGGTGTTGACAACGGTTGCCCCTCGGGATCGCGGAGATTGACGACGCTGAATCTCAAGGGGCTGCCTCCGTCGGCCAGTGCCCGTGCAGTGAACGAGGCCACCATTCCGCTTCCGCTCACCGGACTCCCCGGTGCCTGTGCCGCCTGGTAGATAATGAGCCCAGCGCTGTTATCCACCTCGTTCCGTATCATCTGTGCCGGCATAGGAATAACGCCTGCGCCGATTTGAATCCCTGCCACGTTCGGGTTGGCGTCCTCAATGCGTATGTATTTGGGTGCAAAGTTGATGTGGAACTCGATGCTGTGTAGTTGTTCCACGTTGTCGAGCCACACTTGCACAAGACGGGTTTCGCCGACGGCGAGGCTCACTACGGAAGGGTCTGTGCGCAACACCGTGGGCCCATGAACCGCCGGCGCTGGCAGAGTGGCCTCGTCCTGAGGCTCAGCCGGCAGGAGAGCGTTGTCAGTAGTGGAGACCAAAGTTGGGGGCAGATCAGCGTAAGGCACAGGGGTTGGCATCTCATCGTGGGTGAGGCGCGCACAGCCAGTCACCAGCAGCGCAAGCCCCAATATGAGGATGACTGCCGTGGCAACCTCTTTGAAGCGAATGGAGCGGGGTCTACCTGTGATATGAATACCTGCTCGAACAATCGGGGTGTGCCCTCTTTGTCCTGCAATGTTCTGAGTACGTGGTATCCGGTTATGACCTGACATTATGGTTGCATAAGGACGTCATCCCACTACCACAACTGCACTTGGGTTGTCCTCACTTCACTTGCTCGCTGCGGATTGTCAAATCCGCAGTCAGGCCGTCGGATTTGAGGACCCGGCGGGAGCAAGATAGGGTTGTCAAGGGCTTTCCAAAACAATAAGGTTGTGGTACTAACCGGCCCGGCCCTCGGCCAGTATGTCCTCCTGTAAGATCTTCTGGGCCTCGGTGGCGATACGGCCCATATCCATAAAGACCAGGGCCAGCTTGGCGTCGGGGTTGGCCAGCGCGATCAGGATCGCCTCGTCGCCGATGGAGGTCAAAAAGACGTAGCCGGTGCCCTCTCCCTCGACGTAGACCTGCTTGACCCGCCCCGACAGTAGCTCTCTCGCGATGCGCTCGCCCAGGGTGAGCACGGCTGCCGACATAGCACCAATCTCTTGCTCGTCGGTGCCGGTGGGCAAGGCCGACGCCAGCACCAATCCCTCGGGGCTGACGACAGCCGAGGCTTCGATATTGGGCGTGAGCCCCTGCATCTGGCGCAGCAACATGTCTAGTCTTCGGATTCGATCATCGACGCTAGCCATTTGAGTGCCCTCCTCAAGAATGAATTTTGTTGACCCACCCGTTCGGTTGCATCTTGGTCTGCGACCAGCACTTCTGGCCCGCCCGCTATAAATGAGGCGGGTGGGACAATGTCCTGCTCTAACGCGTCCATCACGTCATTCTCTAATGCCAGCAACTCGACCTCGATCTCTTCGAGGTGATGGGGATACTGCAGTCTCGCACGAACGGTTTCTACTCGCTCTGGGAAGAAGCCCAGGTCCAGCGATTCGAGCTTGGCCCGCAGGTCACCCAGGTGGTCCTCCAACACCTCAGGCATCTGCCCCTCGCTGACCAACCTGCGCAATCTTTCGATGGATGAAGCAGCTTCGGTCCACTTACCTGCCTCGCGCGCAGTGATTCCCATGATCTGGGCCACGTGACCCTCAAGCATGTCCACGTCGTGCAAGACCAGGGCCAGATTGGCGTCGGCGGCGGCGATGGTCAGCAGAACTGCCGCTTCGCCGATGGCCCGCAAGATGGCGTATCCACCTTCCCCCTCGACGTATGCCTGGCGCATATCGGACCCCAGTTGTTCCAGGGCGACGCGTCGCCCCAGCAAGGCGACCGGCGCGGCCATCGCCGCCACGCTTTCCGCCTCCACGCCACCTGGCAGCGCCGATGCCCACAGTTTCCCGCCGGGGCTGATCAGGGCCAGAGCCGCGATGTAGGGCCGCCGTCGAATGACCTGCGCCAGCAGGCTCTCCAGAGGATCTTCTGGCGATACCGGGGGGGCGGTCTCCTGGGTGCTATAGAGAACCCGCCGGAACCCCTCCTCTTGTAGAAAGGCGTCTGTATGCAATTCGTTCATTCTCCTTCCATCCCGTTTTCACTTGATGTGTGCCGTACCCAGCCTGTGCGGAGGGTACCGCGCGGTGTGTGAACCAATCGTCAGATGGGGGGCTATCGCTTCCAGGACGGATAGTACACTGCTCCGATCGCTAGCGATGCAGCCAAGGGGCGGCAACAGGGCGACCGCCCGCCCCCCCTGTCCAGAACCGACCAGGTGCAATGCCTGGCTCACCTCGCTGGGCGATAGCGCGCTGGGCATATCCTGCTTGTTGGCGACGACAAACATCGGAACGCCATTAGCACGGGCAGCAAAAAAATCGAACATCCGGCCGGCGTCGGCAAGGCTAGCCGGATCGCTGCTATCTACCAGCATCAATATACCGTTGCATTCGAGGATGAGCGTTTCCCACATAAAAGCGAATCGCTTCTGCCCTGGTGTGCCGACCAGGTGCAACGAGAGACCGTTGGGCAATGTGACCCGGCCAAAGTCCATCGCCACCGTCGTCTGCGGTTTGACATGACGACCCGCGTCGGTGTCCACTTCGGTGTTCACGCCGCGAATCTCGTTAACAGTATTGATGAGCGCCGTTTTGCCAGCGTTAAAGGGTCCTGTGACAACCAGTTTCTTGTAAGCCATGTTCATCATTCTCTGGCGTTGGGCTGCGGTTGGTAGCCCAGCGCCGGGGCGATGAGAAAGTGGGCCGCCAACAGACCCATGCTCAGGGCCAGGCCAATGGCGGTCAGCGCAGCCACGCTAGCCAGGGCCAGGCTCAACGACGGTAGTGTCAACGCTAGCGTTTCGACAGTTGGCACCGGCCCGGCCGTCATCCGACCGCCCACCAGGGCCAGCAAAGCAACGCCGACCAGGGCGATGGCGTTAGCGTCCATCTGCCATAATACCACAGATGCTGCTCCCATGCCAGCGACGACACTCAACGTGGCACCAGCGGCCAGGCGTAGTGCAGGTCCAGCCTGCGACGACGTACCCCACGCAAAAAGCGCCACAGCTAGCGCGGCTACGGCGACGCCAGGAGCGAGCAAGCTTTGTATCGCTTGCGACCGCCGGGTCGCCGCTGCGGCAGGCGCGCCAGTCAACGCCAGTTCGCTGTCAGCCAGCGGGCTGCCGGCCAACCCGCTTTCGGCCGCCTGCACCAATACTTGTGCCTCGTCGAGAGCAGCCGCACCATACGGGTCGCCAGCCGGGATGAGAGTCAGGCGAATCAAATCGTGGCTGACCAGGTAGGGATTGGGCGCGGAAGGGGCGGCATCGCCCAGGGCAGCGCCAGCCCACATCGCCTCAGTGGCGGCCAGTTCGGCGCGCAGACGGGCAGCGTCGGTGGCCAAAATCTCAAGGACGGCCAGCGAATGGTCCAGGTCGGCCTGGACTGCCGCCAGCAGGTCGCCCTGGGGATTGGCGCTGGGCGTGTCTTGAGCGGCAGCGCGTCGCAAATCGGTGGTGATTTCGTCCAGGTCGGCGATGGCAGCGTCGAGAGTGGTCGGCAGCGCCTGCAGGGCGGGCACGTCACTCATACGAGGTGCCAATTCGGGAAACTCGGTGGGCACGCGGATCAGCCCATCGCCAGCGTCGGCCAGCTCCTTGCTCACACCGGCCAGGCGTCCGCTGGCTTCGCTCAACGCCTCTGCGAGGGATGTGGTCAGAGTGTCGCTGGCTGTCAGGTCCAGGCTCTCCAGGTCGGTGGCCACCAGCGACAGCGCGCTGGCCTGAGTGCCCAACCTGACTTCCAACTCGGCAGCCATCTGCCCCAGCCGGGCCAACAGAGCGGTCTGTTCGGCGGGGTTCAACCGACCTTCGTCGGTGGCGGGGGGGAGTTGGAGCGCCGCCGGGCCCTCTACGGTAGCTATGGCCGGTCGTGCGCTCAGGTCTGCGCCCAGGTTCCGCAGGGCGGCTAACCCGGCCTCGCTGCGGGCGACGCCCGGCAACTGGAGCAACAGGTGCAACGGCAACAAGCGACCAATCTCCAGTTCCTCCTCCCCGACCTCACCGGCGGCGGTCAGAAGCTTGTAGCCGGTGGCGGCTTCCAGCTTATGCGACACGGTGTTGGCCGGGTGTGTGGTCGGGGTCAGCCAGAGCAGGCTTACGGCTGGGATCAGCGCCAGCGCCGCGCGGAGCCACTTCCGACGGGCTTTGCTCCGGATAATTCGGGGGCGGCGCGGTCGAGTGAGCAATGCAATGAGAGCGGGAGTCTCACTCAAGCTTACGGCGACGGCAGCGACCAGGCCCAGCAGCAGCGCAAGGCCGGCCTGATAGTCGAACAAGAATCCGGTCAGCCCGGCGGCGATGATGAGCGCCTGGAGCAGTGTTCCCTCTCCCGCCTGGATGATCGCGCGCTGCAGGGGCGTGATTTTTCGCCTCGGCATCGGTGGCGCACTGGGACTTGACCTTGGGGAGGTATCGTGCGGTGGCCGGGCTGACTTGGGCGAGCTCAGTCGGGCTGTCGGAGCTGGAGGGCTGGCAAAGCGTCGCGGCGTGAGCAGGCGCACAGCCCAGGCCCCAGCCAGCCCGGCACTGACGACAGTGCTCAGAGCGACAGGGGATGGTGGGGCCACGAGCGCGGCTAGAACACTTGCCACGGCACCCGCGCTGCCGGCACTGACGCCGACGACGATGGCGCGACGAGGGCCAAGTTTTCCGAACAGCGCGACGAGCCCGGCGGTGACAGTTGCGCCGACCAGGATGAAGTAACGAGCGCGCCTCCAGAAGACAGTGGCGTCATAGGCAAAGGCCGCCGCGCCGGTAACATATACCTCCAGAGCGTCTGGCGCATCCTTCTCCTGAATGGTAGCGCGCAGGTTAGGCACATCGGCCACGCCGGTTGCCAGAGAGATGACGCAGGTCTCACCGGCATCACAGCCGTAGATCTGCACGATCCCCTCGGCGGCTTGCAGTGCGCGACCGGAACCATCCACATAGGCCCGGTCGGCCGGTGTGAGACCGCCGGGGCGATGGAACACGAGCAAGGTTGGCTCGGCAGGCAGATCGAAGGCGCGGCGCAGGCTGCTCTCGGCCGGCCCCTGGGGCCATGTAGGCGCTGGCGGGCGCGGTGAGTACAGGATGGCCAACAGGGTGAGAGGCAGCCAGAGAGCGATCAGGGCCAGAGGACGTCGACGCCGGCGTGTGGGCACAGAACTATCGGGTCTCTGAGACATGTGATAGCATCTGCCCATACAGGGCGAGGTTGCCACTGTTGCGGTCGTCTTCCCACACGGCGAAAAAGACACCCGTATCCGGGTCAAAGGCCAAAGCCGGCCAGTACTGGTTGTGGCTGTCGGTAGACAGGGCAAAGTTGGGCCCTATCGGAACACCATCCGACGATAACCACTGCCCGTAGATGTCGGTGCCGTGACTGTCCTGGTTGCGGCCATCCTCCCACACGACCAGGTACTTACCATCGGCGTCAACGGCGATCGCTGGCTTGTACTGGAAGGGACTCTCCAGCGAGACTTCAGCTCTAGCACCACCCAGTGGCTGGCCGTCGAGGGATACACGGCGGCAACTGATGTCGTCATTCCAGACAACCATGTACTCGGCGCTAACTGGATTATATATGACTGTCGGCGAGTCTTGATACCATCGTTCGACGGCCACGTCTATCTTGTCGCCGACCGCATCGCCGCTGGTGGTGTTGACCAGACGGCCCATAATATCCGTGTAGAAAAAGCTGTTGTTCCGGTCGTCCATCCACACGACCAGGCAACGGGCTCCTCCGGTCTCGCAGGCAATGGCGGGGATAAGTTGGTCGCTGAAGGCGGAGCTGACGACGAACTCTTCAGCCAGGGCCGGTCCGCTGCCGTCTGCCTGGCTGACGGCCGGCACCAGGCGGGCATACAGATCGACGTCATTGCCCATGCGAGCGTCCTGCCAGACGACGACAAAGGTGTCGGCACCCGGCGCATAGGCGACGGCAGGGCGAAGTTGATCGCCTTCGACGGTGGAGATGGCAAAGGGATCGCCCTGCGGGTGGCCCTCGGCGTCCAGGTAGCGAGCGTAAACGTCCGAGTCAGCATCGCCACCTCGTTGGCTATGCCACACGACGAGGTAGTTTCCGCCCTCGGTGCTGGAGGCAATAGAGGGCACTGCCTGATCGCCAGTACCGCCACCGATGAGAAATGGTTCACCCTGGGCGCGCCCGTTGTTATCCAATTGCAGGCCAAAGACATCCAGACCGTCTCCGCCACGGGCATACCAAACCATCAGGTCTCCGTTGGCGACGGCAGGGCGAAAGAGATCATCCGGCCCCTGAATGATGGGGAACTCCTCATTCAGCGAAAAGCGTGAGCCGGGTAGAAAATAAGTGCCGGCGTCAGCACTTCGAGCCAGGTTCAGGGCCAGAAATAATCCCACAAAGAATAATCCGGCGCTGACTATACGCTGGTAGTGATGCGCTGTTTTCACCTCGCCTCCTTTCGTTCTGTTGAATCTATTCCACGACAGTCGGCCATTCCTGGGCACTCTCTTAGTCCGGAGGCATCAGGCTGACGAGACTGGCACCGCAGACAGTACAAAGGCCCCTGATTGCGCGGCGGCCGTCGGGCATCACGATCTCACACGCTTCTGCGATGCGGCGACGGGCGTGGCAGACCAGACAGTAGGTGGTGTGTGTCTGCTGTTGCTGCTCAATCTGGTCTTGGCTTGTTCTAAGGTCGGCTTGTAAGCGAGCGGTTTCTGCCTCTTTTTCGGCCAGTCGAGCGATCTGGCGCTGTGCAGCTTCCAGGTCGGCAGTGAGTTGAGCGACTGTGGT
>CAYPOY010000008.1:0-27233 GCA_964412395.1 uncultured Anaerolineales bacterium | reverse complement strand
GCTCTCGAGCGGCATCAAGGTCAGCGGCCGTCTGATCCCGTTCTGCCGTAACGCCAGCTAGTTGAGCGATCTGGCGCTGTGCAGCTTCCAGGTCGGCAGTGAGTTGAGCGACTGTGGTCCGAATCTCGCCCCGTTCAGTCTGGACGGCGTCTCGCTCAGCGGCAGGTCGCTCGGCGGCAGCCTGGGCCTGGGCCAGTTGGTCGGTCAGGTGCGCCGTCTGCTGTTCAGCGGCATCGAGGTCTCCGGTCAACTGGGCGACGGTGGTCTGAAGCGTGTCTCGCTCGGCGGCGAGTTGCTCTACACGCTGGCGGGCGGCGTCGTGGTCGGCCGTCAGTTGCTCGACCGAGGCCTGGGCAGCGACGTACTCGTCGCGGGAGCGTTCAAGATCTGCCTGGAGGCTGCTTCGCTCAGCGGCAAGCTGCTCGGCGGCGGCGTGATCCTGGGCGAGTTGATCGGTCAACCGAGCGATCTGCTCTCGAGCGGCATCAAGGTCAGCGGCCGTCTGATCCCGTTCTGCCGTAACGCCGGCCAGTTGGCTGTGGAGTTGCTCGGACGCCTCGGTGGTTGCAGCAACCAGATGGTCGTAGTGGACCCGGCTGCGAGCAAGCTCGTCATTGAGGCTTTGGAGTTGAGCACTGGCTGTGGTCAGGTCAGTGCTCAGGTGTATGTTCTCGTCCTGGATTGCCGTTAGAGCCAGATATGTCTCTTCCAGCTCGACCTGGAGCCTGGTCAGGCGCTGCTGGCGCTGCAAGACGGTCAGGCGCAGGCACTCCAGTTCTTCGCGCAGTTCGGCGTTTTGCTGCACCAGCACCGTTTCGCGCTCGCTGCCGGCGTGAGTCGCGTCGGCAGAGAGGGCTGTTACCAACGCTTCCTGCTCCGTCAGGGTTGACTGGATGGCCTGGAGTTCCAATTGTAGTTGATAGATCGTCCAGTTCTTGGCCTCGGCAACGCGGGCCAGGGCTTCTTTGATGTTCAGTGGTGAGGGAAATACCAGTGGGCCGCCTACGGCGGTGGCTCTTTGAGCGGCCGCCTCCAGGTCGGCCAACAGGTGATCCAGATCGTCATCGGGTAGCTTTTGCAGAGGAGGGACGACGAGGGAGTCAGTAGATGATTCCAGTGAGCGGGCGCTGAGTATATGTTTGCTCTGCAAGGGGGTGATGATGTGCCCACGAATAAAGCCGCCGGGCTCGACGTAGAAGGTCTGTGTGCAGACGTTGCCCCACACCTTGCCACTGGCGCAGATTTCGACCCGTCTGGCGCGGATGCTGCCGACCACGACTCCTTGCACGACGATGTGCTCGGCCGTGACGTTGGCGCTCACCAGTCCTTCCTCGGCGATGAGAACCGTGCTGACGTCTACGAGATCACCTTCGAGGGTTCCACGGATGCATAAGGGCCGATCAGTGTCCAGTTGTTCTGTCAGGGCAACCTGCGGACCAACCACTGTATCTGGTATGTACTGTCGTCCCTGGCTCATGGCTTCCAACACCTCAGGTGGCCTTTTGCCACCGCTGACAATATCACACAAGTCGAGCGGGCAAGGGGTTACAGTTATGTTTCAATAACGTTTCACGTTAGAGTTCATTCACAGAAAAGATTGTTCTTAACATTATTGTATCACAGTTACGTGGCAACGTCAATCAGTACCTTATGAACTTGCACTCTGCTTACAGCCTCAGAGAGTTCGCCTAGTGCGTGGGCGACCTTGGCCCATTCTCCAAGGCTGAGCGTTTGTGCACGCCGTCGGGGATCCACGCCGACTTCTCTCAGTTTGGCCGCCACCTCACCAGGTGGCCGTCCGAGACCGGCAGCCAGACTGTTGCGGAGTTGTTTGCGGCGCTGGGCGAAGCCAGCCCGCGCGACGCGGAAGAAGGCAGCCGTATCCTCTACGGGCACAGGTGGCGTGGCATGGAGGTCTATCCGCACCACTGCCGACTCTACTCCTGGCGAGGGGTAAAAACTACCCGGTTTGATGCGAAAGAGCAGTTGCGGTTGTCCGTAGAACTGCACGCTCACCGCCAGTAGGCTCATCTGCCCCGGTTTCGCAACGATGCGCTCCGCCACCTCTCGCTGCACTGTGAGCACCATCCGCTGGGGCTTGAGACTGGCCTCCAGCAGATGACGCAGTATAGCCGAGGTGATGTAGTAGGGGAGGTTGGCGACGACTTTGTACTGGATACTGGATACTGGATACTGGATGCTGGAGGCGCTGATCAAGGCTGCGGGGTCGAGCGCCAGGATGTCACCCTGGATCAGCGTGACGTTGTCGAAGCCGGTCAACACGCTCTGCAGCACGGGTATCAGCCGCTGATCCAGTTCAACAGCGACCACGTGCCCGGCGTTACGGGCCAGCCGCTCGGTCAGTGCTCCCAGTCCCGCGCCAACCTCCAGAACGACGTCGCTGGGGGTCAATTCGGCGGCTGCGACGATCTTTTCGAGAGCGGTTTGATCTAATAGAAAGTTCTGGCCTAGCCCTTTGCTTGGCTGGAGGTTCCATTGTTCCAACAGCCTGCGCACATTCACTTGAGATCGGCCTGGCTGGTTCTATGGCCCGAGGCGGTAGTTGATCCGATGAGAGGGCGGCACAGGGGTCAACAGGTAGACGTCTACCCAACGGTACCAGAGCACCAGGTTGTCGTCGTCGTATCCCATGTCAATGCGCTGTCCTTTGATCGCGCCGCCGGTGTCACCGGCGACGCCGATGCCGTAGCCGGGCATGTAGACCCGGCTGCGCAGATTGACTACTCGCGGGTCCACGGCGACGATGCCGTACCCCATCTGCATCCCCGTGGCTGTGCGTCCATACCACGGACTTGTCTTAGGCGTGCCACATGTGGCAGCGGAATAGGAGGTCGCCAACATGCGGAGCACCCGCCAATACTCGATTGGACCGGAAGGGGTGTCAAGGATGCGGACGACGACCTTAGTTCCGTACCCGAAGGTTTTCGTTGTGGGCGGGACAGCGACGTACTCGCCATCAAGCGTCCGTGCGACCTCGTGGCTATCCTCGTAGCGTATGCGGATGCGCCGCTCAAAGATGCCACGCGCTCCTTCTCGTAGCACTCGCTGGTGGTCAATCTCCAGGTCTGGATCAGCCTGCCATACTGAGTCGAAAGGGATGGGTTCCTGTTCGATCAGGAAGCGCTCGCTGACCCGCACCACCCGAATTGTCATGTCTTCTTCCAGGGGTGAGGCAAGTGTAGGTGTGGTATAGTCCTGGCCGGTGAGAACGATACCCAGATCGGCCAGCACCTCGCCCACGCGCTCTCGATGTGTGCGAGTGCGAAGTGTCCGCCCATCCACCTGTGCTGCCACCGGTATGGAACGGTCAACGTAGATGTGCATCCCTGCCGACATAGGCTCACCGAGCCCCGGCCGGACGCCGTCGGCCAGATAGAGCGTCAGCCCGGCCCGACGCAACGCCTCCCCGACGATGGGGGCGGTGGTGTAAAGCGTCGTTGCATGGCCATCCTCGTGCAGCGTGAAGGGGATGGCGCGGTGGACTGTGATGCGGACGAGTTCGGGATCGGCTGTGGCCGGGCCTCGTCGTGAGACTCCGTCGAGCTCAGTCGAGACACGTTCAGCCGAACGGTTGGCTGGCAGAAGTTCTCCTTCGATCTCCACCTCGTCGTGCGGCCCCAGCGCTACTCTCGCCTCTTTCAACACTTCCTCGACCGATGTGGCGTGGGTGCGGAGCAGACGAGAGTGCCCGTCGGCGCGGATGTACACGGGGCGGGCTCGCTGCACTTCCACGACCAGTTCCGGCTCGAGTGTCGTATCCAGTGCAAGAGCGACGATATCCTGGGGATAAAGGGTGAGGCCGGCGTCCATCAGCAGCGCGGCGACGGTATCCTGGTGGGTATATAGCTGCTGTGTTTGACCATCTACCACCAGCGTGACCGGCGTCATCGTCGTCTGATATCCAGCCGCCAGCGTGCCGGCGATGAACACCAACGCTACGAGAGCCTTGAGGCCCTGTGGCAGGTGCACATGTTTGGGCGGGGCGGCTGCGGTCATCTCCATACGTTATCGGTGCAAGGGAGGCGGCGGTGGCCCCGCCGCCTCCTGTATCGAATCGAATGGTCGTGCACCCCCCGTCGAATCGCGCCCCCCGGCTTACCGGGATCAGCCAGCTCCAACCAGGCACCCCTGCGGCGCCCAGGAGGGACTCCTTACCGCTGCTTCCTCCCGGACCTGACGGGGTTCGGAGGCTCCTGCCGCGCAGGACCCAATCTTCAACACCGCCTGGACCTCGGCAGTATCGAGTGGCCCGACCCTCGAGGGGGAGTTCGACCCCGCTGTGGCGGATTGCGGGTACAGGGCACCGCCAGCTCCCCGTCTAGCACGACCAGTGCCATGCTACCGCAGGAGAGGCGAAATGTCAAACTAGCCGTTAGCAGTCAGTAGTCAGCAGTTGGCCGCTCTCGGCTTCCAGCTTCCGGCTAACGACTAAGACGGCTCTTGCCTGGGTGGAATTGTGTGATAAAATGAACGCAGGAGGTTGCTGATGGCCATTCGTGTGCTGCCGGAAGACGTTGCCTCACAGATCGCCGCCGGCGAGGTAGTGGAGCGTCCCTCATCCGTGGTTAAGGAACTGGTTGAGAACAGCATAGACGCCGGTGCGCACGACGTCCAGGTAGAGACGCGCGGTGGCGGCAAACGGCTCATCCGCGTGACAGACGATGGTTGTGGCGTGCCGGCCGCCGAGGTGGAGCTGGCTTTTCACCGCCACTCGACCAGCAAACTGACCACGGCAGACGACCTGGCGCACATCACTACGCTGGGCTTTCGGGGTGAGGCATTGGCCTCCGTCGCCGCCGTCAGCCGGGTGACCTTCGCGGCACGGGCGGCCGATGATCCAGTGGGGATGCTATTGCGGCTGGAAGGGGGGCGCGTGGTGACCCGCCAGGAGAGCGGGCGACCTCCGGGGGTGGCGGTGACAGTGGAGGATCTGTTCTTCAATGTCCCGGCTCGCCGCAAGTTTCTGCGCTCCGAGCGAACTGAACGGAGACACATTGACGGCTGGCTCACCCGGTACGCGATGGCCTATCCAGGGTTGCGCTTCACGCTGAGCCACGACGGACGGGTCGTTTTCCAGTCGCCCGGCAATGACCGCTTGCGCGACGTTCTGGTCGCGGTCTATGGGCTGGATGTCGGCGCTGCTCTCCTCGAGGTCATCCCTGGCGACCAGCATCCAGCATCCAGTATCCAGGTCACAGGATTCGTCAGTCCTCCTTCGCTGCATCGGGCCAATCGGGGCTACATCACGCTCTTCGTCAACGGACGCTGGGTACGGGACGCTCGCCTGACCTATGCGATCGTCCAGGCCTATCACACGCTCCTCCCCACCGGGCGCTACCCGCTGGCGGTGGTGATGGTGCACGTGCCGCCGGAGGACGTGGACGTGAACGTGCATCCGGCCAAAGCGGAGGTGCGCTTCCACGACGGCGACGCGGTGTTCCGGGCGGTGCAGAAGGCGGTGCGACGCACACTGATCGAGCAGTCCCCAGTGCCCGTCGCCACGCGTCTGCCGACGGCCTGGCCCACATCCCCTGACCAGTGGAGGGAGAAGCGACGCGAGCGGCTGGCCGGGTTGGGGCCGCAACAGGCCGGCGAGCAGTTGCGCCTTGAAGCAAGGACGCCGGATGTGGCCATATCCGTGGGCACTCTCACACCACCGGGCAGGAGGCTCCCGCCGTTGCGGGTGGTGGGGCAACTGGGCGTGACCTACATCGTGGCTGAAGGGCCGGAGGGAATGTACCTGATTGACCAGCACGCGGCTCACGAGCGGGTGCTGTTCGAGCGATTGCTGGCGGAGCGAGAGCGGGCGGGGGTCGTGTCACAGGCGTTGTTGGAACCGCAGCCTGTGGAACTGGCACCCGAGGCGGCGAGCCTGCTGGAGGAGCACCTGGAGGCGCTGGGCGGCCTGGGCTTCCAGGTGGAGCCCTTTGGCGGGACGACGATGCTGGTGCGAGCGCTCCCGGCGATTGCGGCAGAGACGGACCCGCGCCAGGTGCTGGAAGACGTGGCGGCGGCGCTAGAGGTGGGCGACGCGCCGCTGGCGGGCACAGTTGAGGAGGCCGTGGCGCGCCAGGTCTGCAAGCGGGCCGCGATCAAGGCCGGGCAGGTGATGGCGCAGGCGGAGATGGAGAAGTTGATACGGGCGCTGGAGCAATGCGCCAGCCCGCACACCTGTCCTCACGGGCGGCCCACGATGATCCACCTGAGTGTGGAGCAACTGGCCCGCGAGTTCGGACGGTAGAACGACGGATTGCAGGATAGCAGTGGATTAGGAGGAAAGATGACGACGTTCGTTTTGCTGTCAAAGGTTTCGCTGCGCAGCCCTGGTGAGGTCAAGACGATGGGCGAAATGGATCGGGAGTTTGCGCGGAAGTTGGCGGAAGAGTGCCCCGATGTCAGACGCCTCGCCAGTTACGCGCTCCTGGGCGAATATGACTTCCTGCACATCTTCGAGGCTCCCGATGCCAGGACTGCGACCAAGGTGGCGCTGCTGGCGCAGACGTTCGGCGCAGGCACCACCCAGACGCTGACGGCGATCCCATTCGACGAGTTTCGCATGATTGTGGAAGAGGTGTAACGGCGCAGTGATAGACGGTATACAGGGAGGGATACCCTGTATAGTCAGCGGTGGTGGGACCAGTTTGCGCAATGCGCCGCTTTCTGCTATTATTTGCAGGCAGAGGGCGGGAATGAAAATCGGCATCATCTCGGATACTCACGACGACTTACAACCTGGAGGCGGCGCTCGAGGCACTACGGGCCGAGGGGGTGACGAAGGTATTCCACTGCGGCTAAGACGTAATTTCACTTTACACATCACGTTTTGAGGTGACCAATGACCGACGACCTCTTTCGCTTCTCAACCTCTCTGGAGGTACGCTGGCGTGACCTGGACCCGATGGGCCACGTCAACAACGCCGTCTATTTCACCTACCTGGAACAGACCCGCGTCCATTACCTGCGTGAGTTGGAGGTTGTCCCAGGTGATCCTTCCGGCATTGGCTTCATTCTGGCCGAGGCCAGTTGCCAGTTCAAGTCGCCGCTGGGATTGGGCGAGCGCGTGACGATCTACACACGGGTGAGCGAGTTGCGCAACTCCAGTTTTATCTTCGAGTACCGTATGGAAGGAGAGGATGGGCGATTAGCCGCGACGGCCCGCTCCGCGCAGGTGTGCTACGACTACCCGGATCAGCGTCCTATCCCTATACCCGACGAGTGGCGCGAGGCCATCATCGCCTACGAACCGGGATTGTAACTGGTAAGCGTTCACCCCTCCCTGCGAGGGAGGGGCAGGGGGAGGGCTGAACGGCTACTGTAACTGGCATCGAGCATTGAGTATCAAGTATATCAAGCACAAGGAAACTCTCATATGACTACACAACCGCTATCGGCGCAGCAACTACGCCAGAGGTGTGATCCTTCTCAGTTCGACTTCGAGACGACGGACGAGCTGGGAAACTTGAGCGATATCGTAGGCCAGGAGCGAGCGGTGGATGCGATTCTGTTTGGCATCGGGATCCGGCGCGAGGGCTACAACATGTTCGCCCTGGGGCCCAGTGGCACAGGGAAGCGCACCACCATTGGTCAGTTCCTCGACCAGCAGGCCGCCACCGAGCCAATCCCCTCCGACTGGTGCTACGTCAACGATTTTGAGCAGTCTCACAGACCGCGTGCCATGCAGCTTCCACCAGGACAGGGGGCCGTATTGCGCAAGGACATGGAGCAGTTAGTCGAGGAACTGCGCACCGCGATCCCGGCCGCCTTCGAGAGCGAGGACTACCGCACGCGCAAGCAGGAAGCCGAAGAGGAGTTCAAAGAACAGCAGGAGAAAACCTTCGGCGAGATTCAGCAGCAGGCCCAGGAGCGCAGCATCGCGTTGATCCGCACACCGGCGGGACTGGCCTTCGCGCCTCTGCAGGAAGGCGAGGTCATCAGCCCAGACGAGTTTCAGAAACTGCCGGAGGAGGAGCGTAAGCGGTTTGAAGAGAACATATCCAAACTCCAGGAGCAGCTTCAGGAGACCCTGCACCAGATGCGACAGTGGGAACGTGAAGCACGGGAGAAGGTGAAGGAACTGGATCGTCAGGTGACGATGTTTGCGGTGGGCCATCTAATTGACGAACTGCGTGAAAAGTACACTAAACTACCGGACGTGGTGGACTACCTGAACGCAGTGCAACAGGACGTGGTCGAGAACGTGGACGAATTCCGTAAATCTGAGGAGATTCCCCAGATCATGGGTACCCCACTGCCGCGTTTGATGGCCGGCTTGCCCCGGTTCCGCCGCTATCAGGTGAACGTGCTCGTAGACCACAGCCAATCCAAGGGCGCACCGGTGATCTACGAGGAGCATCCGACCTACAACAACCTCATCGGGCGGATTGAGCACCTGGCTCAGATGGGGGCGCTGGTGACCGACTTCAACCTGATCAAGCCAGGTGCGTTGCACCGCGCCAACGGCGGCTACCTTATCCTGGATGCTCGCCAGTTGTTGCCGCAACCCTATGCCTGGGACGGACTTAAGCGCGCCCTCCGCTCGCGGGAGGTACGCATCGAGCCTCTAGGTCAGGCATTGAGCCTGGTCAGCACCGTTTCACTGGAGCCGGAGCCTATCCCGTTGGATGAGAAGGTCGTCCTGATCGGTGAGCGGCTGCTATACTACTTGCTCTACCAATATGACCCCGACTTCGGCGAGTTGTTCAAGGTCGAGGCCGACTTCAACGAGGAGATGGCGCGCACGTCGGAGAACAACCTGCTGTATGCTCGCCTGATCGGTACAATGGCGCGCAAGGAGGAATTACGTCCTTTCGACCGGGGGGCCGTCGCTCGGGTCATCGAGCGCAGCACACGTATGGCGGGCGACGCCGAAAAACTCTCCACACATATGCTGAGCATCGCGGATCTGCTGCGCGAGGCAGACTACTGGGCGGATGTGGCCGGTAACAATGTCGTGACCACCGACGATGTGCAGCGCGCGATTGACGCGCAGATTCACCGCGCCGACCGGCTGCAAGAGCGCGTACAGGAGCAAATCCAGCGGGGGACGATCCTGATTGACACGACTGGCGAGCGCGTGGGTCAGGTCAACGGCCTCTCGGTGATCGGGTTGGGCAACTTCGCCTTCGGACAGCCCAGCCGCATCACCGCCCGTGCACGTCTGGGCAAGGGCGAGGTAGTGGACATTGAGCGCGAGGTCGAATTGGGCGGTCCCATCCACTCCAAGGGAGTGCTTATCCTTTCCGGCTTCCTTGGCGCTCGCTATGCCGCTAAGCGTCCCCTCTCCCTCTCAGCAAGCCTGGTGTTCGAGCAATCTTACGGCGGCGTGGAGGGAGATAGCGCTTCGATGGCAGAGTTGTGCGCACTGCTCTCGGCGTTAGCGGAGGTACCCATCAAGCAATCGTGGGCGATGACCGGCTCCGTCAACCAGCACGGCGAGGCCCAGCCTATTGGCGGTGTCAACGAGAAGATTGAGGGCTTCTTCGACGTTTGTTGTTTGCAAGGCCGGGGGCTGACGGGGAAGCAGGGAGTGATTATCCCGGCCTCCAATGTACAACACCTTATGCTGCGGCAGGACATCGTCGAGGCGGTGGAAGCAGGTCAGTTCCACGTCTATCCTGTGCGGACGGTGGATCAAGCTATGGAACTCCTGACCGGCATCCCGGCCGGAGAGCAGGACGAGGAAGGGAACTTCCCCGAGGGGAGTATCAACCAACGGGTTGAAGCACGGCTGATCGAGTTGGCCGAAAAGCAACGTGCCTTCGCTGCGCCTCCCGAGGAAACGGGATAAGAGAGGATGGAGAATAGAGAGTGAAGAGTGGGGAGTTGACGATTCGACGCATACTGGTGGCGTTGGACGCTTCGTATCACAGCCTGGCGGCGCTGGAAGCCGCGGCTGACTTGGCCGCCAGCCTGGAGGCGGAGTTGCAGGGGCTCTTTGTTGAGGACGTCAATCTGCTGCGAGTGGCGGAGTCGCCTGTGGCGCGGGAGGTGCAGTATCCGTTTGTCACCTCTGCACGGCTCGACCGGGCGCGGATGGAGCGGGCACTGCGGGCGCAGGCGGCACAGGCCCACAAGGCACTTGCGGCAGCCTGTGAGCAGCGACGGATCAAATGGTCTTTCCGAGTTGTGCGCGGGGAGGTCGTGCCACAGGTATTGAAGGCCGCGCTGGAGGCGGATCTGCTCAGCCTGGGGAAGGCGAGCCGGCCGCTCATCCGACGGGTGCGGCTGGGCTCCACGGCCCGAGCGGCAGCGGCGCAGGCTTCGAGTTCCGTGCTCCTGCTTCAGCGGGACGTAGGCATCAGGTCCCCAGTGGTGATGACGTATGACGGATTCCTCATTGCCCGGCATGCGTTGACGATGGCGGTCCGTCTGGCACAGCAGAAAGGGGGCTACCTGGTCGTACTGGTCCTGGCCGGTACGCTGGACGAGGCACAACGGTTGCAGGCCGAGGCTGCCGATTTGCTACGCGGGCGAGGGCTCATGGTACGCTATCGGCGGTTGATGGATGCAGGCGCAGCAACGCTGATTCGCGAAGTACGGTCCGAGGGAGGCGGCGTGCTGGTGTTGAGTAGCACCATCCTGCAACCGGATGCGCTACAGACGCTGCTGGACGAGGTGAACTGCCCGGTGTTGTTGATGCGGTAGGCCCTTACAATGACCCATCTGTACCTTAGGAGCACGCTGCTGCCCTGTCCGTCGCCATCAGTGGCATACTGGAGCAACTTATGATAGCCGAACGCTTACCCCTCCGACAAGGGCTGGCAGTGCGGGCAGAAGTGTGTGCCGCGCTGACTCACCCTTATGCGCTCGATGGCCATACCACAGCGCGGACAAGATTTCCCCGCCCGTCCGTAGACCGCCAGTCGGCTGGCGAACTCCCCGGACCGGCCATCGGCCTGCTGGAAAGTCCCGTCCGAGAGCGTCGTGCCGCCACGGGCGATAGCCGCCCGCAGCACAGAGTGAATCGCTCGATGTAGCCGTCGCACCTCGACAGAGGTGAGCGTATCAGCCCGGCGCAGCGGATGTATGCAAGCCTGCCACAGCGCTTCGTCGGTGTAGATGTTGCCCAGGCCGGCCAGGAAGTGCTGGTCTAAGAGCAGCGGCTTGATGCGCCCGCGCCGCCGTGCCAACATCTCCCTCAGCCGCGCTGCTGTGAAGTCGGCTCCCAGGGGCTCGGGGCCCAACTTGCCCAACACCTCAGCCGGGTCATCCACCAGCCATAGCCGGCCAAACTTGCGCGCATCCGAGAAGCGTAGACACCGCCCGTCGTCCAGGAAGAACAGCACGCGGACGTGTCGGTCGTCAGGACATCCCCTCGGCTCCAGCACCAGTTGCCCGGTCATGCGCAGGTGAACCAGCAACGTGTCACCGCTGCTTAACGAGATCATCACCCACTTCCCGCGTCGTCCCACGCCGGTGGCCATCTGACCCGTGAGGCGACGGGAAAAGGCGGTCGGGTTGGGCAAGACGACGCTACGCGCCCAGCGCACTTCCACCTCGATGATGGTGCGCCCAACCAGCGACGCTCGCAAGCCCCGTGCTACAGTCTCAACTTCAGGTAACTCGGGCATAGCATCACTATTATAAGCGTGTCCGCTCCGCTTGACAAGAGTCGTGCCGAAAAGTAGAATGTGGCCACGATTACGGCCTGGTAAACTGGCAGATTGGTAAATTAGGAGCAATCGGCAATCTTGAAAGTCCCTGCATCGCTCGTCATCCTGGTCATGCTGACTCTCTGTACTGCGTGCACGGAGCCGACTGTGCCCCCGACTCCCATCCCATCCCCTACCCCATCCCCTACACCTGAACCCAAGACTCTCACCGTCTGCCTACCCGATGAGCCCGACAGCCTCTACCTCTACGGCACCGATAGTCTAGCCGCCCAACACGTCTGGCAGGCAATCTACGACGGGCCGCTCGATAGCCGCAACTATGCCTACCAGCCGGTCATCCTCACCGATCTCCCCAGCATCGCCAACGGCAGCGCCGCTATGGAAACGGTCACTGTCCAGGCCGGTGACTGTGTGCTTGCCGCCAGCGGAGAGGTGCTCGAACTGGCACACGGCGTGACGGTCAAAGATGCCAGCGGAAAGCGCGTGACCTACGACGGCGAGCCTATCCTGATGTCGCGGATGGTCGTCACCTTCACCCTCCATCCCGATCTCTACTGGTCCGACGGCGTACTGCTCACCACCGACGACTCGGTGTTCTCCTTCGAACTCGCCGCCGACCCAGACACTTCCACTGACAAGCACGTCATCGAGTGCACCGCTGGTTACCGCGCGACGGACGTACGCACTGTGGTCTGGAGCGGCGTCCCCGGATTCCTGGATCACGCCTACTCCCTCAATTTCTGGCACCCGCTGCCCCGCCACGCCTGGGGCCACCTCTCCGCCGCCGAGTTGCTCAATGCCGACGTCTCCACGCGGCAGCCCCTGGGTTGGGGCCCTTTTGTCCTCCGCGAGTGGGTACCCGGCGACCACATCACTGTCACTCGCAACCCCATCTACTTCCGCGCCCCAGAAGGATTTCCCTGCGTGGACCGAGTCACCTTCCGCTTCATCTCCGATCCGACCATGCTGGCGGGGGAACTCCTGGCTGGTCGCTGCGACGTAGTCACGCACGACGCTGCCGACGCGGTGCGCGCCGCGCTACCCTCCCCTTCATCCCCCCCATTGGGGGGGGAAGAGGGGGGGATCACGGCGCTCTCTACCTACGACGCCCGCTGGGAGCTTCTGGCCTTCGGCATCAGTCCGGTCATCGGCTACGACCGGCCCGATTTCTTCGAGGATGTGCGGGTGCGGCAAGCGATCGCGCTGTGCATGGACCGACAGGCGGTAGTGCAGCAAGTGCTGGGGTCGTCCGGTCGGGTGTCACACAGTTACCTCCCCCCCGAACACCCCCTCTACGCTGGCGACACGCTCGTCACCTGGGGATACGCCTCGGCGGCAGGACAGACACTCCTGGCGACCGCAGGCTGGTACGACGAAGACGGCGACGGCGTGCGTGAGGCGCACAACATCCCTGGCATTGCCGACGGCACGCCGTTCCAGGTCACCTACTACACAACTGGCGACCCACTGCGCGTCCAGACGGCCCAACTCGTCCAGACCTACCTGGCCGGGTGCGGCGTCCAGGTCAGTGTAGAGACCCTGCCCCCCGAGACGCTCTTCGCCCCTGGGCCGGAAGGGATGCTCTTTGGCCGGCGATTCGACCTGGCGCAGTTCTCCTGGCCCGCCACGTCCGCCCCCCTGTGCGACATGTTCCTGAGCGACCAGATACCCGACGCGGGCCACTGGGATAGGCCCAACGTCGCTGGTTTCCTCGACGACGAATACGACGCCGCCTGCCTGTCGGCCCTGGAGGCCCCTCCTGGCAGCGAACGCTACGCCGCCGGGCACGCCGAGGCCCAGCGCATCTTCTCCAAACGACTGCCAGTATTACCGCTCTTCCAACGCCTGAAAGACACCCTCGCTCGCACGCTGGTCATCGGCCTGGCTCCCGACCCCACCCAGGCCTCCGAACTCTGGAACATTGAACAACTCGACCTGCGACCCTGAGTCCGCTGCTTCTCGCGTTCACGCCCCCGACGAGCACGTCCGCATCGCCGCGCTGCTGGATGGACTTGCATCGTAGGAGTGACATAGAGAGCGGCGAGCGCCCACGCGCTCGCCGCTTCGTTCTACCGCATCCAATCCGGTCCGCTACTTGTCGCCCACCGCGATAGCATCGCTCTTGTAGAACCAGACCTGCCTCCACATCGCTCCGTACACCGACCACACGACACGCCGGCAGGGAGGGCCCACGAAGAACGACGGCGCCGATAGCCATAAGGGGACGCACAGTGCAACCACCGCCGGAACCCGCCAGACGTCTCCAGGGATGAACGCGAAAGCAAGTGACGCCGCAAAATGGGCAATCAACGCTACCCAGATGAGCACGAATATGAAGTTGAAGCGGATACGTGTGCTCGTCATCGAAAGAAACCGGGCTGCTACATTCCCCTGCTTCCGCTCCCGAAACTTCTTGGCGATGTCGTACCCGACCTCCTCCTCCAGGGCGTTGAGGTCCTGCTCATAGAGTTCCCAACTGAGAAAGCCTTTGAAGGTGGTGGTGAACTGCGCCCAGGAGACCGCGTACCCGCGCCCCCCGTTTCGTGGTACGCTAACGCATTTTCCCAGGCGCCCCCGGCGCGATTCGAACGCGCAACCTGCGGATTCGAAGTCCGACGCTCTATCCAATTGAGCTACGGGGGCGATTGGTGTATAATTAAGGCCGGATCAAAGTCCGGCCATCACCGCCTGGGGTGAGTGGTGGGATTCGAACCCACAATCTCCTGGGCCACAACCAGGTGCCTTGACCCTTAGGCTACACCCACCAAGCACAATCATTTTACCACAAAGCACGCAAAGGAGCAAACGATGGAACTTCAAGCGCCACCTATCTACCGCCACGAAGTCCAGATCCTCACCGCCCACCTCCAATTCAGCGGTCAACTGGAAACGGTGGGAGCAGTGGACAACTTCATCAACGACCCTGCCCGCGATAGTCTTTCTCTCTACGACGTTCACATGGCACCACTGATGCCCGGAAGCCCGCTGAAGACCATCTCTCGTCCTCACGTCGTTATTCGCAAGCCCCAAATCATACTCATCTACTTCGCCTCGGCTGAGACCCGCGCTTCGATCCGCATGCTCGCACGGCGTGAACTACTGGTGGCCTACACGCCAGTGGCCGTGTGCCGGGGTTACTTCCACATGCCCACCGAAGCCAACGTGCGCGACTTCCTCGGCACTATCCCTGGCGATCTGTTGCCTATCACCGAGGCGCACATCTTCCCCTTCATTGAACTTCCTGCTCCCTTCCCTGCTGAGGCTGACCTGGTGATGATGAGCCGCTCTCATATACTGGCCTATCATTCCGTATAGACCATCGCACACTCCATCATCGTCTGTCTGCCACGATCAACATCACCTCGCTGCGTCCGACTCGCTTCCATACAGTACGGGGAGCGAACCCGGCCTCCGCTACCACCGCCTCACCCTCGCCGGGGAGCGGTTCATCTTGCCCTGTCACCCGATAAAGCCACGCGATGAAATGAGAGATTGGGTCGCGCTCGCTCAGGCGAGCCCAGGCAACGATAACCAACCGGCCACCTGACTGCAGAACACGCGCGGTCTCCCGTAACGTGGCGGGGTCCAGGATGAACTCGGTGGGGAAGGTGGTGACGGCATCGTCAAAACACCTATCGCAGAAGGGGAGTGCCTGCGCACGGGCCCGCACCATGGGAATGGTCAACCCGGCTCTCCTCAACCGCCGTTGCGCCAGGCGTCCCATGTGCTGCGAGCGGTCAAGCCCCACCGGGGCCAGATCCTGTTCTGCCATCGCTACCAGCAGGTGGCCGGGACCGTGGGCCAGTTCCAGCACGCGTTCTCCGCGCAAGTGCGGAATCGCCGTGCGTCCCCACGTATTCCACTGCCCCAGCGACACTATCCAGGCCACCAGATCATAGGTCCAGGCGAACTCATTGTAAAGCAGGCTGAAAAAGAGCCGCAGAAAAGCCCACCACAGGCGACGCATTGCTCCCTCCAAAGCGAACACCCCCGCCGCATCGCTACGGCGAGGGTGCCTATTCAGTGCTTTGTCAACTCTAATTTGATGGGTTGTAGTGGCAACTTCAGTCGCTTATTGAGTGGTGGGAACGACTAAAGTCGTCATTACGAACCCTACCAGGGCCGATCCGGTCAGCCTACAGGGTCGGCGGCATGAGGGGGGCATCAGCATCGGCCGTTGGCAGTGTCTCCTCCTGCCCTGGTATGACCCAGATTGCCAGATCCATTGTCAGCCTCTCGAAGAAACTATTGGATGGCAGATTGCCCATCCCGTACTCTGATTCTACGACGCGCGCCCGCACGCGCAGCGTCTTCGTCCCCAATATGATGCCCTTCCCCACGTCGGTCAGCACTGGTTCCCCCTTGGACGCCAACTTCGTGCGTAGCGCCTCGTCGTGGAAGGCGTAGTCCGACATCAGCACTTTGGTCACGGTGCGGATGTCATTCTTATCGAACAACCAGACCTCAAAGGCAGTGACCTTGTTGGGCGCATCCACACCGATGGTCTCTGAGACGCCTACGCCGCACTCGCCCATGAACTCGCCACTTTCCAACTCAATGCTAAACGAAGGATCGTAATGATCGTCTCCCAGCGTGTATGTGGTGACAAACTGAGCCAGTGGTGGTCCCTCCTCCCCCCATGAGACCTCTTCTTCAGAGGGCGGGCGCCTCCTGGCTATTTCCCTACCCTGTTTGACTGCTTCCGGCTTGGCCCGTTGCTTGCTCAAGCGACTGACGAGGAACACTATCCCTCCCACGCACGCCACCACCAACAAGGCAACTCCGCAAACCAGTGCCACTGAGCGAATCCCTGCCCCGCCACTCGTCTCCGACACTGCAGGTGCGGTTTCCAGGGCTTGTGCCAGAGCCCGCAGGCAGACTGCCTCCTGCCCGCCAAGCTCCCCTGCCAGCCCCTCCATCGTCTCACCGAGTTGGCCTTTCTTCCAGAACTCCGCACCCAACCTGGCGCGTGCCCATTCCAGATCACCGGGCCGATCGCCGGTACTCGCGTATTGCTCGGCAACCCAGAGAATGTAATCGCTCTGGAAATCGGAGCGCAGGTTGCCGGGCGTGGAATTGGTCCACTCAACTGGCCACAACCACCAGCCGATGGCCAACCCCAGAAGCAGCCCCAGCACGCCACCCCCGATCAGTGTTACCAGCGTCTTGCGCTGCTGAACGAGTTGCAGGATGGTGTCCATCTTCGCCCTCCTTGTCTGTGCTTGACTTTTTTGCAGAAGATTTCACTACATTCATTGTACCATAAATGTCATTGGCGCACAAATACTTTACCATAAAGCGGCGACTAGGGCAAATCCGAGGCCCCAGCTCGCGGATGTGCCCGCATGTAAACCTCCCGTGCCCGGCTCTGGCTGACGTGAGTATAGATTTGGGTCGTGGCGAGGCTGGCGTGGCCCAGCAGTTCCTGCACGACACGTAGGTCAGCGCCACCATCCAGGAGATGCGTGGCAAAGGAGTGACGCAGGACGTGAGGAGAGACGTGGGTGCGGATGCCTGCCTGCTGGCCCACCTTGCTCAGTATTAGCGCCGCCCCGCGCGTTGTCAGGCGACCGCCCCGGTGGTTGAGCCACAGCGCGTCAATCGGCCTCCGACCCAGCAATGTAGGCCGCCCTGCTTTCAGGTACGCCCGCACCGCATGCACCGCTGACCGTCCCAGCAACCCGATGCGCTCTTTGTTCCCCTTGCCCACCACACGTACCTGGGCCTGTGCCAGGTCGATGTCTGCCATGGCCATGCTTACCAACTCGCTGACCCGCAGGCCCGCCGCGTATAATACCTCGATGATGGCCCGGTTGCGCAAACCCAGTGGAGTGGATGTATCGGGCACCGCCAGCAGCGCCTCCACTTCAGCGACCGTCAGGTACTGCGGCAGCCGTTTAGGGATGCGGGGGGCGCTGACCATGCGGAAGGGATTGCGCTCCAGCACTTCTTCCCGGACCAGGAAATCACCGAAGGAGTGTAGTTCCGCCACACGACGTGCAATACTGGCCTTGACGTAGCCTGCGGCATCCAGCTCCGCCAGGTAACTCCGCAGCAGCGAGCGGTCCACCTGCTCCAGCGAGCTCACTCCCTGCGCTCTGCAGTAATCCAGAAACTGGCCGATGTCGTTGCCATAGTTCTTGACGGTGTAAGGTGAGGCATTCCGGCCCGCCTGCAGATAGGTCAGAAACCGCTCCAGCAACCTGTCCATATCCATTGCCTGTAGAGGCGCGGTTACCGCGCCCTCAAATATGCCTGGGATTCAATCATGCCTCTGCCGGCTCGGCCTGCACCTGGGGAAGGCTGGCGATCTCGACCTCCTCCTCACAGGCGGTGCATTTCGCCCACCCCTTGCGTGCCTCAGTGAGCAACCCGCCGCACACGGGGCAGGGCTGCGGCAAGGGCCGCTTCCACACGGTAAATTTGCACGAGTCGGGGTCGTTGGCCTGGTAGTTGGCACAACCGTAGAATGTACGTCCACGGCGCGTCCGTTTCTCCACCAGGTCGGCCCCACACTCCGGGCACTTGGCACCGGTCTTGACCAGGATCGGCTTGTGGAAGCGACAGTTAGGAAAGTTGCTGCAGCCGATGAACTTGCCGAAGCGACCGTACTTGTAGATCAGCGGATGGCCACACTGCGGGCACAGTTCACCGGTCGGATCGTCACCCATCTGGACGGTGGGCATCTTCTCCCGTGCCTGAGACAGCGTGACGGAGAACGGATCGTAGAAGTCACGCAGCATCGGCACCCACTCTCGCTTGCCACCGGCGACCAGGTCCAGGCCCTCCTCCATCTGGGCCGTGAAACCGACGTCAATGTAATCCGGGAAGTATTCAACCAGCAGATCGTTGACGATGATTCCCACTTCGGTGGGGTACAATCGCCCATCGCGTCGCTCGACGTATCCCCGTCGCTGGATGGTGGACATGGTCGGGGCGTAGGTGCTGGGGCGGCCGATGCCGTACTCCTCCAATGCCCTCACCAGGGTCGCCTCACTGTAGCGGGGCGGGGGCTGGGTGAAATGTTGATCCGGCAGCAATCGTACCAGGTCGAGGATTTCATCCACCGTCAGCGGCGGTATCTCCTCCCGCTTGCGCTCCTCCTCGGCCTTGGTATCTTCGTCCTTCGCCTCCTCGTACACGGCCAGGAAGCCCTTGAAGCGCAGGCTGGAACCGCTGGCGCGGAAGAGGTAAGGCTTATCCCCCCCTTCCACCTCCCCCCCATTGGGGGGAAGGCCAGCCAGGATATCCACGGAGATGGTGTCGTACACCGCCGGCGCCATCTGGCTGGCGACGAAGCGATGCCAAATCAGTTGGTACAGCCGGTACTGGTTCCGATCCAGGTATGGCTTTAGAGACTTGGGCGTGCGTAAGACGCTGGTGGGGCGGATGGCCTCGTGGGCTTCCTCAGCCCGCTTGGCCTGCGTCTTGTAGCGCGGTGGCTTGGCAGGCACGAACTCCTCGCCGTACTTCTCCAGGATGAATTCCCTGGCCTCCTTCTGTGCTTGCTCGGCGACGTTGGTGCTGTCGGTACGCATGTAGGTGATCAGACCGACCGGCCCGTCTCCCAGGTCTATCCCTTCGTACAGTTGCTGGGCGAAGCGCATCGTGCGCCGGGCCGTGAACCCCAGCCGACGGGAGGCCTCCTGCTGCATCGTGCTGGTAGTGTAGGGAGCTGCGGGCCTGCGTCGCCGCTGTCCCTCTTTCACCTTCGCCACGGTGTAAGCAGACTTCTCCAGTTCGGTCACGACGGTTTGTACATCGGCCTCGCTGTGGAGTTCCAACTCCTTCCCTCGAATGCGGTGCAGCCTGGCGATGAAACTGCGCACCTCCCCCCTGCCCCCTCCTATGCGGGGGAGTGAGGGGGGGGAGCGTTTGGCCAACTCCGCTTCGATGGACCAGTATTCGACCGGCACGAAGGCTTCGATTTCCCGCTCCCGCTCGACCACCAGCCGCACGGCCACCGACTGTACCCGGCCGGCGGAAAGTCCGCGCCGCCCCATTTTGTCGCGCAGGAGCGGACTGAGCGTATAGCCGACGAGCCGGTCCAGGATGCGCCGCGCCTGCTGTGCATCCACCCGCTGCATGTCAATCTTACGCGGGTGGGCAAAGGCGTGCTCGATGGCATCGTTGGTGATCTCGTGGAACTCCACGCGGTGCACCGGCCGCTGCCCGATGGCCGACTTGAGCGCCTGAGTCAAATGCCAGGAGATGGCCTCGCCCTCCCGGTCTGGGTCGGTCGCCAGGTAGATCTCGGACGAGTTCCTGACGTCCGCTCGCAGTTCCCGTACCACGTCCTGGCGCTTGGCGGAGATGACGTAGTGGGGCCGGAAATCATCGTCAATGTCTACCCCCATCCGGTTGGAAGGCAGGTCGCGCACGTGCCCCACCGAGGCCCGCACCGTGTACTTCTTCCCCAGGAAACGACCCACCGTGCGTGCCTTGGCCGGGGACTCGACGATCACCATTTTAGGCTTTTTCGCCAGTTCGGCTCTGGCTTTGGAGATAACGGTGTGTTCTTCCGGATCGAGCCCTTCGTGGGCCGGGGTACGGCCCATCCTGAACATCTTGGTGCCACACTCCGGGCAGACCCCCCGCGTGGCCGGCGTCCCATTGCCGGTGAACACCGGCTGGGGGTCTTGCATCTCGCGCTTGGTTTTACACTTCATACAATAGGCTTGCATGTCAGCCTCAGTCTTTATCCTCTGATCCTTCGCGCAGCGCCACGTAGGCTGGCTCAAGCACGGGGTATTCTACCCGATGTTTCGCTCTCCGCTCCTCCATCTCCTCGAAGATGATGTCCCACAGCCGGGCGCGTATCTCGCGGTGGCTCGCGCCCTCTACGGTACGAATCTCGGGGAGGACGCGGAAACGAATGGGGTAGGACTCGTCTATGAGACGTTCGGCCTCCTCGATACCAGGGGAAAGTTCACGAATGCGAGCGCTGAAAAAGCGTGCTGTGCGGCGATCATCGTCGGGAATGGTACGGAGCAGCAGCGTCTGACCCCGGGACTCAGGGTCGCAATTCTCATATACCGTCCCCCAGACCTGCCAGCGCCCCTCGTCCCTGAACCACTTTTCCAACAGTCGGAATCTCGTCTCCATATTACCCCCTCCCTATTCACGGCCTGTAAGCGGGCCAGTAGATCCGAGGCCCGCCTGACCTGCTCATCGTCGGGCTTGAACAGCGGGATCTCTACGTCCGACTCAACCAGGAGCTCCAGATCCCAATCCGATGCATTGGCTACGATCAGGGCTCCGATGCCCACCGTTACATTGAACAGGCACTGAATTACGTCGCCCAGATACCTGTACTCGATTGCCAGCGCTCTGGTGTGTACATCCTCATTGGCGTGCCAGAAAGCCAGGATGGCATCCCGATCCATCTCCAACAGCCCCGGCTCCCGCTCCAACAGGATGTCTAGTTCTACCACCTCGTGCAAGAGCGCGCTGGTGCCGTAGTAGCCACCCAGAGCAATGTCCTCTAATGCAAGTGTGTCAGGGCCCTGTAACAGCCGCAGGTAGCGCACCACCCGGTCGAGATCCTCTTCGGTGATGTCGTGGTCGGCGACTACGTAGGGGTCGAAGTCGTCCAGGCTTACAGCCATTCGCTGCGCCCATCCTCCTTCAGCCGCCTCACAATCGCCCGCACCTCCTGCTCTCGTTCCCTGGGACAGACCAACAGAGCATCCTCCGTATCCACGATCACCATCCCTTCCAGTCCAATGGTAGCGATGAGCCGCTTCCCGCCGAAAACCAGCGTGTCCCGCGTATCAATCCCCATGTGTGGGCCGACGACGATGTTCCCTTCCTTGTCGGCCGGCAGCAACTCCGAAAGGCTATCCCAACTGCCCACGTCCTCAGCACCCTCCATCACGCCGTAGTCAATTGTCTGCCTGGCGACCTGGGGCCAGACGCGGCTCAGCGTCGGCTCATAACCAGGTGTATCCAGCGCCGCTTCTACCTCCGCCAGTTGCACATAACACTCGGGCATCTGACGCTGGAACTCCTCCAGGATGCGATCCACCCGCCAGATGAACATGCCGCTGTTCCACGAGTACTCGCCACTCTCGACCATATGAAGCGCCGTTTCCAGGCTTGGCTTCTCAGTGAATCGCTCGGCGTGGAAGACCTGAAAGCCCTCCACCGTGCCCAGGCGCTCCCCCTGCTCAACGTAGCCGAAGCCGGTTGAGGGAAACAAAGGCGTGATGCCCAGCGTGACCAGGTGGCCCTCTTCAGCGACCAATGCCGCTGCTGCCAGCACCTGGCAGAAGCGCGCTGTGTCGGCGATGAAGTGATCGGCGGTGAGCACCGCCATAATTGCCTCTGGGTCCTGCTGGCGAAGGTGGATCGCCCCCAGCCCGATGCAAGGAGCAGTACCACGGCCCTCCGGTTCGACGATGAAATTCTCCGGCGGCAGTTCCGGTGCTTGCGCTGCCAGGGATGCTACGTGCTCGGCACCCGCGACGACGAAAATCTGCTCCGGTTGGAATAGGGGAGCGAGCCGGCCCACCGCGTGCTCGAACATAGTGCGCTCCCCGACCAGCTTGAGTGATTGCTTGGGACGATTGCGACGGCTGAGGGGCCACAGTCGCGTCCCGACCCCCCCGGCCATAATCAACGCGAAGAATGATGCCACTCTCTTCCTCACTAACAACACGAGCAATCGGCTGATCGAAACGCAAGACGTAAAACGCGAAACGTGAAACGTAACCCTCTCACGTTTCACGAATCACGTTTCACTCTACCACGTACTCTACGCCTGGCTCGCGGGCCACGACGTATTTCATCCCGCCCATCTGGCGCACCATCCCCTTCAACTCCATCAGCGCCAGCGTGCTGGTCACCTGCGCGATTGGCAGTCCCACCTGCCGCCGCAGTTCGTCCACGTGGGTCGGCTCCGCCGAAAGGTGGGCCAACAGCGCCGCCTCCGTCTCGTCGGCCGGGAGCACCTGACGTGCTTCCGCCTGCTCGGTTACCATCGTCAGGTTCAGTTCCTCCAGGATGTCCTCCGGGCGGAGCACGACCTTAGCCCCATCCTGGATAAGCGCGTTGGTACCGGCGCTGCCGCGCATCAGAATAGAGCCTGGCACAGCGAAGACATCCCGCCCTTGCTCGCCTGCGTAGCCGGCGGTGATTAGTGCCCCGCTCCGTACTCCCGCCTCGGTGACGAGTACGCCCAAGCTGAGTCCGCTGATGATGCGGTTGCGGGGTGGAAAGTTGGGTCCCTCTGGCGGCGTACGCAGTGGGTAGTCGCTGACCAGCGCCCCCCGTGCGATGATTTCCCCGGCCAACTTGCGGTGCTCCGGCGGGTAGATTCGGTCAATGCCGCAGCCCAGCACGGCAATGGTACGGCCCCCAGCCTGAAGTGCCGCTCGGTGTGCCTCGCCATCAATCCCTCGCGCCAAGCCGCTGACGACGGTGATACCACTGCGCGCTAGCGCAGTGGTCAGTTGGCGGGTCACTTGCCGTCCGTAGGCCGAAGCCCGCCGCGTGCCGACGACTGCCACCGCCCAGGCATCCTCCTCCGTTATTGCACCCTTGACATAAAGCACAGGCGGCGGGTCGGCGATTTCGCGAAGCAGGCGGGGATAGCCGGGGCTTTCCCACGTGAGCACTTGCGCGCCAACAGCGGCGATCTGCTGCAACTCCCGGTCCAGATCGAGCGCAGCCCGGGCCGCCAGCAGGTTCTGCAGCGAGCGGCGATCCAGCCCTGCGCTACACAGTTCCTCGGCCGGGGCATGCCAGGCTCGTTCCACGTCCCCGAAGTAGTCAAGCAGTGCCCGTAGCCGTGTCGGGCCGATACCACGCACAATGTTGAACCCTACCCAGTAACGCAGGTCGTTCATCCCTCGTCCTCTGCCAACATGCCCGGCAGCAGGTGCACCACCATCCGCTTCGACTCCAGGTCGAGTTCAAGTACCACGTTATCCACGGCTGGCAAGAGCACCTCGCCCCACGGTCCACGCACGACGTAAACGTCGTTGGCTCCAGTCTCCAGCACTTTGACTACCTGGCCCAGCCACTCGCCGCTCTCCGTCTCCACCCTCACGCCGATGAGTTGAAAATGATAATACTCCCCTTCCTCAAGCGGCACGGCCTCCTCGATCGGTATCTGCACGAGCATGCCACGCAGCTCATCAGCACTGTTCCGGTCGTCGCAACCGCCCAATTTCAGTAATAACGCTCCTCCGTGCTGGCGCAACTTTTCTACCGGATAGCGCTGCACCGCTTCGGGGGAATCAGGGGAGGCCAGGTAAAAATCGGTGTACTGCCCCAGACGCTCGGGGTAGTCGGTGATGATTTCGACGCGCAGCTCACCCCGTACGCCGTGCGGCCGCAATACTCGCCCGACCACTAAGTAGCAGGGCTCAGGCATTCGCGCTCCCCCTGAGCCCCCCACCATCGCGTTGTATCGCAGCACCCATCGGTGCTTAGACGATTTCGAGGGTGACCCGCTTCCCCTGCTTGGCAGCGAGCACCCGGATGAGCGTGCGTATGGCGTTCACTGTACGCCCACCCTTGCCGATCATGCGGCCCATGTCCTCCGGGCCGACCCGCAGTTCCAGGATCACCGAGTTCTCGCCCTCAATCTCGGAGACGTACACCTGGGACGGATCGTCCACCAGTGACTTGGCAATGAATTCAACCAAATCTTTCATCGAAGCCATTGTTGCTCCTCCTTCTTGAAGTAGACGTAGAGAAATCCGTTGTCGCGGATGCTGTGAACGGTACGGAGACGCAGTGGAGGAGCAGAATTCCACTGCGACAGGAAATGACTATTCTTCTATCTCTTCTGTCCCTACCTCCTCAGCCTCACCTTCGGCCTCAGGAAGCGCCGTTTCTGGCTCTACAGCCGGTTCTTCCGCCACAGGCATTGCATGTTCCCGGCGGGTCCTGGGGCTAATCTCCGGCACAGCCTGGGCCGCTTCCTCCGCCTCGGTCACCAGCGTTTCCAGGGACTCGCCCTGCTTAAGCCGCTCGAAGCGGGCCAGTGTACCCTGCTTCTTCAGCAACCGGGCCACTGCCTTAGTGGGTTGCGCCCCGACGTTCAACCAGTGCAACGCCCGGCCTTCTTTGATCGTCACTGTTTCCGGTTCAGTGCGCGGGTTGTAGAAGCCGATAGTCTCGATGAACCGTCCATCGCGGGGAGACCGCGCATCGGCCACTACTACCCGGTAACTGGGTTGCTTCTTGGCGCCTACGCGCCGCAATCGCATTTTGACCATATTCCTCCTGTCGTTGTGTTTGGTAGATTGGGGAAAACGCAGGGCCTCAAAATATCGCTCATCGAAATCACCCTTATCTAACCAACAGCACCCGTGCAACCACGATATCGATGTCTCCAGTATCCAGCAGTACCAGCGCCGGACGGCGCTTCGCCCCTCCCATATCTGTGAAAGGAAACAGCAACAAAACAATCTCGCCCGGCTGGTAGCGTTTCATCGCTCACTCAGGTTGATTGTAGATCGCGTCAGTATCTATAGCCAGCAAAGAATTACTTGGCCGTCAGGCGTGACCAGGCCCGCTCTTCGCACATTCCTGGCGGTTCGCCAAGCAAAACAATCACCCGAACAACCGGTTGCTGCAACAACTTGGGGGCGAAAGCTTCTGGCACAACCAGTCTCCCATCAGGTGCTACCCGGGCCTGAAATTCATACGCTTCCATCCCTGCCTCCTGCTTCCTGCCTCTTGCTTCTTGCAACCTACCCCAACACCCGCATCAACCCCCGCATGCCCCCCTTCCCCTTCCCCAATTGCTTCATCATCCGCTGCATCTGGCGGAACTGCTTCAACAGCGCATTCACCTCCTGCACCGTCGTGCCGCTGCCGCGAGCGATGCGCTTCTTGCGGCTGGCATTGAGTATGCGAGGGTTACGCCGCTCCTCCGGCGTCATCGAAAGGACGATCGCCTCAATATGCTTGAACTGTCGATCAGTGACATCAGGCGATATGTCCTGGGCCAACCTGCCCATCCCGGGCACCATGCCAAGAATCTGGCTCAGCGGCCCCATCTGTCTGACCTGCTGTAACTGCTCCAGGAAATCCTCCAGGTCGAAACTGGCCTCGCGCAACTTGCGCTCAAGGCGCTCGGCCTGCTCCTGGTCTAAGGCGGCCTCTGCCCGCTCGATGAGCGTCAGCACGTCCCCCATCCCCAGGATGCGGGAGGCCAGCCGGTCGGGATGGAAGACTTCCAGCGCATCAGTCTTCTCACCCGTGCCCAGGAATTTGATCGGCACGCCGGTGACGGCCCGCATGCTGATGGCCGCTCCCCCTCGGGCATCGCCGTCCACTTTGGTCAGTATCAGCCCGGTCAACCCGACGCGCTGATGAAAGCCAGCCGCGACATTCACTGCCTCTTGCCCCGTCATCGCGTCAGCCACCAGGAGCGTCTCGACCGGCTTTACCGCCCGCTTGACAGCCTCCAACTCGGCCATCATCTCCTGGTCAATCTGGAGGCGGCCGGCGGTGTCGAGAACAACCACATCGTATCCTCGCCGGCGTGCCTCGAGGACACCATTGGCGCAGATCCGAGGCGGTGAGACGTGCTGCCCCTCGCTGTGGACTGGCAGTTCCAGTTGGCGACCCAACACCTCCAGTTGCATTATGGCGGCTGGGCGATAGGTGTCGCTGGCCACCATCAGCGGCAGGTGACTGCCTCGCTTGAGATACCGGGACAGTTTTGCCACCGTCGTCGTCTTACCCGAGCCCTGCAGCCCGACCAGCATAATGACGTAGGGCGCAGGCCCCTTCAGCTCCAGCCGCCCTGGCTCGCCTAGCGTTTCAACCAGTTCCTCGTGGACGATCTTGACCACTTGCTGGGCAGGGCTGAGGCTTTTAGTGATTTCGACGCCGACGGCCCGCTCGCGCACGCGGCTGACGAAGTCTTTGACCACTTTGTAATGTACGTCGGCCTCCAGCAGCGCCAGGCGAATCTCGCGCAGCACCTCGTCTACGTCGGCTTCACGCAGGATACCGCGCTTGCCCAGCCGCCGAAAGACGGCCTGGAGTTTGTCGGTCAGATTCTCAAACATTGCACTTCGACTGGCGGCCTACCAATACGTGAGGCGATTGTAATGTAAAAACCCTGTTTCGTCAAGTTTTCTGGCGTCTGACCACTATCCCAGCGCCACCCGTCCACGGCGGCGTGTCCCGACCACCACCCGTGCGTCCACCGCTGCCACACCCTGCTCAAACACGAGCAGTGGGTTGACGTCAACCTCCACGACCTCGGGACATTCGACCAGGAAGCACGACAGCCCCAGCAGCGCCTCGACAACTGCCCCCACGTCCGCCGGCTGTTCGCCGCGCACGCCCCGCAGCAGGCGGCTCCCTTGCACCTCAGAGACCATTTCCTCGGCCTCCTCGTGGGTCAGCGGGGCCAGACGAAATGCGACGTCCTCGAACACCTCCACGTACACCCCGCCCAACCCGAACATCACCACTGGCCCGAAACTCGGATCGCGCTTGCCGCCCAGGATCACCTCCCGTCCCCCGGCGAGCATCCGCTGCACCAGTACTCCTGCCATCCGGGTGTTGGCGATGTGCTCGATACCCTCACCAAGATTTCGCAAATTTGAGGACGGAGGCTGAAGCAAC